>NZ_JAANOW010000005.1:0-300000 GCF_011758805.1 Mycolicibacterium fluoranthenivorans | reverse complement strand
TCGGGGTCGCCGATTCCGACCGAGCACCGCTACGAGGATCTGGTGCAGTAATGGGGCGAGCGAAGCGACGGGAAATGGATATGCAGAGTTACGACGCCGGGCCGACGACCCTCCCGATTCTCGAGGAGACCATCGGCGCGAACTTCGAGCGCACCGCGGCAGCCCATCCCGATATCGAGGCGTTGGTCGACGCCGCGCAGGGAACCCGGTGGACCTACCGCGAACTCAACGACGAAATCGATCTGGTAGCAAGGGGACTCCTGGGCCGAGGGATCGCCAAGGGCGACCGGGTGGGCATGTGGTCGCCGAATCGGTCTGAGTGGACCATCGTGCAGTACGCGACCGCCAAGATCGGCGCGATCCTGGTCAACATCAACCCGGCCTACCGCACCCACGAACTGGGGTATGTGCTCAACCAGTCGGGTGTGCGAATGCTCATCTCGGCCACCGAGTTCAAGAGCTCGGACTACGTTGCGATGGTGGACGCCGTGCGCCCGGAAGCGCCCACGCTGACCGAGGTGATCTTCCTGGGCACGGCTGACTGGGACGCGTTGCGCGCGAGCGCGGTGGCACCCGAGGAACTAACAGCGCGGCAGAAGACGCTGAACAACACCGACCCGATCAACATCCAGTACACCTCGGGCACTACGGGTTTCCCGAAAGGGGCGACCCTGTCGCACCGCAACATCCTGAACAACGGGTTCTTCGTCACCGAGGGCATCAATCTGCGGCCGGGGGACCGGCTGTGTATCCCGGTGCCGTTCTATCACTGCTTCGGCATGGTGATGGGCAACCTGGGTTGCACCACCCACGGCGTGACGATGGTGATCCCGGCGCCCGGGTTTGATCCTGGCCTGACCTTGAAAGTCATTGAGCAGGAACGCTGCACCGGGGTGTACGGGGTGCCGACGATGTTCATCGCCATGCAGAACCATCCGTCGTTCCCGGAGGCCGATCTGTCGAGCCTGCGGACCGGCGTCATGGCCGGCGCGGTCTGCCCGATCGAGGTGATGAAGCGCTGCATCAACGAGATGAACATGGCCGAGGTGGCCATCGCCTACGGCATGACAGAGACCTCCCCGGTGTCGTGTCAGACGTTGCACGACGACGACCTGGACCGCCGTACCGCGACCATCGGCCGCGCGCATCCGCACGTCGAGGTCAAGATCGTCGACCCGGAGACCGGGGAGATCGTCGAACGAGGTCAGCCCGGGGAGTTCTGTACCAGGGGGTATTCGGTGATGCTCGGGTATTGGGAGAACCCGGAGAAGACCGCCGAGGCGATCGACGAGGACGGCTGGATGCACACCGGGGATCTGGCCGTCATGCGGGAGGACGGCTACTGCACCGTCGTCGGCCGGATCAAGGACATGGTGATCCGCGGCGGGGAGAACGTGTACCCGCGCGAGGTCGAGGAATTCCTCTACACCCACCCCGGCATCGAGGATGCCCAGGTGATCGGTGTCCCCGATGCGAAGTACGGCGAGGAGATCTGCGTCTGGATCAAGATGAAGCCGGGCGCGGACCCGTTGGACGTCCAGGCGATCCGGGCCTTCGCCGAAGGCCGGTTGGCGCACTACAAGATTCCGCGCTACGTGCACCTGGTCGAGGAGTTCCCGATGACCGTCACCGGGAAGATCCGCAAGGTGCAGATGCGCGAGGAGAGCGTGCAGATCCTCGGACTGTGAGCACCGAGTTCGACGAAATGGCGCGGGCTACTCGCACTTTCGCGCCCGTTTGATCAATTGGGCGAAACCAGTCAGGCGAGGAGGGGGCTCAGGCGCGCCGCGCACTCCCGCAACACGGGGACCTGGCGGATCAACAGCTGCTCCTGGTCGGCGCGTGCCGACATCGCGACCGCGGCCACCAAGGCCCCGGTGGCCGAGCGCACCGGCACCGCGACACAGGCGGAGTCCTCGGTGAGTTCGCCTACCTGGGTGGCCAGCTCCTGGTCGCGGATCTCGTGGAGCTGTTGGACCAGAACCGATCTGGAGGTGAGGGTGCGGCCGGTCAGGCTGTGCAGCGGGAACGTGAGCAGGGTGTCGATATCGCGCTTCTCGGCCAGCAGCAGCTTGCCGACAGCGCAGGCGTGCAGGTGGTGATTGAGCACCGATTCGTCGACCGGTGGCGGGTATTCGTCATCGGAGTCGGCCAACCGCACCGAGGTGTTGGTGAAATAGAACAGATGCACGCCGAAGCGCACCGACAGCCGCAGCTCGGCCAACACCTCCCGGGCCGCGGTGCACACCGTCGGTGACACCGCCGCATCGATCAGCACCCCCATCCGCGGACCCAGCGAGAATCCGGACAGATCCGGCAGTCGCACGATATAGCCGTCGGCGACAAGCAGATTCAACAGCCGGTAGGTGGTGGCCGACGGCATCCCGAGACGGTCCGCGATCTCCTTGGCGGTGACTCCCGTCCCCGCCAGCGCGACCGCCTCGAGCACCAGCAACGCACTCTGTACCGCCTTGGGTTGGCGACCCGACAGGGCGCCGTCAGCGCGCCCGATTCCCCGGTCGCTTCGCTCCAGCCCGCCGGGGCTCACCGGCGCACCTCCCACGGGTTGTAGTCGGCGAACACGTCACCGGCCACCGTCTCGTCGAACACCCCGACCCGCTCGGCCAGGTCGGGCACCCTGCGGCGGCGCAACCCGAACGCGGCGAAACCCGCGGCCAGCAGCGTGGCGTAGACCGCGGTGGCGATCCAGACCGGGGAGGCGACCGTCAGCGCGGCCCAGCAGATGATGGCGATCATCGCCGCGGCCGCGGCGATCCCGATCACCAACGGGCCGCTTGTCAGTTCGCCGATCCGACGCAGGAACGCCGGGGCGGCCAGGCACACCAGCAGATACGCCCCGATATAGCCGTGCGCGGACACCGCGAGCAGCCCGACCAG
Source organism: Mycolicibacterium fluoranthenivorans (assembly GCF_011758805.1). Lineage (NCBI taxonomy): Bacteria > Bacillati > Actinomycetota > Actinomycetes > Mycobacteriales > Mycobacteriaceae > Mycobacterium > Mycolicibacterium fluoranthenivorans. Next base: position 297,102 of record NZ_JAANOW010000005.1, on the reverse strand, counting down.
CACCTCGCGACTGGATCCGGCGAGGAACAGATAGCCGACCGGCACCGCCACGATGACCGGCATCACCGCGCTCAGCGCCACATGCGGGGTGCGGTACACCGGATGTGCCCGCCCGACCCGTGCCGGGAGCACGCCCTCGCGGCCCATCGCGAACAGCGTCCGGGACAGCGCGGTGGTGGATCCGATGACACAGGCGAACCACGATGCGGTGATCCCCAGCTCCATCACGACCGACAGTGCCGCGTTGTCGGGCAACGAGAGCACGATGGGCACGGAACCGATTCCGGCCCTGATGGTTCCGGTGGATTGCATGGCCGCGGCGAAGGTGTACAGCACGCCGAGCGCCAGCGGTGACCACCGGATCGCCCGGGTCACCGTGATGAACGGACGCTGCGCCTCGCGGGCCACGGTGCCCGCGCTCTCGAATCCCACGTACGACGTGATGGCCAGCAGTAGGGCGAAACCCAACGCCGAATGACTCTCGGGAACATCCACTTTGGGCGGGTCGTGGCCACCGGCGACCGATCGGGTGAACGCGATCACCAGCACCGCGGCGGCCACCGCGATGGCGAAGATCTCGATCGACAAAGAGATGCGGGCCGACAGCCGGATACCGCGGACCATCAACGCCCAGGCGACGACGCCGACGAGCACCGCCAGCACCGCGATCACCGGCCGCCCGTCGGGCACTCCCAGACGGCCCAGCAGTGCGGTGAGATAGCTTGCCGCGCCCAGGGTGCTGGCCATCGCCGCCGCCGCGTAGCCGATGACCACCGACCAGCCGGCCGCGATACCGGGCACCGGACCCAGTCCTTTGACCGTGTAGCTGTACAGCCCGCTGACCGCGACCATCCGGGTGGTGAACTGGGCGACGCAGTAGCCCACGGCGGCCATCAACAGCGCGGTGGCCACGAACACCGGCAGCGTCGCGTGCCCGGCCGCGGGAATGACCAGGGCGGGCAGGGTCACCATCACCGCCGAGGGTGCCACCGCCGACACCGACTGCCCCAGCACCTGGGCGAACGACAGCTGTGCCCGTCGCAACCCGGACACCGGTGAGCTGCTCCGCATCGCCCGTCTGCCACTCACTTCGGCAACGTAGCCGATCACCCACCCCAGCACAGCGCTGTCAGGTAAATCTTCGAAAACTTCAAATGAGAATCGAACCGGCCTCGTGCGTCACTTGTCCACCGCCGCATCCGTACGCTGCGAATTCCCGACGTCCGAATGAGAATGGCAACGACGTTCCAAATGAGAATGCAAAAGTGCGAAAAACCCATTAGGAATTAGTGGTGACGCAGACCACATCAGGGCGTAATTATGACCTACATGACAACCATGCTCAGCCCGGATCTGGACCCGCGGACCCTCGCCTTCGTGTCGGCGCCCCGGCAGATGTACATCGACGGCCGATGGGCCGACGCGCTCTCGGGACGGCGGTTCGACACCGTCGACCCGGCCACCGAGCAGGTGATCACCACCGTCCCGCACAGCGGCGTCGAGGACGTCGAACGCGCGGTCGCCGCCGCCCGGCGCGCCTTCGAGGAAGGCCCCTGGCCGGCGATGACCCCGGCGCAGCGGCAGCGGATGATCTGGCGGATCGCCGAGGGCATCACCGCCCGCGCCGACCAGTTCGCCGAGCTGGAGAGCATCGACAACGGCAAGTCGGTGGCCGTCGCCAAGGCCGTCGACGTCACCTGGGCCGCGGAGATCTTCTACTACTACGCCGGCTGGGCCACCAAGATCGAGGGCCGCACCGTGCCGGTGTCGGTGCCGTGGGCGCCCGGCAGCCGCTTCCACGCCTTCACGCTGCGCGAACCGATCGGGGTCTGCGCCCAGATCATCCCGTGGAACTTCCCGCTGGTGATGGCGGCGTTCAAGGTCGCGCCCGCGCTGGCCTGCGGCAACACCGTCATCCTCAAGCCGGCCGAGCAGACCCCGCTGACCGCGGTGCTGCTGGCCGAGGTGATCGCCGAGGCCGGTGTGCCCGACGGTGTGTTCAACCTGCTCACCGGCTTCGGCGATATCGGCGCCGCGCTGTCGGCGCATCCGGACGTCGACAAGGTCGCCTTCACCGGCTCCACCGAGGTCGGGAAGAAGATCGTCAACGCCGCCGCGGGCAACCTCAAGAAGGTCTCCCTGGAACTCGGCGGCAAGAGTCCGCAGGTGGTGTTCGCCGACGCCGACCTGGCCGCCGCCATCCCGGGCGTGGCCGGCGGATTCCTGTTCAACCACGGCCAGACCTGCACCGCGGGCACCCGCCTGCTGGTCGAGGACACCATCTTCGACGAGTTCACCGCCGGTGTCGCCGAGCATGCGGCGGGCCTGCGCATCGGCCCCGGTCTGGATCCCACCAACGACATCGGCCCGCTGGTGTCGCGGGAACAGCTCACCAAGGTGACCGGATACCTCGACGCCGGCATCGAGCAGGGCGCCCGCGCGCTGGCGGGCGGCGGCCGGCACGGCGACACCGGTTTCTACGTGCAGCCGACGCTGCTGGTCGACGTGCGCGACGACTTCAGCGTCTACCGCGAGGAGATCTTCGGGCCGGTGGCGGTCGCGGTGCCGTTCAACCGGGAACGTGGGGTCCGCGCCGCCGCGAATGACACCCCGTACGGGCTGGCGGCCAGTGTGTGGACCCGCGATGTGTCCACCGCTCACGAGGTGGCCGCCCAGATCAAGGCCGGCACGGTCTGGGTCAACTGCCATAACGCGTTCGACAGCGCGCTGCCGTTCGGTGGCTACAAACAATCCGGCTGGGGCCGCGAACTGGGTGAGGGCGCCATCGCCGAATACACCCAGACGAAGGCCGTCAATATCGCTCTCTGAATTTCACCCGTCAAATGGGAATTGCCACATCGAGCCATTCTCATTTGAACTCACCGAAGCCTTACCGCACGGCAACCAATTCACATTCAATTCCGTCGAAGGTAGACCCATGACAACTGACGCAGTCCTGGACGCCGGCCCCGCGGCCGGTGGCCAGGCTCACCGATTGGCCGGCAAACTCGGCCCCACCGCCATCGTCTTCATGGTCGTCGCCGCGGCCGCCCCCCTGACCGTCGTGGCGGGCACCTTCCCGATCGGCATCGCCGCGGGCAACGGCGCGGCCTTCCCGGCCTCCTACGGTGTCTGCACCGCGGTGCTGCTGCTGTTCGCCGTCGGCTTCACCGCGATGACCCGCCACATCCGCGGCGCCGGGGCTTTCTACACCTACATCGCCCACGGCTTCGGCCGTCACATCGGATTGGGTGCGGCGTTCCTGGCGCTGCTGTCCTACACGGCGGTACAGGGCGGCGTGTACGGCTACGTCGGGGCGGCGCTGAACGAACTGGTCACCAGCCACGGCGGTCCGGCGGTGCCGTGGTACCTGTACGCGCTGGCGATGCTCGCGGTCGTCGGCACCCTCGGCTATCGGCACATCGAACTGTCCGGCAAGGTACTCGGCGTCCTGCTGATCTGCGAAGTCGGCATCGTCCTGGTCATCAACGCCGCGGTCATCACCAAGGGCGGCGCCGAAGGGCTGTCGACCGCCGTACTGCATCCGGGCAATTTCTTCAGTGGCGCACCGGGTATCGCACTGATCTTCGCCCTGGCCGGCTACATCGGTTTCGAGGCGACCGCGGTCTTCCGCGACGAAGCCCGCGACCCGGCCCGCACCATCCCGCGGGCCACCTACGTGGCGCTGCTGCTCATCGGCGGGTTCTACGCGCTGTCGAGCTGGGTCATGGTCAGCGCCTGGGGCGACACCGGTGCGGTGGCCGCGGCCACCGACACACCGGCCACCATGCTCACCGACACCGCCAACCGCTACCTCGGTTCGGTGGCCGGTGACCTGGTCCAGATCTTCCTCATCACCAGCCTTTTCGCGGCACTGCTGTCCTTCCACAACGTCCTGGCCCGCTACATCTTCTCGCTCGGCAACACCCGCGCACTGCCGGAACGCTGCGGCCGCTCACACCTGCGCCACGATTCCCCGCATATCGCCTCTGTGGTGCAGACCGTCTCAGCCCTGGTCTTGATCGGGGTGGCGGTGCTGGCCAACCTCGACCCGGTCACCCAGGTGTTCACCTGGTTCGTCGGCGCCGCCTCGGTCGGTATCGCCGTGCTGATGACCCTCACCTCGGCGGCGGTCGTCGTCTACTTCCGCCGCACCCGATTCGACACCCGGTTGTGGCACACCGTGATCGCGCCCGGGCTGGGCTTCCTCGGCCTGGCCGTGCTCTCGGTGATGACCGCCGTCAACCTGCCGTTGCTCGTCGGTGGGTCAGCCACCCTGGCCGGTGTCATCGGGGTGCTGCTCGCCGGCGCCTTCCTCGGCGGCGCCGCGGTCGCAGTGCTGCGGCCGCACGCCGGCCACCAAGAGATCGAAACCGTTAAGGAGATTGCACGATGAGCACCGCGTTCCTCGAAACCCCCACCACCACCGGCAGTTCCGAGCACCCGCTCAACCCGCTGAGCGCGGAGGAGATCCGCGCGGCCCGGCGCATCGTCGACGAGAACGGCCTGCTGTCGGACTCGGTGCGCTTCGTCTTCGTCGCACTGGAGGAGCCGCACAAGTCGGTCGTGCAGGCCTACGCCCCCGGCGACCCGATCGACCGGCAGGCCCGGGTGCTACTGCTCGACCGCGCCACCGGCCAGGGTAGTGACCTGGTCGTCTCCGTGACCCAGCAGAAGGTGGTGTCGCTGGAGCACGTCGACGCCGCCGTCGACGGCCACGTGCCGATCCTGGACCAGGAATTCGAGGACATCGAGGCGTTCCTGCTGGACTGCCCGGAATGGCTGGCCGCGATGGACAAGCGCGGGCTCACCCACGCCGACGTGCGCGCGGTGCCGTTGTCGGCGGGCGTCTTCGGACATGAGGACGAGGTGGGCAAGCGCATCGTCCGGGTGCTGGCCTTCTATCAGTACGACGCCGCCGACCTGCCGTGGGCGCACCCCATTGACGGGGTGGTGGCCTATGTGGACCTCACCGAGCGCCGAGTCACCAAGGTGATCGACGAGATCGAACTACCGCTGCCCGCCGAGCGCGGCCAGTGGGACGCCGAACCGCATGCGGTGCCGCCGCGCACGGACCTCAAACCCATCGAGATCATCCAGCCCGAGGGGGCCAGCTTCACCGTCGACGGCAACCAGATCAGCTGGGCGGACTGGAAGTTCCGGTTCGGGTTCGACGTCCGCGAGGGCCTGACCCTGCACCAGCTGTCCATCGCGGGCCGGCCCGTGGTGTACCGCGCGTCCATCGCCGAGATGGTGGTGCCCTACGCCGACCCGTCGCCGGTGCGGTACTGGCAGAACTACTTCGACCAGGGTGAGTACCTGTTCGGCCGGTACACCAATTCCCTTGAGCTGGGCTGCGATTGCCTGGGCGAGATCACGTACTTCGACGTCACCATCGCCGACGAGGACGGTAACCCGAAGGTGATGAAGAACGCGATCTGCCTGCACGAGGAGGACTACGGCGTGCTGTGGAAGCACACCGACATGTTCAACGGGATGGCCGAGGTGCGGCGGTCGAGACGACTCGTCATCTCGTTCTTCCTGACCATCGGCAACTACGACTACGGGTTCTACTGGTACCTGTACCTGGACGGCACCATCCAGCTGGAGGCCAAGGCCACCGGCATCGTGTTCGCCTCGGCCTACCGCGGGCCCGACGGGTTCTCCACCGAGATGGCGCCCGGGCTGGGCGCACCGTTCCACCAGCACCTGTTCTCGGCCCGGCTGGACATGGAGGTGGACGGCCAGTGCAACGTCGTCGAAGAGGTCGACGCCGTGGCCGTCCCGATGGGCCCGGAGAACCCGTGGGGTAACGCCTTCCGGCCGCAACGCACCCGGCTGACCCGGGAGTCGGAGGCCATGCGCACCGCCGACAACCTCAAGGCGCGGGTATGGCACATCACCAACCCGGAGAAGACCAACCGGCTGGGCCAGCACGTCGGCTACGCGCTGCATCCCGAAGGTCAGCCGGCGCTGCTGGCCCACCCGACCAGCTCGATCGCCCAGCGCGCGGCGTTCGCCACCAAGCACCTGTGGGTGACGAAATACGACCCGGCCGAACGGTATCCGGCCGGCCGGTTCGTCAACCAGAACCCGGGCAATGCCGGGTTGCCGGCCTACGTGGCCCAGGACCGCGATATCGACGGCCAGGACATCGTGGTGTGGCACACCTTCGGGCTGACGCACTTCCCGCGCCCGGAGGACTGGCCGGTGATGCCGGTGGACTACGCGGGCTTCAAACTCAAGCCGGTGTCGTTCTTCGACCGCAACCCCGCGTTGAACGTTCCCGCTGCGCCGAAGTCGCACTGCTGCGAGAGTTAGTACATGTCCACCGTCAGCAGCACGTCCGCCGTTCTCGGACGGCGGACGTGCGCTGTGGTCGCAGCCGGGTCGGCCGCGCTGCACGCCACGATGATCGGCCACGCCCGCACCCCGGTGGTCGCGGTGCTCATCGTGGCCATGGCCGCCGCCTGCCTGATGTGCGCCTACGAACTGTGGCGCGGCTGCGGCGTGCGGACCTGGTGTGTGGTCGCGGTGATGAACCTCGCGATGATCGCCGTGCACTGGTCGATGCCCACCCATCACCACGGTGCCGCGGCGCCCGAGCAGGTGAGCGGACTGATGACAGTCGCGACGACGGTGTCGTTGATCGAGGCCGGTGTCGCCACCGCGGTGCTCTATGTCCTGACGAGGCGCCGCGCGCCATCGGCCATCATGTAGGGCATGACCTACCCACCGCCGCAGATGCCACCGCCACCGCAGGCGACCACCTGCTACCGGCATCCCGGCCGGCCGGCGTTCGTACAGTGCACCCGCTGCCAGCGCTTCATCTGCGGCGACTGCATGCGCGACGCCGCCGTGGGGCACCAGTGCCCGGATTGTGTGACGGCGGGTGCGGCCACCGTGCGCCGGGTCGAAGGCCACTTCGGGGGCAGGCCGGCGGGTGAGACCCCGTACGTCACCTACACGCTGATCGCGATCAACGTCCTGATGTTCGTGCTGCAGATGACCTCGCGCGAACTGGAGAGCCACCTGACGTTGTGGCCACCCGCGGTCGCCGACGGCCAGTACTACCGCCTGGTCACCTCGGCGTTCCTGCACTACGGCATCGCGCACATCCTGTTCAACATGTGGGCGCTGTACGTCATCGGCCCACCGCTGGAGCGGCTGCTGGGCCGAGTTCGGTTCGGGGCGCTCTACGGGTTGTCCGCGCTCGGCGGGTCGGTGCTGGTATTCCTGGTCGCCCCGCTGAACACCGCGACCGCCGGTGCCTCGGGCGCGGTGTTCGGGTTGTTCGGCGCCACGTTCGTGGTGGCGCGCAAGCTGCGCCTCGACGTCAAGTGGGTCGTCGGGCTCATCGTGCTGAACCTCGCGTTCACCTTCGTCGGCCCGTTGTTCGGGTCGGGCGCCATCAGCTGGCAGGGCCACGTGGGCGGGCTGGTGACCGGATGTGTGGTGGCCGCCGGCCTGGTGTATCCGCCACGCGCACAACGCAACCTGGTCCAGACCGCGTTGGTGGTGGGGTTGCTGGTGTTGTTCCTGGCGTTGATCTGGTGGCGCAGTGTGCAGTTGCTCAGCATGTTCGGTGGCTATCTGCACCTCGGCTAGGGCTCGCCGGTGCGCCGTTTTCTGCACCAGGGCCGTGATCGCCCAGGTTTCACGACCCTCACGTAGAAAACCACGCCCGGTCAGCCCGATGTGTTGAGATAATTCAGTGGCAGAACCAGAGCCGGCAGTCACGGCCCGCGGAATCAGAATGACCGGGCCCTGGGGCCCGGTGTACGGCCCCATCGATCTGGACGTGGAGGCCGGCGGGGTGAGCGTGCTGGTCTATCCGACCGGCACCGGCCGCACCGCCCTGCTGATGACGCTCGCCGGCCGGATGAAACCCGTCGAAGGACAGATCACGGTGTTCGGCCACAGCCGGGCCCGCGATATCTTCGCCCACTCCGCGCTGGCCTGCATCGACGAACTGGACAAGATCGCCGAATCGGTGACGGTCCGCGATCTGATCACCGAGCAGAAGCGCTGGGATGCAGCCTGGTATCGCTTCATCGGCGCGGCCGACCAGGACGACCTGGCCAAGGTGTGCGCACCCGTGTTCGGTGAGGTGGCGCTGCCGTCGCTCACCGCGTACTTCGACGAACTGTCCGAACTCGAGCAGACGCTGCTGCGCATCGCGCTGGCCAATACGGCGACACCACCGCTGCTGGTGGTCGCCAACCTCGATCACCTCACCGACGACCGAAACCGCGACATCGTGCTGAAGCGGCTCATCGCGCTCGGTGAGCAGCAGACCGTCATCACCGCAACCGTCAACGGTGTCACCGACACGGGTGTGCGTGCCCAGCTGACCGTGGGGAGTGAGTAGCCATGCTTGCCGGAATGTCTCTGGGTACCGACCTGAAGCGTTTCTCCCGGGGCGCGCTGCCCCGCATCGCGCTGGTCACGGTCATCCTCATGCCGCTGCTGTACGGCGCCATGTATCTGTGGGCGTTCTGGAATCCGTTCGCCGAGGTGAACAAGATCCCGGTGGCCCTGGTCAACGAGGACACCGGCACCGTCGTGGACGGTCAGCAGGTTCGCGCCGGGGCGGAAGTGGCTGACGCACTGGTCGATTCGGGCCAGCTGCAATTGCACCGGGTGTCGTCGACCGAGGCCGCGGCGGGGGTGTCCAGCGGCAAGTACTACTTCTCGGTGACACTGCCCGAGAACTTCAGCGCCGACGTCGCCTCCCCATCCGGCGGCTCGCCCGAGCAGGCGCAGATCCAGTTCAAGTTCAACGACGCCAACAACTATCTGGGTTCGATCATCGGGCAGAACGCCGCCCGCGAAGTCATCAACCAGGTCAACGCGAGCATCGGGCAGCGCACCTTGGGCACCGTGCTGACCGGATTGACCGACGCCGGTGCCGGACTGGTCCAGGCCGCCGACGGGGCGGGCCAGTTGGCCACGGGCACCGCGGCCGCCGACGACGGCGCGCACAAACTCGCCGACGGTGCCGGTGCGTTGTCGGCCGGATTGGTGACCGCACGCGACGGCTCGGCGCAGCTGGCCGCCGGGACACGTCAGCTGTCCGCTTCCGTGGACACCGCGACGGGCCCGTTGGTCACCATGCTGGACCGAGTCGGTGATTTGGGGCTGGATCCCGACGAGGTCGGGTTCGTCGCATCCCGGTTGTCCGGGGCGGTGCGCTCGACCACCGATCGGATCGCCGCGCTCAACATCGACCAGGCCCAGGCGGCGACGCTGGTGGATCAGGCCGTGGGCATGCTGCAGGCCAACCCCGATCCGGCGGTCCGCGATGCCGGTGACGTGCTGGCCGGCGCGCAGCGACTGCTGCGAGCCAAGGGAATCGATCCCACCACCGACGACGGACTGAACAAATTGCGTGACAGCGCAACACAGCTGGAGAACGAACTCGGCGACCCGAACAGCAAGCTGCGGGTGTTTCTCACCCGCGCACTCAACGGCGGGCTGCGCGCCGACGTGGTGAAGCTGCGCGACGGTGTGCGCCAACTCGACAGCGGTGCACACAAGCTCAACAGCGGACTGATGCAGCTGGCCGCCGGTGGAGGCCAACTCTCTTCGGGAGCAACGCAACTCGCGGCCGGCACCAGCAAGCTGCGCGCGGGTAGCCAGGAGTTGGCCGCTAAACTCAAGGAAGGTTCCACCCAAGTCCCGTCCTGGACGCCGGAGCAGCGGACCGCGGTCGCCAAGACCCTGGCCGCGCCGGTGACTCTGGACATCCAGACCGACAATGCCGCCGCCACCTTCGGGACGGGGTTCGCACCGTTCTTCCTGCCGCTGGCGCTTTTCATCGGTGCGCTGATCATCTGGATGCTGCTCAAACCGGTGCAGTCCCGGCCCATCATCAACGGGCTCGGCGCGCTGCGGGTGGTGCTGGCGTCGTACTGGCCCGCGCTGCTCATCACGGTCTGCCAGGTCGGGGTGATGTATCTGGTGGTGCATTTCGGCGTCGGCCTGCAGGCCCGTCATCCGATCGCCACGGTGGGTTTCCTGCTGCTGATCGTGGCGACCTTCCTGGCCCTGATCCAGGCATTCAACGCCCTGTTCGGGGTGTCGGTCGGGCGGGTCGTGACGCTGGCTTTCCTGATGCTGCAATTGGTTTCGGCCGGCGGTATTTATCCGGTGGAGACCACGGCCACACCGTTCCAGATTCTGCACCCGGTGGACCCGATGACGTATGCGGTCAACGGCTTGCGGCAGTTGATCGCCGGCGGAATCGATTCGCGGTTGTGGATCGCGATCGCCGTCCTGACCGGGGTGCTGCTGGTGTCACTGGCCGCCAGTTCGTTCGCCGCCCGGCGGGACAGGCAGTACACGATGGAACGGCTCAAACCGCCTATCGAGGTGTGAGCCCGATCCGGCGATAACGGTGCAGCCGCAGGCCGAGCCGTTCGGTGTCGGGCATGGTCCGTAGCTCGTACAGCGCGGCGGCAATCGTCATCGACAGTCGCGTGGTGAACTCCAGCGGCTCGTCGGCGGCGTCGGGACGCTCGTCGACGATGGTGTCCACGATCCCGTTGAGCAACAGGTCGGCCGACCGGATGCCTTGTGCGGCAGATAGTTCCGGCGCGTGATCGGTGTCGCGGAAGACGATGGCGCTGGCGCCCTCCGGGGGGAGCGGGGCCAGCCAGCCGTGCTGGGCGGCCAGCACGCGGTCGGCGGGCACCATCGCCAGGGCCGGGCCGCCACTGCCCTGACCCAGCAGCACCGACACAGTCGGGGTGTCCAGGGTGACCAATTCGGCCAGGCAGCGGGCGATCTCGCCGGCCAGCCCACCCTGTTCGGCCTCCACCGAGAGCGCCGGGCCGCGGGTGTCGATGAGCGAGACGAGCGGTAGCCGCAGGCTCACCGCCAGCGCCATGCCACGGCGGGCTTCACGCAGCGCGGCCGGGCCCAGCGTGCCGATGCGCTGCTGCCCCAGGACGACGGCCGGCTGGTCGCCGAAGCGGGCCAGCGCCAGCAGCATCTGACTGGTGTCCCCACCGGTCCCCGACAACGGCACCGGTTTCGTGGTCCCGTGCGCCAGCACGTACTCCGCACCCGGGCGGTCGGCGCGACGGGACGCCGTCACCGAATCCCAGGCGGGGATGTCGGGGATCGACTGGGCCGACGGCGCCGGTGGCGGGGTCCCGGGCGCGTCGACCAGCACCGCCAGCGTGCGGTCCAGGACGGACCGCAGCGCCTCGACCGGGACCACGCCGTCGATAACGCCGTGCCGGAACAGGTTCTCCGCGGTCTGGACGCCTTCCGGGAACTGCTCGCCGTAGAGGTGTTCGTAGACCCGTGGACCGAGGAAACCGATCAGCGCGCCCGGTTCGGCGGCCGTGACATGCCCGAGTGAGCCCCAGGACGCGAAGACGCCGCCGGTGGTGGGGTGCCGCAGATAGACGATGTAGGGCAGGTGTGCCCGTTTGTGCAGTTCGACCGCGGCGGCGATCTTCACCATCTGCAGGAAGGCGACGGTGCCCTCCTGCATCCGGGTGCCGCCCGAACTGGGGGAGGCCAGCAGCGGCAGCCGCTCGGCGGTGGCGCGCTGGATCGCTTCGGTGATGCGTTCCGCCGCGGCCACCCCGATGGATCCGGCCAGAAAGTCGAACTCGCAGGCCAGCACGGCCACCCGGCGGCCGAACACGGTGCCCTCGCCGGTGATCACCGACTCGTCCAGCCCGGACTTGGCTTGCGCCGCGTCGAGCTCTCTGCGATAAGCCTCCGAGGTGGGCACCTGCACCGGCGGACTGTCCCAGCTGAGGAACGATCCGGGGTCGAGGACGGCATCTCGGACGGCGAGGGCTGGGGTCCGGCTCACGGGATGAGGTTATGCGACGGGCTCTCAGGTGGGTCTCTTCTGAACTGTGTCAGCGATTGTTGACACAGTTCAGAAGAGAACCACCTGAGAGCGGCGATGTTGTCGGTGCGCAGCGGGACCCTCAAGCCATGGACGACGTGTGGGGCGATGAGGACGACCATGAGGACGACGATGACCAGGCCGACTGGCGGGACGATCCGACCCTGACCGACACGGCTCGCCAGGCACTGGAAGCCCTCGAGCGGGCCGGGCAAGGACCCCCGCCGCCCGATCACGACCCCGTCTTCCAGGAGTTCTGCAGCGGGGCGATCGCGCGAAAGCTCGCGATGGTGCGCGACGAGAGGGAGCGAATCCTCGCCGAGTACGACGCCACCGTGTTCAAGGCCCGACAGGCCGGGATGTCCTGGGGAGAGATCGGCAGGCGGCTGGGAGTATCCCGGCAGCAACTGCACCGCAGCTACGCCGGAAGGTGCGCGCCCGAGGAACCTCTATAGGCTGGCGACCATGATTGGAGTGACCCGGGACGGGAATGTCCTGACTCTGGAAATGCAGCGGGCCGAGCGGCGCAATGCGCTCAACGGTGCACTTGTCGATGGATTGCGTGAAGAGATCGAAAAGGCGTCGGGATCTGACGTGCGAGCCATCGTGCTGACGGGCCAGGGCACGGTGTTCAGCGCCGGTGCCGACCTGTCCGACGCCGAGGGCGTGGCCAAGGATCTCCCGGACAAGGCGTTGGCCCTGAACCTGGCGATCGATGCCAGCCCGGTGCCGATCATCGCCGCACTCAACGGCCCGGCGATCGGAGCCGGTGTCATCTTGGCGATGATCTGCGATCTGCGGATGGCCGCCCCCGGCGCCTACTTCCAGTTCCCCATCGCCAAATACGGTTTGGCACTGGATAACTGGAGCATCCGCCGGCTGACGTCCCTGGTCGGGCATGGCCGGGCCCGGGGCATGCTGATCGCCGCCGAACGCCTCGACCTGGACACCGCACTGCTGACCGGGATGGTCAACCGCACCGGCACGCTGGCCGACGCACAGACCTGGGCCGCCGAGATCGCCGGTTTCGCGCCTCTGTCGGTCGCGCATTCCAAGCGGGTGCTCAACGACGACGGCGCCTATGACACCGTCCGCGGCGACCACACCCGGATGTTCAACAAGGCGTGGGCCAGCCCGGATGTCATCGAAGCCCAGGTGGCACGCATCGAGAAGCGGCCGCCGAACTTTACGGGGGCCTGAGCAGCGATGATCGCGGAAGCGGCCCGGGTGGTCGGTGGCACCGCAGCGCTGGTGGCCGGCGGCTGGGCGTTGCGTGCCCTGCGCGGCGCCCCCGAGTCGCTGGGCGCCGCCGATATCGGTGCCGCGGCGAAGGCCTCCCAGAACTACCGCGACGGGGTGTTCGTCAACCGCGAGCCCGCCTCCGAGGTGCAACTGACCAGGCAGCAGCAGTGGTCGCTGATCCGCGAGTTGTTCACCGGCGACCAGCAGCGGCCGGGCGGTGAGATTCCGCTGGTAAGCCCGATGGCGACCGCCCCGGCCGCCGATCTGGCGGTCACCTGGTTCGGTCATTCGTCGGCGGTCATCGAGGTCGACGGTTATCGCGTGCTGGCCGATCCGGTGTGGAGTGAGCGCTGCTCCCCGTCCCGCGCCGTGGGGCCCCAGCGGCTGCATCCCGTGCCGGTGGAACTCGACGCCTTACCCGCGATCGACGCGGTGATCATCAGCCACGACCACTACGACCACCTCGACATCGACACCATCAAAGGCCTGGCCAGGGCACAGCGGGCCAAGTTCTACGTTCCGCTGGGCATCGGGTCCCACCTGCGTATCTGGGGTGTCCCACCGGACCGGATCGTCGAACTCGACTGGGACGAGAGCGCCACCCTGGGCGACCTCAGGCTGGTGTGCACACCGGCGCGGCATTTCTCGGGCCGGTTCCTCACCCGGAACACCACCTTGTGGTCATCGTGGACGGTGATCGGTCCCCGGCACCGCGCCTTCTTCGGCGGCGACACCGGGTACACCAATGGCTTCGGCCGGATCGGGTCCGAGTACGGCCCCTTCGACCTGACCTTGATGCCGATCGGCGCCTACCACCCGGGTTGGCCCGACATCCACATGAACCCCGAGGACGCCGTCCGAGCCCACCGCGATGTCACCGACGCCGGTCTGCTGGTACCGATCCACTGGGCCACCTTCCGGCTGGCGCCGCACCCGTGGTCCGAACCCGTCGAGCGACTGCTCACCGCCGCCTCGGCGGAAGGGGTGACCGTGGCGACGCCCAAACCCGGGCAGCGGGTCGACGGCGCAGCCACGGCGCGGCCGATAGACGCATGGTGGCGGCTCTGAGCGGCTAGCGTTCTTGTCTGTGAGACGGATATTGTGCATCGCGGCTGTCGCGCTGCTGGCCGGTTGCACGACGCCGGAGACCGGTCCGGCGAGGATTCTGTCCGATCAACCGCCCCCGCTCGTCCCGGCAATGCCGTTCCCCGACAACGCGGTCGAGAACGCGGTCGGCAAACTCGACGGAATCGCCGACGAACTCATGCGCAAATCGGGGATCCCGGGTCTGGCGGTCGCGGTGGTGCACGGTGGAAAAACCGTTTACGCCAAAGGATTCGGTGTCAAGGACAACCGGGCCGGGGCCGCCGATACCAACAAGGTCGGCCCGGACACCGTCTTCCAGCTGGCCTCGGTGTCCAAACCGCTGAGTGCCACCGTGGTGGCACACCAGGTCGGCGAAAAGGCGATCGGCTGGGACACTCCGGTCACCAGCAAGCTGCCGTGGTTCGCGCTGTCAGATCCCGCCGTCACCCGGATGGTGACCATCGGTGACCTGTTCTCCCATCGCTCCGGCCTGCCCGACCATGCCGGTGATCTGCTGGAGGATATCGGCTACGACCGCCGGCAGGTGCTGGAACGGCTGCGCCAGCTCCCGCTGGATCCGTTCCGGATCTCCTACGCCTATACCAACTACGGATTGACGGCCGGTGCCGAGGCGGTCGCCGCGGCGGCGGGTACGTCGTGGGATCAGCTGGGCCGGGACGTGCTGTTCAGCCCCCTTGGAATGTCCTCGACCAGTTACCGTTTCGCGGACTACGAAGGCCGTAAAGACCGGGCGGTGGGGCATATCCGTATCGACGGCGGATACCAGCCCGAGTTCGTCCGCGACGCCGACCAGCAGGCTCCGGCCGGCGGGGTCAGTTCGTCGGTCAACGATATGACGCACTGGCTGGAAATGGTGCTGGCCAACGGCAGCTACCAGGGCCGCCAGCTCATCGACCCGAAGGCCTTGCTGCCCGCGCTCACCCCCCAGGTGGTGTCCAGCCCACCGTCGGAACCTGCGATGCGCTCGGGCTCCTACGGTTTCGGGTTCAACGTGGGCGTCACCTCGGCGGCTCGCACCCAGCTGAGTCACTCCGGCGCGTTCGAGCTCGGTGCCGGCACCAATGTCCTGTTCCTGCCGTCGGCCGACGTGGCGATCGTGGCGCTGACCAACGCCACCCCGTCCGGTGTGCCCGAGGCGCTGACGGCCGAATTCGCCGACCTTGTCCAATTCGGCTCGGTGCGGGAGGACTGGTACAAGCTGTACACCGGGGCGATGCTCCCGATGGGCGATCCGGTCGGCTCGCTGGTCGGCGCGAAACGACCGGCCAATCCCGCACCGGCGCAACCATTGCCGAGCTATGTCGGCACCTACCGCAATGACTACTGGGGGCCGGCCGTCATCGCGGAGAAGAACGGCAAGCTGGCGCTCACTCTCGGTCCGCGCGGGGACACCGTCGAGCTCACCCATTGGGACGGCAACACCTTCACGTTTTCGTTCATCAGCGAGAACTCCCCACCCGGAAGCATTTCCAAGGCCGCCTTCGACGGCGGCAAGCTCACCCTGGAGTACTACGACGAGGCGGTATTCACCAAGTGACGACGATCATTTCGGGACTCAGCGATACCGAGGTCGCCCAACGGATTGCCGATGGGCAGACCAACGATGTCCCGACCAGGGCCGCGCGCAGTGTGTCCGAGATCGTGCGGGCCAACGTGTTCACCCGCATCAACGCGATTCTCGGCGTGCTGTTCGCGATCGTGCTGGCCACCGGGTCGGTGATCAACGGCTTGTTCGGTCTGCTGATCGTTGCGAACTCCGCGATCGGCATCATCCAGGAGTTGCGGGCCAAGCAGACCCTGGACCGGCTGGCCATCGTCGGGCAGGCGAAACCGTTGGTGCGCAGGCAGTCCGGGACGGTGGCGTTGTCACCCAACGAGGTGGTGCTCGATGACATCATCGAACTCGGGCCCGGTGACCAGATCATCGTCGACGGCGAGGTACTGGAGGGCGCCAACCTCGAGATCGACGAATCGTTGCTGACCGGTGAGGCCGACCCGATCCAGAAAGACGCTGGCGATCCGGTGATGTCGGGCAGTTTCGTGGTGTCGGGCAGCGGTGCCTATCGCGCCACCAAGGTGGGCCGTGAGGCGTACGCCGCCAAGCTGGCCGAGGAGGCCAGCAAGTTCACCCTGGTGAAATCCGAACTGCGCAGCGGGATCAACAAGATCCTGCAGTTCATCACCTACCTGCTGTGGCCTGCCGGCGCGCTGATCATCTACACCCAGCTGTTCACCACCGACGTCGGCTGGCGCGAGTCGGTACTGCGGATGGTCGGGGCATTGGTACCGATGGTGCCCGAAGGTCTGGTGCTGATGACCTCGATCGCCTTCGCCGTCGGCGTGGTCCGGTTGGGCCGGCGGCAGTGCCTGGTGCAGGAGCTGCCCGCCATCGAGGGCCTGGCCCGGGTCGACGTGGTGTGCGCCGACAAGACCGGCACGCTGACCGAAAACGGGATGCGGGTCAGCGATCTGAAGACCTTGTCTACGTCGTCTGCGTCCGATGTGACCGACGTGCTGGCTCAACTGGCCGCCGACGACGCCCGCCCCAACGCCAGCATCGCCGCCATCGCCGAGGCCTACAAGATGCCGCCCGGTTGGACCCAGACCGCCTCGGCGCCGTTCAAATCGGCCACCAAGTGGAGCGGAGCCTCCTACGGCGAACACGGCAACTGGGTGATCGGCGCGCCCGATGTGCTGCTGGACCCGGCCTCCCCGGAGGCCGAAGAGGCCGAACAGATCGGGGCACACGGGCTGCGGGTGCTGCTGCTCGGATCGACCGACACCGTCGTGGATACCCCAAACGCCCCCGGCACCGTCACCCCCGCCGCGTTGGTGGTGCTGGAGCAGCGGGTGCGCCCGGATGCCCGCGAGACCCTGGACTACTTTGCCTCGCAGAAGGTCGCGGTGAAGGTCATCTCCGGTGACAACGCCGTCTCCGTCGGTGCGGTGGCCGGCACACTGGGCCTGCACGGCGAAACCCTCGATGCGCGCCGGCTACCGGATGATCCCGAAGAACTGGCGTCCACGCTGGATGAGTACACCACCTTCGGCCGGGTTCGCCCCGACCAGAAGCGGGCCATGGTGCACGCGCTGCAGTCCCGCGGGCACACCGTGGCGATGACCGGCGACGGCGTCAACGACGTCCTGGCGCTCAAGGACGCCGATATCGGTGTCGCCATGGGATCGGGCAGCTCGGCGTCCCGTGCCGTGGCCCAGATCGTGCTGCTGGACAACAAGTTCGCCACCCTGCCGTATGTCGTCGGCGAAGGCCGCCGGGTGATCGGCAACATCGAACGGGTCTCCAACCTGTTCCTCACCAAGACCGTCTACTCGGTGCTGCTGGCCGCGCTGGTAGGTCTCGGCGGCCTGGCGTCGAAACTGTTCGGATCCGACGCCCTGCTGTACCCGTTCCAGCCGATCCACGTCACCATCGCCGCCTGGTTCACCATCGGCATCCCGGCGTTCATCCTGTCGCTGGCGCCCAACAACGAGCGAGCCCACCCGGGCTTCGTGCGCCGGGTGATGACCTCGGCGGTGCCCAACGGTGTGGTGGTGGGCCTGGCCACGCTGATCTCCTATCTGCTCGCCTACCAGGGTTCGCACGCGACCAAGGTCGAGCAGACCCAGGCGTCCACGGCGGCGCTGATCACCTTGCTGGTGGGTGCGGTGTGGGTGCTGGCCGTGGTGGCCCGGCCCTACCAGTGGTGGCGGGTGGCGCTCGTGGCGGTATCCGCGCTGGCCTACGTGGTGATCTTCTCGATCCCGCTGGCACAGGAGAAGTTCATGCTCGATCCCAGCAATGTCGCGCAGACATCGGTGGCGCTGGGCATCGGGTTGGTGGCCGCCACGGTCATCGAGGTGTTGTGGTGGATCGAGGGCCGAGTGTCCGGCGAACCCCGCAAACTGTGGCGATAAGGTGGGCCCCATGAGTTTTCTGGATAAGGCGAAGAACCTGATCGCCGAGAACGCCGACAAGGTGGATGCCGCGATCGACAAGGTCGGCGACATCGTGGACGAGAAGACCGGGGACAAGTACCAGGGCATCGTCGACAAGGCGCAGGAGGCGGCCAAGAACGCAGCCCGCAACATCGACCCCACCCCTCCGGCGTAGATGGCCAAGCTATCGGTCTCCGTCGACGTGCCGTTGTCGCCGGAGAAGGCCTGGGAAGCCGCGTCGGATCTGTCCCGGTTCTCCGAGTGGCTCAGCATCCACCGGGTGTGGCGCTCGACGCTGCCGGAGACGCTGGACAAGGGCACCAAGATCGACTCCATCGTCGAGGTCAAGGGCATGGCCAACCGGGTCAACTGGACCATCGTGAACTACAAGCCGCCGGAGTCGATGACCCTCAACGGGGACGGCAAGGGTGGCGTGAAGGTCAAGCTGATCGCCAAGGTGAAGTCCGTGGACGAGGGATCGGCGGTGCAGCTGGATATCCACCTGGGTGGTCCGGCGCTGTTCGGACCGATCGGCATGGTGGTGGCCGCCGCGCTGCGCACCGATATCCAGCAGTCGCTCTACAGGTTCAGGACCGTCTTCTCCTGACGCGGTTGTGCGGATTCGTGGGCGACGCGCCGTAGCGGCCCGCCGAAACCGCACAACCGCGATGAGTTTCGGAGCCGACGCAGGTCGGTACCGGCATGACCACACCACTTGGCGCACCCTGTTGGATCGACCTGGCCACCTCTGATCTCGAGGTCGCCCGACGCTTCTACGGCACCGTGTTCGGCTGGACCTTCGACGATGCCGGCCCCGAATACGGCGGATACGTGACCGCCCACGTCGACGGAAAGCCGGTGGCCGGCCTGATGGCCCATCCCATCGACCGGTGGAACACCTACCTGCACACCGCGGATGTCGATGCCACCCTGGCCCGGGTGATCGCGGCGGGCGGAACCGGCTGCGGCGGCGCCATGGACATCCCCGCCAAGGGCCGGATGGCCATGGTCTCCGATCCCAGCGGAGGCGTGGTCGGGCTGTGGCAGCCCACCGGTCACCCCGGCACGGAGATCACCGGCGTGGCCGGCACCCCGGTGTGGCATCAGCTGACCACCCTCGACTTGGCCAAGGTGCTCGACTTCTACGTGCAGGTCTTCGGCTGGCAGACCGAGGTGGCCGGGGATACCGACGAATTCCGCTACAGCACCGCGGTATTCGATGGCGAACCGCTGATCGGCGTGATGGACGGCACCGCGTTCATGAGCGCGGGTGAACCGTCGAACTGGTTCTTCTTCCTCGGTGCCGACGACGTGGACAAGACCCAGCGGCTGATCGTCGACAACGGCGGTGCCGTCGTCCGGGCCGCGGAGGACACCCCGTACGGCCGGCTGGCGTCGGTCACCGACCCCACCGGCGCGGGATTCAACCTGTCGTCGCTGACGTGACGGCCTGTCCTTTTCCCAAGGTGGCCAGCAGTTCGCGGTACGGCCCCACCAGATAGGCGGTGTCACCCGCGGTGAGTTGGGTGTCGCGACGCGGATGTAGTCGCGTCGCGACACCCGGCCGGGTGATCGCGATGACGCGGGTCTGCGTGGACATATCCGCCATGCGCACCCCGTCCAGTTCGCTGCCCGGTGCCACGCGCACCCCGCCCACCATGAACGAATGCTGGCCGACGGAGAAGGTGCCGAACACCTGCAGACCGAGTGCGGCGCCGATGAACCACGGCGCGGCCAGCTCCACCGTCGAGCGCACGTTCTCGAAACCGAATCGCTGCGCGACGGCCGCGCCGAGCACCCGGTCGTACACCCGCATCACGACGGGTTGGTCGGCGGTGAGCTCGCGCAGCACGATGCCGGTCTCGATGTTGACCATGTCGTTGGGCGTCAGGACGGCGATCGCCCGGCACTGCGCCACTCGGGCCGATTCGAGGGTCTCGCGCAGGGTCGCGTCGCCGAAGATCACCGGGACGTCCAGGCGGCGTGCGGTGGGCAGGAATCGGTTGTCCTCATCGCTGTCGATGACGGCGACGTCGTATCCGGCGTGCACCAGGTCGCTGACCACCCGGATTCCGAACGAGCCCAGGCCCACCACGACGATGTGGTCGTGCAGATGCCGTGCCCGCCGCAGACCCGCGGACTGGGCCAGCCGCCGCGACAGCAGCACGTCGGCGACGAAGGCCACCAGGATCGCGGTGGTGGTGACACCGGCGAACATCAGCCCGATACCCCAGAGGCGCAGCCAGGACGGCTGCTCGATGAAGCTGAAGTCGCCATAGCCGACGGTGGCGATGGTTTCGGTGCTGAAGTACAGGGCGTCGATCCAGCTCATCCCGGGCGGCCGTTGATAGGTGAAGCGCAACAGCACGGTCGACCCGATCAGCAGGGTCATCGACGCTGCCAGCGCCCGGTAGAACATCGGGTTGATGTCATCGCGCAGTACTCGTACGGCATCGAAGAACCGGCGCAGTGGCGGCCGCCGGACCCGGTTGTGGCTCAAAGGTTTCGACACCTCGATACCTTGTCCGGCCAGTTCGGCGGCGGTACCGATGATGGCGGTCCAGTCGCCCTCGTGGACGGTGATGTCACGACCCGGACACGCGGTCACCGAAGAGTCGCTGTGGACCACCGCGACCGGGGCCAGGTCGCCGTAGATCTCGCGCAGGGTGGCGTCGCGCGGCACGTCGGCACCGGAGACGACGAAGTCGATACCTGCCACCGCGATGGTGTGGGTGGTGCGATCCAGACAGGCCTCGACCACCGACGGGGCGGCCAGGTCGGCGACGTCGAGGATGGCGCCGGGCCCGTTGCCGAACGCGACCGCCTCGCGTAGCACGCCATTGGCCAGTCGGGCCACCACCCGCACCTGCGGGCTCAGTTGACGTGCCAGCAAGGCGATTTCGAGATTGACGGCGTCATCGTCGCCGACGCAGACCACCGCGACGGCCGACGGGACATCGGCGGCAGCCAGGGCCCGCGGATCCTGCAGCGGGACCACCGTGGCGCCGGCGCCGCGCAGCTCGTCGGCGATGCGCTCGGCCAGCGCATCGGTGCCACACACGATGATGTGCCCCTGCATAGGGCGCCACCTTTCCTGTCGCTTCGCCAGCCCCAGGAAAGGCTAAGGGCTCGGCGCCCCCAGCGCGAAGTCTGCGAAGTCGAAACCGGGCACGACCACACAGCTGACCAGTGTGGGTTCATCGTCCGGTGCTTCTCCCCGTCGCTGCGCTCGCCCCAGATGCCGGGCCCGCTGCCAGTACCCGGGCGGCACCACCACCTGCGGCTGCTCGCCGGCGGCGATATCGGCGCCCAACAGCAGCTCGGAGGCCTCCGCTTGGCGCGGCCCGACTTCCAGCACCAGCGGGCTGCCGCGGTGATAAAGCCACAGCTCGGCGCTCCGGACGGTATGCCAGGCCGACTGCTGACCGGGCATCAACAAGAACAGGATTGCGGTGCCCGCGCTGCGTGGCCCGGTGTACTCCGGGGGCAGCGTCGACTGCGGAACGGTCAGCGCGCTACGCCAGGTCTCGGCATACCAGCCGCCCTCCGGATGCGGGGACAAGTCCAGTTCCCGGGCCCAATCGGGGAGATCCGTCATGGCAACCCAGACTACGGTGGCCAACCGGATAACCTGAGCCGTATGGCACGTCTGCGTCCCGGCTGGCTGGTGGCACTGTGTGCGCTCGTGCTGATCGTGAGCGCATGGCTGCCCTGGCTCACCACCCACGGCGGCCGGGCCAATGCCATCGGGGCGAGGACGGGCGCCATCGAGGTGCCGCCGCCCGGTTTCGGTGTCGGGCAGTTGATCGTGCTGCTGGCCTCGACGTTGATCGTGGCGGCCGCGATGGCCGCGCAGCGCTTGTCTCCTAGGCTGGCTTCTGCTGGCGCCCTGTCGCTTTCGATGATCATCGCCGCGCTGATCGGCTGGTACTTCCGGCTGTACGTGCATGCGCCGATTGCCGCGGGCTACGGGCTGTTCGTCGGCGCGGGTGCGGTGGCCGTCGGGATTGTGCTGTCGGTGCTGACCATGGTGGTGGCCTGGGGTGACTAGCTTCGTCGAACCCGTGACGCTGACGGGGCAACACTGGGTGACGCTGGAACCGCTGAGCACCGATCACACCGACGAGATCGCCGACGCTGCCGCCGATGGCGACCTCGGGCGGCTGTGGTTCACCGGTGCCCCGTCACCGGATACCGCGGGCCGTTGGGTACAGACCTGGCTGGACAACCCGGCCGCGTTCTCCTTCGTGGTGCGGACCCTGGACGGAACTCTGGTCGGGTCGTCGAGCTACCTCAACATCGACGGGCCGAACCGGCGACTGGAGATCGGAGCCACCTGGTACCGCGCCTCGGTGCGCCGCACCGGGGTGAACACCGAAGCCAAACTTCTGTTGCTCGGCCATGCCTTCGACGAGTTGAACTGCGTGGCAGTCGAATTCCGCACCCACTTCTTCAACACGACCAGCCGCGCGGCAATCGAGCGGCTGGGGGCCAAGCTGGACGGGGTCCTGCGCAGCCACCAGCTGCTGCCCGACGGGTCGCGCCGGGACACCGTCGTCTACTCGATTCTGGATATCGAGTGGCCGGCGGTGCGCAACAACCTGCGGTTCCGGCTACAGCGGGAGTGACGCCGCCGGGGGCGGGTTGTGACGCCACCCCCGGCGGTGGCGACTCACTGTGAGTCGACGGTATTCGGTTCGATGGATCGCTGGCCGCCGCCGTGCGCGATATCGATCTTGCGCGGCTTGGCTCGTTCGGCCAGCGGGATCGTGACGGTGAGGACGCCGTTCTCGTAGGTCGCCGAAATGGCCGAGGTGTCAATGCCTTCGCCGAGGGAGAGCTGTCTGCGGTAACTGCCGAAGAACCGCTCGTTGGCGAACCATTGGACCGAGTCGTCGGTGCGGGCCGTGCGGTGGGCCGAGATGGTCAGCGTGCCGTTGTCCACATCGACGTCCACCGAGCCGGGATCGACGCCGGGAAGATCCGCGGTCAGAACGTAGTGGTCATCGATCTTGCACAGGTCCATGGGCATGAACCTCGGGGTGCGCGATGACCCGGACTGGCTGGTGAGCAGCCCGCGGGTCAGGGCGTCAAGGTCACTGAAGGGATCGAAACGGAGCACAGTAATCCACCTCCTCATTCGCTCAAGAGCCCACCACCCTGGCGGGCAGCCAAATCACTGTGCACTTCCATTTTTAGCACTCTCGATAAGAGAGTGCCAGCCCTGGGTTCGAGATTTTTTTCGCCATGTGACCACCGATACCCGCTGTGGCGCAGCATGTGTGGTGGGTCGGCTACCCGGCGGGGACGACGCCGACCGACCTTCCGCGCAGGACCTCGCCGCACTGATCACAGGCCAGCACAGCATCGAAGGCGGTGCCACAGGTGGTGTGGGTGAGCTCGACGGCCGGGCCGTCGGGTGTGGCGAGCCAGCGCTGCGCCCAGTCCAGCGCGGTCACCAGGATGGGCAGCACCGCGCGGCCCTTCTCGGTCAATCGGTAGCGGCCGTCGGTGGTGGTCAGGACATCGTTGGCCACCAGGATCTGCAGCCGGTCGGACAGGGAGCCGGGCGGGGCACCGAGTTGGGCGGCGAAATCGGTGAATCGGCTGGTGCCGACAAAGGCGGCGACCATGACGGCGAAGGACCACCGGTTGCCCAGGATGGTCATGGTCTGCGGGAACAGGCCCGCTCGGTCGCCCTGGGATCGCCGCCTGGTGGCGACGGTGGGCATGGACCGCGCCCAGGATCCGCTCGGACCCCACCGCGCATCCAGGGTCTTCTCGGTCGTGGTCGCGCCGCAGGCGGCACATGTCAGAGACGGTGCACACTGCGCACCGCAGCCGGAGTGCCACATCGCAGGCA
Source organism: Mycolicibacterium fluoranthenivorans (assembly GCF_011758805.1). Lineage (NCBI taxonomy): Bacteria > Bacillati > Actinomycetota > Actinomycetes > Mycobacteriales > Mycobacteriaceae > Mycobacterium > Mycolicibacterium fluoranthenivorans. The sequence goes on along the minus strand of NZ_JAANOW010000005.1, from coordinate 273,079 downwards.
GCGCATGCTCGGGCACCCAGCGACGCTCCCATGCCCAGATGGACACCAGCATCGGCCACAGTGACCGGCCGCTGCTGGTCAGCCGATAGTCTCGGCCGGCCCGGGCCAGCAGCCCTTCGGACGTCATGCTCGCCAGCCGTGATGTCAGCGCCGCATTCGAGATGGGCAGCCGCGCGGCGAATTCCCCGTACCGGGTGGCGCCCAACAGCGCCTGCTGGGCGATCAGCAGCGTCCACTCGTCACCGAGCAGGCCAAGCATCCGGCCGACGGCGTTCACAGTGGGGCTGGACTCCATCAGTCCCGCCAGCGCCGCAGCTCCGAACCCGGCGCCCAGGTCGAGTGCGTTCCGCTGGAAACCCGTTCCGGCAGTTGAAGTTTGCACACTGGTCCGTCGGCGAGGCCGGCAGCGTCGAACACCAGACAGTACGACGCATCGGCGGTCATATCGGTCGTGATGGTGACGAGGTAGCCGTCGTCTTCGCCGGTGCTGCCTATGCGCGGCGCCATGGCGGTCTCGCTGCCGTACACCCCGTCGGCGAACGCGTAGCGCTGCTCGGAACCGGTGTGCAGATCGTGGCGCACCAGTCCGTCGAACAGGAACCAGCCGGGCTTGCCCGTCGCGGCATAGGTGTAGCGGTAGTCCTTGGCCGCGTACGACGGGTTGATCATTCCGAACTCGGTCAAGCTGTCGGACAATTGCTCCTCGTGCGTCTGCCCGGTGCTCAGGTTGAACCGCCAGCGGTGCAGCCGGGTCTGCATCCCGTCCAGGGACAGATACCGGAAGAACCGCTGCCACCGCGGATCCATCCCGTCGGCGGTTCCGGCGTCGGTCGGTTCGGGGGTGCCCTGGAAGAACCCGTCGAGCACGATCTCGTCGCCCTCCTCGAAGGCGTTGGTGAAGTGCAGGACGTACGTCGTCGCGGCCTCGAACCAGCGAATCTCGCCGGATCCGCCGCGCCGCGGCAGGATCCCGAACCGCGACGGCAGATCCCGGTGCAGCCGGGGAATGTGCGCGTTGTGTTTCAGCATTTCGGCATCCCAGAACAGCGGGAAATCGTTGAGGATCACATAGTTCTCGGTGAACGCCATATCGTGCGGCAGTCGGGGGCCGGGGAGTTCGACGTCGACGTAGTGCACCAGCGCATCGCGCTCGTCGACCACGCCGTAATGCATGTACGGGGCCTGCTTGCCGTAGTTGAAGAACAGCAGTTCGCCGGTGGTGCCGTCGACCTTGGGGTGCGCCGAGACACCCAGGTCGGTGGGAAAGCCGCCGGCGAAGTCCGCCTTGCCCAGCGCATCCCCGGTGTACGGGTCGATCCGGTACAGGTCCCCGCACTGGTAGAAGCTGGTGAGTGCGACCCCACGGTGCACGGTCACATCGGTCGACGACGCGTCCTTCATCAAGGTCCGTGCGCCCCAGCCGTAATCGCGCCGGGCCAGCTCGACCGGCTCGGCGATGCCCGGCCACAGCGGACCGCCCGCTTCCTGCTCGGCGAGGAAGCCGTCGGTCGGGATGAAGCGGTTGCGGTAGAAGGCTTTTCCATCCCGGAATCCGACGATGTGCAACATGCCGTCGCCGTCGAAAGGGTGGTAGGTCTTGAACGCGGGATGCAGCGGATTCTCAGTGTTGCGCAGGTACACCCCGTCCAGATCGCCGGGGATCTCGCCCTCGACGACGCGCAGGTCCACGGCATCCCATTCGGTGGTCTGCGGGCGCCACGGGCCGGTGCGGTACGGGTGGTCGTCCTCCTCGGGGAGGGTGGACAGATACTTGGCGACCACTTCTACATTCATCAGAACCCCTGGGAGACGACGAAACTGACGGTGGTGGCGGTACTGCCACCGAAGTTCAAGGTGCCGAACGTTTTTGCGCCGTCGACCTGGTAGTCCCCGGCGGTTCCGGCGACCTGCTTGGCCGCGTCGAGCACCATCCTGACCCCGGTGGCGCCGACCGGATGACCACCGCCGATCAAGCCGCCACTCGGGTTCATCGGCAGCCTGCCGCCGATCTCGATCTCGCCGTTCTCGATGGCCTTCCACGATTCGCCGGGCCCGGTGAGACCGATATGGTCGATCGCCAGGTACTCACTCGGCGTGAAGCAGTCGTGTACTTCGAAACCGTCCAGATCCTCCAGGGTCACCTGGGCACGGGTGAAGGCGTCGACGACGGCGCGCCGGACATGGGGCAGCACATAGGGATCCGCCTCGGCGCGGTCCAGTTTCTGCTGCAGTCCCAGACCGACGGTGCGGTGCCCCCAACCGTCGATACGGGCGATCGGCCGGGCCCCGGGATGGTCGCGCAGATAGCCGTCGGAGACCAGCACGACGCCGGCGCCGCCGTCGGTCATCTGGCTGCAATCCAGTCGCCGGATCCGGCCCTCCACGACCGGGTTGTCGGTGGTGGCCGCCCACTCCCGGGTCTGTGCGTTCGGGTTGGCCTTGGCGTTGGCGTGATTCAGTGCGGACAGGGCGTCGAGGTGGACGTCGGCGAGGCCGTAACGCCGGTCGTATTCGTCGGCGACCCGGGAGAACATGTGGGGCCACATGAATTTCGCGTCCGCGCCCTCGTGCCCGGTCCACGCGGCCGCGCCGAGGTTCTGCGCGGCGATGTCGCCGGGCACCGTCTTCTCCAGTTCGACGCCGACCACCAGGGCACTGTCGTAGTTGCCGGCCCGCAGGTCGGCCAGCGCGGCCAAGATCGCCACCCCGCCCGACGCGCACGCCGCCTCGTGCCGGGACGCGGGGACATCCCACAGCGCGTCCTCGACGGTGGCGGGCATGGCACCCAGGTGGCCCTGGGCCGCAAACATCTCACCGAACGCGTTGCCGACGTGCACCACGCCGATATCGGCCGGTCGTGTCTTCGCGGCGGTCAACGTCGCACGGACCACCTCGGCGGTCAGTGCCGCGAAATCGGCACCCTCGCGGTGCAGGTTGCGGGCGAAATCGCTCTGGTAACCACCGAGGATCCACACCATGACCGCGACGTTACTGCAACTAACAGAGTAATCGGCGTGAATTCGCCGGTTCCGTGTGAGGGAAGCGCTGGCCGGCCTCGCGTGACACCCGATCTCGGCGACGGCATGGCCAGGCGATGCCTGTGCGGAAACGCCCAGGCCACCGCGCATGGCTACTATCGACCCAGGGACGGGTGTATCGGGGGATCATGATGGCGTTGCGGTCGCGGCTGCAGCAACGCGAAATTCTTGACGGCCTGCTGTTGCGCGAGTCGGTGTTCAGGTATGCGATAGCGGCGTTCGTGCTGGTGTTCGGTGTCATCGCCATGTTCTCCCTGGCCTCGTCGGATGGACCGCAGACGCCGGTGGCCAGAGGTGTCGTGCTGGTGGTCTCGCTCACCACGCTCCCGGTCGCCATTGCCACCACCCGCCTGCACCTCGGATCGGTGTGGTGGTCGCAGCGCGCGCGCTGGCAACCCGCTCCGACGTTGTTCGTCGGCTATGCCGACACCGGGCTGACGGTGATCTTGGCGGCGTTCCAGAACGCCGCCGCAGCACTGCTCGGCACCGCATTGTTCGCGGTGGTGGGTGCCTACGCCGCGCATTTTCTCACCTTCCTACCTCGTCTGGTCCACATCGCGGTGTCCAGCGTCGTCATCATCGTGTTCGGCGTCCAGACGGTCGCCGCCGGAGACACCGATCCGCTCGGCGGCGTCGGGCGGACCATGGTGCTGTTGCTGGCCGTCAACGGCACGGTGCTCCTGCACGGGTTGTACACCAGTGAGATTCGTCAGGCGATCGCTCGCAGTCACATGGTCGCCACCACGGATCCGTTGACACTGCTGGCGAATCGGCGTGCGTTTGATCTGCGCGCGCGGCGACTGATCGAAACCTCGCCGGACGGTGTCGATGTGCTACTCGTCGACGTCGACGACCTCAAAGTGATCAATGACAGCTATGGGCATGACCACGGTGACCAGGTGCTGCGGCGCGTGGCCGCCGGCATCACCAGCACGGTGGGACTGCACGCGGTGTCGGCCAGGTTGGGCGGTGACGAGTTCGGGATCGCGGTGGCGGTTCAGCCGGATCGCACCAAGGAACAAGTGGCCGACGCCCTGCGGCAGCTCCTGTCGCGCGAGGGCATCAGCGTCAGCATCGGTAGCGCACGAGCCGAAGGCCTGACGCCGACCGGTGAATCGGAAGCCGTGCTGAGCCACCTGCTCAAGACCGCAGACGAGCGGATGTACTCGGGTAAGAGACGGCAAACGCGTCCCTGACTGATCGCGGGGAGAGCCGGGCCCGGCGTAGTGGCATCGCGGCGGTCGGACGCCACCCGCGGTCAACCGCGCGGACCCGGTCAGGAATTGACCCACTCGACGACCTCGTCGAGCGGGGCGCGTGTGGTGCGGTAGCTGTTGGACGGATGGTCGAGGTCGGGATAGCCGAAGGAAATGCCGCAGACGACCATACGGTCCGGCGTGAGTCCGAGTTCCTGGCGGAGAACGTCGGGGTACATCGCCAGGGCGGCTTGGGCGATGCTGCCGACGCCGCGTGCGGCCGCAGCCAGCAGGAAGTTGTTGACGTAGCCGCCGCAGTCGACCGCACCATAAGGCCCCAGTGCTTCATCGGTGTGGATGATCGCCACGTGCGGTGCACCGAAGAAGGTGAAGTTCTGCAGCGTCTGCTCCCTCTGACGCTGGTGATCACCGCGTTCGATACCCAGGGCGTTGTACAGCTGGTACCCACTCTCGCGTCGGCGATCGCGATGGACGCCGCGGTATTCGCGAGGAAACGTGATATCGGGTGTCTCGGTGTGACCGCTCGCCGCCGCGGTGTACAGCGCATTGCGGAGGCGATCGGTTCCTGCGCCGCCGGTGACCGCCACCTGCCAGGATTGGCTGTTGCACCAGGATGCCGTCAACTGTGCGGTAGCGAGAATCTCCCGGATCGTCTGTTCGGCAACGGGTTCCGGCCGAAACGCACGACAACTCACGCGGATGGCCAGCAGGTGGGTGAGTGTCGTCGCCGCATCGGCCGGCAGCCGTTCGGACCGGCGGGATGTGACGATGGAGTCGATGTCGTTGGTCAATGTGCTTGTCCTTCAACGCGTGGGGAGCACGTTGACAATAGCGACGTCGGTCCGGGGTGCCGGTGGCGGTGTGTGCAGTCGCCGATCACCAATCGGAAAGTTTCGAATATGTGTTAAATTATGCTGCTGGCCGGGTGGCGGGTTCGCCCGGCATTCACGCGTTGAGGGGAGCTCGGCATGAGCGAGCATGATCTGGCGGACTACGTCGTGGTCGGGGCGGGATCCGCCGGATCCATCCTCGCCAGTCGGCTGTCCGCGGCCGGAGCCAGTGTCATTCTCGTTGAGGCGGGCGGCACCGATCGACGTCCCGACGTGGCCCTGCCCCTGGGCATCGTCACGCTCTACGCGACGGCCAACTGGAAGTACCCCACCGCGCCGGAACCGAGCAGGGGTGGGAAGGCGGGCGCCTTCGCCGGCGGGCGAATCGTCGGGGGCAGCGGATCCATCAATGCCATGGTCTACGCCCGGGGGCGGCGAGCCGACTACGACGGCTGGGCGCAAGCCGGCGCGACCGGCTGGTCCTACCCCGAGGTGCTTCCGCACTTCAAGGCGCTGGAGAACTGGGTCGAGGGTCCCGACGACTATCGCGGCGGTTGCGGTCCCATCGCGGTGTCGTGGTGCGGCCATCACCACGAGATCGATGACGCGTTCATCCAGGCAGCGGTAGATGCCGGCCATCGGCGCAACCCGGATCCGAACGGGGCGGACCAACTCGGAGTGGCGCGCAGCCAGGTCAACCAACGGCGCGGCTACCGCAGCTCGTCGGGTCGGGAATTCCTGCACGGCCTGCCCCGCGAGCAGCGCCCACGTGTCCTGACCCGCACCACCGTGACGCGGGTGATCGTCGAGAACGGGCGCGCGGTCGGGGTGCGGGTCGGCGATCGTGTCATTCGGGCGCGCCAAGAGGTCGTGCTGTGCGCCGGGGCGATCGGCTCTGCGGCGCTTCTGATGAACTCCGGCATTGCCGCGGGCGGCAGCGTGGCCGACCTACCGGGGGTGGGGGAGAACTTCCACGACCATCTCGTCGTCACGCAACGCTGGGTCTCGAAGGTACCGACGATCAACACCATGGGTCCGGTGCGTCTTGCCAAGGCGGTTCGCGCTTTCCGTGCTCGTGGTGAGGGTCCGTTGACGACCACACCCTTTGAAGCCCAGCTGTTCACCGAGGATTTTCAGATCGCGGTGACGCCGGCCAGTTACGAGCTCAGTCCGGTGAGCGGCCGGGCCACGTTGAAGCGTTCCGACGCGTTCACGGCGTACACGGTGGTGATGCATCCCGAGGGCCGGGGGCGGGTCCGGCTCCGGGGCGGCAAACCCTATATCGAGTTCGACCGGTTGGGCCGGGCCGAAGATGTGCGAAAGCTGTTGGAGGGTGCGGAACTCACCCGTGACCTCGTCGAGTCTCAGCCGGCCATGCGCGGGGTCACCGGCGCCCCGCTCAACCCGTTCGACGGCGATGCGCGGCATTGGCTCGACACCGCCGAGAGCAGCATCTACCACGCGGTTGGCACGTGTCGGATGGGAACCGACGATGGCGCGGTCGTCGGTCCCGATCTGCGTGTGCGCGGAGTCGACGGGCTGCGCGTCGCGGACGCGTCGGTGATCCCGGCCATCACCTCTGGCAACACCAACGCGCCCACCATGATGATCGCGCTGCGCGCAGCCGATCTCATTCTCGACCGGCCGAATCTCACCCGCTGACCGATCGCTTGTGGGCGGTCTTACCAGGTAGCGGGCTCACTAGACTGCGATCATGATCACCCCAGGCGGTGCCGGAGAATCCCTTCAGCGCCGGATGAAGGACCGGATGCTGTCTGAGGTCGCCGAGATGGCGACGCAGCTGTTCCTCGCCAAGGGTTTCGATGAGACGACGGTCGACGAGATATGCGCGGCGGCGGGGTTGTCCCGACGCAGCTTCTTTCGCTATTTCAAGACCAAGGAAGACGTCGTGATCTCGCAGCTGCCGGTGTTGTCCGATATCGGCTGTGAGGTTTTTCTGTCCCGGCCGCCCGACGAGGATGTCTGGACCGCACTTCGGCACAGCCTGACCCCGTTCGTGGAGTGGGTCGACGAAGATCATGCGCGCGCGTTGGCGTTTCTGGCGCTGATCGAGAAGTCGCCGACCTTGCGTTTTCGCTACCTTGATCGCGTCGATCGATGGCAGGCCGGCCTCGTCGCCGCGGCTCGCACCAGACTCGCCCATTCCGGAAACGACCTGTACCTGCCGGTGATCGTCGCCGCGGCCACTGGTGCGTATCGGGCTGCCGGAAAGATCTGGGCACAGTCGGGGGGAGGCGATTCGATCTCGGCGCTGTTCGATGAAGCGTTCGCGGCCCTTGCGCCTGCGCCGTATCCAGATCGAGGTCGCTGACTGCGGCTCGGCCCGGCCCTGCGATGCGGTCGTGACGACTCACGCTGGTATTCGCTGCCCCCACGGACTAACCTGGCACTCAGTGCCATCCTGGCATCAGGAGGCGCGCAGCTGCCGGCGACGAGGAAGAGGACCACGGGGAATGCTCACCGCACAGGAGCGGGCCGTTCGGATTCGAGGCCAACGCGAGGCACAGCCCGAGATCTACGGTTCGATCGACTTCGACACGATGCCGCTGCGCTTCACCACCGATCCGAACGTTGCGGCTCAGATGCGAGACGAACTGGCCGATCAGCGTCCACGGCTCCTCGCCAACGCCGAGTTGGTGTCGGTGGTCGCCGACTACACGCTGCTCGGGGATCGCGTCGGCGATGCGTATGCCGGGTTGATGTTCGAGTACGGATTCAAGCGTCTGGTCGACATGCTGGTCGAGGCCTGCGACAAGGGTGTAGATCAAGTCGACGGTGCCCCAAAGGAATTGGTCGATTTCATCGAGGACATGGAAAGTGTCCCGGAGTGGATCGACCTGGATCTGGTGGAGCGCGGTGCGCGTTTGGAACGTAATGCCACCGCCCACGTGTTGCCCTACGTCATCCGCGGCGGTCTGCTCGGAACGTTCGTCAACAAGTACGCGGCGCTGCCGATGGCCGTGACGGGTGCATTCAGCGAACGAACCTCGGGCAAGCGGGTCAAGGAGACGGCGGCGTTCTTCGTCTCGTCGGTTCTGCCCGGCGCTCTCGCGCGCGACGGGTACAGCTTCAAGAGCGCGGCGATGGTGCGGTTGATGCATTCGATGGTCCGGATCAATGTCATGCGTAAGGGCCGTTGGGACAGTGCCGAATACGGTGTGCCGATCCCGCAGGCCGATCAGATGCCGGCGGGTAACGCGGCGATGTTCGCGCTGGCGTTGAAGATCGTCGGTAAGGGGCGCCGCGAATTCACCGCGGACGAACGGGCCCGCGTGGAGTTCTATCGCTACCGATGCTTCCTGCTCGGCCTCCCCGAGGAGTTGTTGCCCACCACACCACAGGAAATCGTGGATGTGATGGCCACCCGCCACGCGACGCTGCGGGCCGGGTGGGACGACGACACCTGCGGCCGTCTGGTCGCCGGCACCATGGGTGCCCGATTCGAGCCGGAGGACTCGCTGCGCACCCGTGTCCGGGAACCGTTCGAGCGCAGCCTCAGCAAGCTGTTCTTTATCCGCACCTACATCAGCGGCGACACCTTCAGGGCCGCCAAGATGGGTGTGATCATCACCCGCGCAGATCGCCTCCGTGCAGCCGCCGCGCTCCTGTATGTCGTGGCGCGGATGCTGCCCTACGCGATCGCCGAGCGTGTGCCCTATCTCAGTGACCTGGCCGACCGCCGCCTCACCCGGAAGGTGTCCAGCTTGCTCGAGCGCTACAGCGGCGCCGAATTCCGTACCGATGCGACCACGTACCAGCCCACCCCGGGGGCGCACCAGCTCCGCACCGAAGGCGCGTAGTGGCCTGATTCGGAGGTCGCGGTGGCCTCGGCGGCCGCGGTCACCATCGCATAGCTTTCGCACACGTTTGTCCCATATCCCGCTCATGCCCGGGCCCCATGCTCATGGTCATGACCAAGATGCTGATTGATTCCGCGGCCCTCGAAAGTGGCGTGTCCACGCCTTCGCGGTCGAGCGCGCTGGCCGATGCCGCCCGCCGCGGCGTCCCGGTTCTCGACGTCGTGGTGCCCGTCTACAACGAGCAGGCAGCGCTGTCGGGCTCGGTGCATCGGCTGCACCGCTACCTGGCCGAGACCCTGCCCTACCCGGTGCGTATCACCATCGCCGACAACGCCAGTATCGACGACACCCCTCGCATCGCCGCGGAGCTCGCCGAAGAACTCGATGGAGTCCGGGTGGTCCGATTGGAGCAGAAGGGGCGCGGCCGTGCGCTGAACGCCGTCTGGTCGAATTCGGATGCCCCCGTGCTGGCGTACATGGATGTCGACCTGTCCACCGACCTCGCTGCCCTGGGGCCCCTGGTGGCTCCGCTCATCTCCGGTCATTCCGACCTGGCGATCGGTACCCGGCTGGCCCGCACGTCACGGGTGGTGCGCGGCCCCAAGCGCGAGGTGATCTCGCGCTGCTACAACATGATCCTCAAGACGACGATGTCGGCGAAGTTCTCCGACGCCCAGTGTGGTTTCAAGGCGATCCGCGCCGACGTGGCGCACCGGCTGCTGCCCCTGGTGGCAGACACGGGATGGTTCTTCGACACCGAGCTGCTGGTGCTGGCCGAACGGGCCGGCCTGCGCATCCACGAGGTGCCGGTGGACTGGGTGGACGACCCCGACAGCCGGGTCGACATCGTCGCCACCGCCACCGCCGACCTCAAGGGGATTGCCCGGATGCGCAAGGGCTTCGCCCTGGGCCGCATCCCGGTCGACGAGGTGGCTGCGGACCTCCGGGCCGGCCGGGAGCAGGTCACCCCGGCACGTGGAACGATCTATCAACTGGCAGCCTTCGGGGCGATCGGCGTCATCAGCACCCTGGCGTATCTGCTCATCTTCAGCGGGCTGCACACCGCGGTGGGATCGCAAACGGCCAACTTCGTGGCGCTGCTGGTGACGGCGATCGCCAACACCGCAGCCAACCGTCGGTTCGCCTTCGGCATCCGCGGGCAACAGGGCCGCGCCCGTCATCACGGTGAGGGCCTGCTGGTCTTCGGGATGGCGCTGCTGATCACCGGCGGATCGCTGGCCAGTGTTCACGCGCTGGTCCACCCCACCCCGCACTGGCTCGAGTTGGGCGTGCTCGTCACGGCCAACCTGGTCGCCACCGTGCTGCGCTTCATCGTGTTGCGCTCGTGGGTCTTTCACCCGAACCGCTGATTTCAGCCCCTACGTCACCGGAGAGAAACTATGACTGCTGCAGCCGACACGACCGATTGCACTGACGACGCTGCACAACTCGGTGACACGGCGGACCCGCGTTGGGCCCGGCCCGGCCTCATCGCGCTGCTCCTGGCCACCGCCGTGTGCTGGACCATCGGGCTCAGCCGCAACGGCTGGGGCAACTCGTTCTACGCCGCCGCCGTGCAGGCCGGCACCGAGAGCTGGAAGGCCTTCCTGTTCGGCTCCTCGGACGCCGGCAACTCGATCACGGTCGACAAACCACCCGCGTCGTTATGGGTCATGGAGATCAGCACCCGCCTGTTCGGCATGAACTCCTGGGCCCTTCAGATACCGCAGGTACTGCTGGGTGTGGCGTCGGTGGCATTGCTCTACGCCACGGTGCGAAGGGCTTTCGGCCCCGGTGCGGGACTGATCTCCGGCGCGGTGCTTGCGTTGACACCCGTGGCCACGCTGATGTTTCGCTACGACAATCCGGATGCCCTGTTGGTATTCCTGATGGTGGCTGCGACCTGGGCGCTTCTGCGCGGCATCGACAGTGGGCGCACCCGATGGGTCGTGTTGTGCGGTGTACTGATCGGGTTCGGATTCCTGACCAAGCAGCTGCAGGTCATGTTGATCCTGCCGGGCCTGGCGATCGCCTATCTGGTCGCCGCTCCGCCCCGCCTGCGGACGCGAATCGTCCACCTGTTCGCCGGGCTGGCGGCCGCCGTCGCGGCCGCCGGGTGGTGGGTCGCGCTCGTCGAGTTCTGGCCGAAGTCCGATCGCCCCTACATCGGCGGATCGTCGAACAACAGCTTCCTGCAGCTCACGCTCGGCTATAACGGACTCGGTCGGATCCTGGGCGGCGGCGCCGGCGGTGGCGGCGGGATGCCCGCAGGTGTGGGCCACGGCGGCCCCAGCGGTCCCGGTGGCCCGATGTTCGGGCAGGCCGGTATCACGCGGTTGTTCACCACGGAATCCGGCACCCAGATCTCCTGGCTGCTGCCGGCGGCGTTGATACTGCTGGTCGCGGGTCTCGTGTTGTGTGGGCGAGCGGCCAGGACCGATCCCAGGCGCGCCTCCTACCTCGCCTGGGGCGGTTGGCTGGTCGTCACGGCCCTGACGTTCAGCTTCATGTCGGGGATCTTTCACGACTACTACACCGTCGCCCTGTCACCGGCCGTGGCCGCGTTGGTGGGCATCGGCGTGACGCACCTGTGGCGCAACCGTGAGAAGCGTTGGGTGACTGCAGTGTTGGCCTCGGTGGTCGCATTGACTGCGGCGTGGTCCTGGGTGCTATTGGGCAGAGCGCCCGATTTCCTGCCGTGGTTGCGGTGGGTCGTCGTGGCTACCGGCGCTTTGGCGGTCGGCATGCTGCTCGCCTCGCTGATCCGGCCGGGCCTGACCGTCGCCGCCCGCGACCTCAAGGTGTTCGCGGCCGGGCTGGCCGTGGTGGCCGCCATGGCAGGACCGGTGACGTACAGCGTCCAGACCCTGACCACCGCGCACAGTGGTCCGGTGATCACCGCGGGGCCGTCGTCGAAGAACGTTGGGATGCCGGGATTCCCAGGGGGCGGTCCCGGTGCTCCCGGTGACAAGTCGGGTTCTCCTTCGTGGGGCCCGGGCGGGGGCAAGGTCTCCGCAGACGTGTCGTGGCTGTTGATGGCCAATGCCGGCGATTACCGATGGGTCGCCGCGACCACCGGGTCTTTGGACGCCTCGGATTACCAACTGGCCACCGGCCACCCGGTGATGCCGATCGGCGGATTCGGTGGCGGGGATCCGGCGCCGACCTTGGAGCAGTTCCAGGGTTACGTCCGCGATGGGCTCGTGCATTACTACTACGTGTCGGAACGGCCGGGAATGCCGTCCTTCGGTGGTGGATCCGGGTCGACGTCGGATTCCGACAAGATCTCGGATTGGGTCAAGCAGCACTACACCGCGAAGACGGTGGACGGCGTCACGCTGTACGACCTGTCGGCACCCGCGCACTGAGGTACACACGACTGCGGCGCACGGATCGAACGATCCGTGCGCCGCAGTCGTGCGCGGGGGGTGGGTGCCCGAATCCGCTCAGGCGTGCTCGGCTCAACGAATTGCTCTGTCAAAAAAGTGAACTGGGCACTCGGTGTCATTCCTAGCCGCGCGCTATGTCAAGCACAGGTGGCGCTCATCGCGATCGACGACAATGGCCCGGTGAGTGCACCAGAAGGCGGGAACACGTTGTCGGGGTGGGTGACCGGGGGCAAACAGGTGGCCATGTGCAGCCCCGACGGATCACCTCTACGGGCGCTGGTGGTCGACGACGAGTTGGCGCTGACGGAGGTGCTCGCCATGGCGCTGCGCTATGAGGGTTGGCAGGTATCGACGGCGGCCGACGGGACTTCGGCTCTCGTCGAGGCACGCCGGAATCCGCCCGATGTCGTGGTGCTGGACGGAATGCTGCCCGATATGGACGGTTTGGAGGTCCTGCGGCATCTTCGCGCCCAGCAACCGGCTCTGCCCGTGCTCCTGCTTACGGCACGCGATTCCGTCGAGGAACGACTGGCTGGTTTGAGCGCGGGAAGTGATGACTACGTCACGAAGCCGTTCAGTCTGGAAGAGCTGATTCTTCGCCTCCGGTCTCTGGTCCGGCGCGTCGGTGCGGCGGTCGTCGAGGGCAGCGCCAGAATCGTGGTGGGAGACCTGATCCTCGACGAGGACAGTTTCGAGGTCACCCGCGCCGGGCAACCGATTGGCCTGACCTCAAGGGAGTTTGAGGTACTCCGAATCCTTATGCACAACGCCCGCCGCGTCGTCAGCAAGAGCGAGATTCTCGACCGGGTCTGGGATCACGACTTCGGCGGGAGAGTGGGTGTGGTGGAGTTGTACATCTCCTATCTGCGGAAGAAGATCGACTCCGGCCACCCACCGATGATCCACACGCTGCGCGGCGTCGGATACATCATCAAACCGGCGACTCGGTAGCAGTCACCTCGGTGCGTTCCCGGTCTCGATCTGCTTGTCGGACGAAGTTCGGCTCGTGGCCTCGTCGAGGGCGGGTTTGAGGATGTAACCGTTCAGCCGCAGCGTATGGATCATCGGCGCCCCATCCTGATTGATCTTCTTGCGCAGACTGGACACGTAGAGTTCGACGATGTTGGGGCGTCCCGAGTATCCGTACGGCCAGACCCTGGCCAGTATCTGCTGTTTGGTCAGCAGGCGGTGCGGATTGCGCATGAAGTAGCGCAACAGCTCGAACTCGGTGTACGTGAGTGCGAGGTCACGCCCGGCGCGCGTCACCTCGCGACCTTCCTCGTTGAGCACGAGGTCGCCGACAACGATATCCGGCAGACCGCCGTTCACTCCTGAAGCCGCGCGCGACAACAGGATCCGCAACCTCAGCGAAAGCTCCTCCACCGAGAACGGTTTGGCCAGGTACTCGTATCCGGCGGCGAACCGGGCGAGCCGCTCATTGGTTGATCCCGCCGGCAGCAGCATGAGTACCAGCAGTGCCGGTTGATCGTGACGCAAGGTGCGCAGCAGTGACAACGCATCCGCGTCGGGAAGGCGGGGGTCCAGAATCGCCACGTCGAACCGGTGTCTGCGCGCCAGTGACAGTGCTTCGGCCGCGTCGTGCGCGGTGAGGACGTCGGCACCCTCCCAACTCAGCATGATCGACACGATCTCCGCGGCCACGCGGTCATCGTCGACGACGAGCACGGTCATCGGAGAGCTGCCGACTCCCAACGGACGTTCCCGCGCCTGCCGCCCGAACGAGGTCGGAGTGCTGTCGAAAACGCGTGGCATCATGGCGTGAGTGTCGGGCGCGCAAATCTGCGAACGCCTTTGGAAACCTATGAGGACGTTAGGAATTGACGTCCGACAGAGAATTCAAAGCTGGGACCTAAGTTCGGCATAGTTTTGTGCTAGCTGGGTGAGTGACGATCTGCGGGTGAGAAAGTCATGAGTTCCGCGTCTCACACAAAGATGGCCGACCTCGACCATGGATTGTTCTGGCGCGTGCGGCACCCGAGCAGCTGGTCACTCCGAGTACGTTTGCTGGCGGCGCAAACAGTGGTGTTGGCGTTGGCCTGCTCGGCAATCGGCGCCGGCGTGCTGTTGGCACTGGACCGCTTCCTGATCGACCAGCTGGACGATCAGGTGGTCGAAGCGGGTTGGCGATCCTCGATGTTGTACTCCCTGGGCCCACCACCGGTGATGCCGGACGAACATCGACCGTCAGGGCCCGGTCCGTTCTTCCTCAACGCTCCGGGACAGGCCAGCGGCACGCTGGGCGCGGTGTACCACAACGGACGGTTGCTCGATGCTGCGGTGATCACCGACAGCGGGAGCCTGCGAGAGGTGACTCCGACCGCGCGCGAAGAACTCGCCGGGATGATCACAGCGGGCCCCGAGTCGCAGGTCATCGACGGACTGGGTCGATATCGCCTGATCACCACACCGGGCCTCGGCGGTGAGGCCATCATGACCGGGCTGCCGACACGGCCGGTGGACGACACGCTGTTCGCGGTGGTCGGCATGCTGACCGTGATCGGTGTGGTCACGCTGACGGCCGCGATTGCTGCCGGGGTGTTGATCTTGCGACGTCAGCTGGCACCACTGTCGGCGGTGGCGACGACGGCGCAGCGGATTGCGGACTCCGAACTGGATCGTGGCGAGGTGACACTGCCGAAGGCGCCGAACGCGGGCACAGCAGGCTCACGGTATACCGAGGTCGGCAGGCTGAGTGCAGCCTTCGATCGAATGCTGCACCGGATCGGTGAGGCGATGTCCGCCCGGCATGCCAGTGAGACAAGGGTGCGGCAGTTCGTCGCGGATGCCAGCCACGAGCTACGCACGCCCTTGGCGGCAATTCGGGGCTACACCGAACTTGTTCAACGTCAGCATGATCCGTCACCCGATCGATTGGCGCACGCGATGAGTCGGATCGACTCAGAGGCCAAGCGAATGTCGAGGCTGGTGGAAGATCTGCTGCTACTGGCCCGGCTGGATGCCGGCCGGCCGCTTGAGCATGAACCTGTCGATCTGTCCGCCCTGGCGATCGATGCGGTCAGTGATGCCCACGCTGCGGGACCGGGCCACCAGTGGGATCTGGAACTGCCGGAAGAACCGGTCGTCGTGACGGGCGATGTGGGCCGGCTGCATCAAGTGCTCGCCAACCTCCTGTCCAACGCCCGCGTGCACACCCCCGCCGGCACGACGATCACCACCGTGCTGGCCCAGGGATCCGATGCCGTGACCATCAAGGTCGTCGACGACGGACCGGGGATTCCGGCAGAACAGCAGGCAGAGATCTTCGGCCGATTCGTTCGAGGCGACAGCTCGCGGTCACGGCGCGGCGGCAGCACGGGTTTGGGGCTGGCCATCGTCTCGGCGGTCGTGTCCGCTCATGGCGGATCGATAGCCGTCGACAGCGTTCCGTCCGCCACAACGTTCACCGTGACGTTGCCGCTTCGCAGTGACCTGTCGCCGCAGCAGCAGAAGGTGGAATCTGCCTGCAACTGAGGGTATTCCGAAGGCGGGTTTGGTGCAGGCCGCAATGCACCAAACCCGCCTCACCTGCTCACAAGAAGGGAATGGGCAACCCGAACGGCCCCGGCGCCGGACCAGGTCCGCCCAGCATCGGAGGCGGCGGCGGACCGGCGCACGGCAGTAGCGGGATGCACAGCCCGGGGCCGGGTCCGGGCCCGGGTGGCCCGGGCGGTCCTGGGAATGCCGAGGCAGTGGCGGATCCAAATCCGACCGCGCCCAACGTGAGCGCGCCGAATATTCCTGCGGTACCGGCAATCAGCCGAGCACGTGTCTTTACGCTGCTCATGAAGTGCTCCTTGTTCTCGATTCGGTGTGGACGTGAGGAACGCTATGGGATCAGCGTGGGTTGTTGTCTGGCTCAGCCTGAGAATCCGATATGTTCCGAAACAGGCTGTGTGCTAGCTACTTCCGAACTTGCGGACAGCCCGTGCACAGGCGAGGCATAGTGCGCATTTCGTGATGCTGCCGTGGTGCCGATGTGACTAAGTGCTACGAAAGTCGCTGCTGTGCAATTGGTGTCGAATTTTGCACAACCACCTGAAAGGAAATGCGATGCGCGATCGAAGAAGTAGTCTGCGCGGTGCCGTAGCAGTCTGTGACGGCCTGGCGCTGGCCGGACTGGGGTTCGGCGCGGGAGTGGCCAGTGCCGCCCCGCCGCCTCCGCCGGGACCGGGTGGCCCGCCCGCGCCCGTGCGCTGTGTGCCTCTGCTGCCCTGTCCGCCGGCACCCAACCCGCCTCCGCCGGGACCGGGTGGCCCCGGCTGGCGCTAGTTCGGCTGGTGTGGTGTACGCCGTTTTCTCGGCGTACACCACACCATTCGGCCGTCGATCTGCCGGGGAGGGCAGATCGCGCGAGCGCAAAACCCACATGGAAATCACAGCGCACCATGGCAGGCGCCAAACTCGTGTCGCTAGTTTGGTTGTCGTCCAGATGATTTGACGAGAGGGTGAGATCTTGACCGTAAAGCGTAACGTACGTCACGTCTTTGGTTCTGCCGTGCTGATCGCGGGGTTGAGCACGGCGGCGCTGGGTATCGGAGCGGGTGTCTCGAACGCAGCTCCGCCACCCCCGCCTCCACCTCCGCCGTGCGGATCGCCGATCAATCCGTGCCCACCGCCGCGCTGAGCGGAGTCACTTGGCCGGGCCGCTGTGCGAGTTGGTGATTCGCGCACAGCGTCTCGGGTATTCGTTCGCCGAATTCGTTGGGTTAGGAGTGAACCATGGCCAACTCGTCGGGCCGCTATGTGGCGGCTGCGCTGGCCGCCTTTACACCGTTGACGGCAGTCGGGGTGATCACAGCTGCTCCCAGTTCGGCGGACTGTGTGACCGGGCAGTCGGAATTCAACGGCAACTGTGTTTCGTCGACGTGTAAGAGGAGTGAGGTGCGCGACGCGGGTACCGGCGAGTGCCGTAGCGCGCTGTCCGCGGCGCTCGGCAAGGCGCAGGCTCCGGCCGTTGCGAGCGTGACCACGCAGCAATGGAGTGATGCCGCGCAGGTGGCGCAGCAGGGTGGCCGGATACCGTCCGGGATCGGAGCGACCAAGGACGTGTTCAGTGTGGTCAATTCGGCCATCGATATCCCGACCAGCATCGTCGGCGGGATCAGTGACGCCGCCGACGCTGTGTACTACGTGAGCAAGGCGTTGGGTTCGGTGGGCGGGAGCAGCGGAACCAGCACCGCCAAGACAAGTGTGAGCGCACTGTCGACGGTTGCCGATGCCGCGCAGTCGGTGTCGTCCCCCACGCTCGTCAAGGTGGGACTGCCGAAGATCGGCGTACCGAAGTTGTTCCAGAACTGTCTACCGGTCAAGTTCGCATTCTTCAGACCCTGTATTTGATGGCGGGATATCTGAGCGTGCTTGTCGCCGACTCGATGATCGATCAGCCGGGTATGTCGCGATAAGCCCGGTAACCAGGGGAATTATGTAAATTCTGTTCACGCTCTGGTTCTTAATATCCGGCTATTTCAGACATCTCGACCTGGCACGCTTCATCTCGTGATCACTGACGTCCGGCATCGGGGCGTGTGGATGCCTGCCCACGCGTTGCACGACCCCGAGTCGACCATGCGGATGGCGGAGTGGCTTCGTCACAGTGTGGCGAATATGAACAGGCGTGTGCTCGTCACGCCTCAGCGTCGAGAGTCCCTCGACGATATGCCGCTGCTTCGTGCGCTCTCGCAGGGGACTGCGCGTCGCAGAGTGTGCCGGCTCACGGATTGGGAGTGGGGTAGCGGCCCGGTGGTTCTCGTGTGGCCGGACGACCGCTGGCTGGAACGCGCTGTTCCCATGGCCGTTCGGCAGACACTCATCGTGCTCGAGAGAGCCGGCTGCGTCGATTTTCGAGGGTGGGCGACCGCGGCGAGGGCCTACGATCCGTCCACTGGACGGACGATGCCCCCGTTGGGTGATCCGCTGCGTCGCCAATTCGTGCGGCTGTTGTCCCATGACTTCGAACTTGCCGGAAGCGCGGTCCGCGGCAGTGATCGGGAGCGCCCGCAGCGGCATCTGCGCGATCTGATCGATGCGGGTCTCGATGAGAATTTTGTCGTGACCTACGCACTTGCCCTCGATCGCAAGATCCCGGCCAAGCAGATCCGCGAACATTACCGGGCCGCCGCGGCCGGTCGATCCTGACGGTGGGCTTCCCACACTGCGATTAGTCGACCGCGTCGGGGTCCTTCCGCGACGCGGGGAGGCGTTCTCAGACGGGGCTCCGAAGACTCGGGGCGTTGCCTCGGTACAGAGGTGCCCATGCGTCGCGCACGAACCTCTGCAGCTGCTCGGCTGCATCGAGTCCGGTGCGGCTGCGCCACACGACGTGGCCGTCGGGGCGAACGAGCACTGCGCCGTGTTCGCCGATTTCGAGGAGGTCCAGCATCGCGTCACGGGTATCCGGGCTGGGCGGGGTCAGTGCGGTGACCGTGACGGGCACATCCACCGGCCGGTGCCGCGTGCTCGCGGCCCACGCGTGGGGGTCGCCGGTGAACAGTGTCAACCCGGTCGGGCTGATCAGGTGGTGCAGGGGTCGGATGCTTCCGTTGTCGTCGAGTACGAGGGTGTGCGGCAGTCGGGCGCCGGGGTGCGTACTCGGGTGATAGCGAGACACGTCGCCGGCCGGGCAGGGGCCCTCGGTAGCGGTGTCGATCAGCGGACTGTCGTAGGCGTAACCGAATTCCAAACCGCTGGCCACGAAATGTTCCAGCTGTCCGGGGATCTGCTCGGCCATGCGCCGGCGCAATCGCTGGCTTCGGTTGCCCTGCTGCAGGAGTCGCTTGGTCCGTGACGTCTGAGCGGTGGTCAGTGTATCGGCGATCGTGGCTATGGCGCGGTCGGGAATCCAAGATAGCCACGGCTTTGTTATCAGCTCGGTGGCCAGATGCAGAGATCGGTTGGTGATGCCCAGGGGTGCTGTGACCTCGTCAAGCTTGAAGTGGTTGGACGTGCTCTGCTCGGCGAATCGGGTCACCACCGGCCGGCGTTCGGTTTCGTAGGTATCCAACAGTGAGTCGGGGGCCCCGTCGGCGAGTACCGCGGCAAGCTTCCAGGCCAGGTTGTGGGCGTCCTGGACGCCGCTGTTGAGGCCGAAGCCACCGGTGTGCGGAAAGCGATGTGCCGCATCGCCGATCAGGAGCAGTGGTCCGCGGCGAAAGCTCTGCGCCATCTGCGAGGTCATGGTCCACGTGCCGGTGGATCGGATTCCGTAATTGCTCGTGCCGAGGACGTGGGGCAGTTGCCGGTCCCAATAGTCGCGACTGCTGCGTGCGATGAGCTGAGCGGGGTGAAGGTACGGCGTCATCAACACGTAGTCGTCGTCGGCGTGGGCGATCATGACTCCGCTGAAGCGGGGGTGATAGATCCAACTCAGCAACGGGCGGTCGGCGCCGTCAGCATAGAGCTCCGGCGCGTGGAAGAAAACGCTGCCCATGTTGGCCAGGACAGGCCCGGTCATGGCGATGTCCGCCGCCTCGCGCAGGGAGCTGTTCGCGCCGTCGGCGGCGATGATGTAGCGCGGTGTTTCGTTCTGCGGCATCGCATCAGGTGACTGCAGCGACAGCTGATCCGCCGTCATGACGGCGTGCCAGCCGCGGCGGAAGTCGATCAACGCCTCGCCCTCGAGAGCTTTCCACAGCGCCGGCATCAGCAGGTGCTGACCGATGTGGGAGATCAGGAACGGGCTGTGCGAGCGGACCTCGGCGAGTTGCTCGGGTTCGGAGAGCAGATCGATTTCACCCAACGGTGCGGCGTGGACGTCGGTGCACCACCGGATGATGTTGACCGTGTCGATCGACGGGGTGATCACCTCGAGGTCGTGTACCAGCGTCGGTGAGGCCTCGTTCCAGATCTCCAACGTGCGGGCGTTGACGACGTGCGCGGCGGGGTGCAGTCGCGTGTCGGTGCGCTGTTCCACGACGGTGCTGGCTATCCCACGGCGTGCCAGTAGTAGGGCGAGGGTGCAACCGGCTGCCCCGGCGCCGACGATCACGATCTGTTCAGTGGCCATGGATCACAACGTCTTCCACGTGAGGGTTTGCTTGTTGGCGCGCGGCTTGGTTCCTGGGCGGGTGCCGGCGCCGGGCTTGAGCAGATCGGTCTCCGAGGTACCTGCGCGCAGACGTTCGAGCAGATAATCGGGATCGACGTTGACGCCGATGGGGTTGTCGGCGAACTCCTTGCTGTTGAAGTAGTCCGCGGTCAGCTGGGCGCTGGGGAAGTTCTCGGTCTGGAACTCCAGGCGAATACCCTCCGGGTCCTCGTAGTACAGGCTGGTGGTCGGTCCGTGGTTGATCGACCAAACCGGGGTGATTCCGGCATGTTTGAGACGTTCGTAGGTCAACAGCAGGCGGGTCACGGAGGCGAAGGTGAACGCGAGGTGGTCGATGCCGTAGGTCTTGCGGCGGAACCGGGCAAGCGGGAAAGCGTGCCGCAGGGGTGCCGGTAGTTTGATCAGAGCGAGACGGTGACTCTCGCCGTCCCAGGTGAGAAACGCGATCTGCGAATCCTCGTGGACCACTCGGGCATCGAATACGGTTCCGTACCAGGCGATCATCTCGGCGCTTCGAGCGGTTTTCACCACCCAGTGCGCGATGAAGTCGGGCACCAGACGATCCGGGTTTTCTTCGAGATCCGTTGGTGCAGTGGACATGTCTGGTCGAATTGGGGTCGATGGTTGCGGCTGGCTCGGCGGGGTGCTCACAGGGCTTCGTCCTTTCTAGGCCGACGGGGCAACGATGGTGGTCCGTTGGGTGCCAAGGTCCACAGAACCGCTGGGATTGCGGATCGAGGCGCTGATGACATCGCCGGGTTTCAGATAGGGCTTGCGCTTGTTCATCTTGATGAACGAGGCCCAGAGCTTGTCCTCGGGCAGTAGCGCAGTGGCCAGCCGGCGCACCAGTGGCGGCGGTGAGGTCGCCACACAGCCGTGCGGGGTGCCGGTGAGCAGCACATCGCCCGGGCTGATGTTGCAGAATTCGGTGAGCTCGGTCAACGTCTCCGCCGGGCGGTAGAGCATATTGGCGGTGTTGTCGCGTTGCCGCGGTGCGCCGTTGACGTCCAGCCGCAGTTCCAGATCGTCGAGCAGGGAGAAATCCTGGGGTTCGAGCACTGCCAGCACTGGTCCCAGGGGGCAGAAGCCGCGGTAACTCTTGCCCTTGAGGAATTGGCCCTGGGGCAGTTGTACGTCGCGGGCGGACAGGTCGTTTCCGATGGTGATACCGAAGACGTATTCGTGCAGGTTGTCGATATTGATCGTCGTCGGTGCACTGACGGTTCGGCGCATCACCAGGGCCAGCTCGATCTCGTAGTCCAGGAGTGCGACATGGGCCGGGCGGGTGACCTCGGCGTGCGGGCCGGTGACGGAGGCGTCGGTCTTGTCGAAGAACAAGTTGAACGCACGTTCGTCCGGGTTCATACCGGACTCGATCGCATGTTGGCGATAGTTGGCTCCCTGGCACATCACTCGACACGGGGTGGTGACGGGGGAGAGCGGCTCGACATCGCTGAACGCAAGGGATCCCGGCTTCGCGCCCGCTGCGCGCCAGTCGGCTTCGCCGTGCTCGATCAGCTCGGCGGTGTGTTCGTAGTCCCCGTCGAGCGGGGAGAGGGTGGCACCGTTCAGTACGCCCCAGGCGGCGCGGTGCTCGTCGTGAAAGCGGACGAGGTGGACGACCACGTGTTCTCCTCGGTGTCGGAAAGTTGGGCAGTGGCTGTGTCGAGTCAAGGCGGAGAAGCGCCCATCAGCTCGGTGTTCCATCCCAAACTCGAGAAGGAAAATTGGACTTCGATCCACATGGTCATGGCGTCCACGCGATCGCTCAGCCTGAGGGGCTCCGTGGCAGGACGGCGGTGCCGATCTCCTCGGCGAGCGTGAGGGCGGCGTGCAGCTGCAGGCGGCGTTCGGTGGCGGGACGCCCGCGCAGCTGCTCAGCTCGCTGCACGCGATAAGCCACCGTGTTGCGGGCGACGTGGAGGTGTTCGGCGGTCCGGGCGAGGCTACGGTCCCGATCCAGGTAACACCTGAGCGTGTGGCGCATCACGGCCACGGATTCCTGGTGTCCGGCCAGCTCGCCGAGCTCGCGCACTACGAATTCACTGGCCGCTTGTAGGTCGGCGCTGAGCATGGCGACGATATCGAGCTCGTCGTAGCGAAGGAGCCACTCGCCGCGTGTCGACATCGAGCCGATATGAGCGGCATCGCCGGCCTGCTGGTGGCTGCGGCGAAACCCGTCAACGCCGATTCCGGGCAGTCCGGTCGCCACCCGCACGCCCGGCGGAGGTGGCGTCGGCATCGCATCGGCTGGACTCGGTGGTCGGGCGGTGCGCGATCCCCACGCCCAGACGCGGTGACCACCGACCGGTAGCAGCAGAGTGGACACGCAGCCCGCAGCGGCCAGCACGTCAGCAGCGGCGGAGGTCAGGTGGACCGGATCATGAGGCGCCGCATCGTCTGTCCAGACGATGACCGCGAGATGCCACCGGCTCAGGTCATAGCCGAGGACTCGGGTCGCTCGGTCCGGTGACGCGCCGCCATCACCGCTGAGGATGTCCTCGACGATCTCCATGCGCAGAGCCGCCGAGCTGGTCAACCAAGCCTGGTGGGCGCGGGTGTACTCGGCAGCCATGCGCTCGGTCAGGAATCCGACCACGCCGAACAGGAGTTCACTGACGCGCCGCATCTCGGCAAAGCGCTGGCTTTCGGGAAGTACCCGATCTGCGGCGTCGAGGATGACTTCTGTTGCGGTTGCGTGGGCAACCTGGATGCTGCGCAACATGTGCTCGATGCCGATTCCGCGTGCCACCACTTCCATCGGACCGGACAGGACCTCGGGCGTCACCATCGCTGTCACGTCTGCATCCTGTGCGAGCGCTGTCAAGGTGCCGATCGCTGCCGCCTCGCATCCTTTGCGCACCTCCGTGGCGATCACGTCGACCGCCAGTTCCGGGATCGCTGCGGTGATGTGGGTGGCCATGGTCGCGCCGAGTTCCACTGCCCAGCCCGCGGGGCCGGGACCCAGCAGGGCGGTGAGTTCGTCGGCACGTGCGGCCAAGACTGCCGACGCCACACTCTGTGCAGCCACCGGTTCGAGCTTGGTGAGCCACGACCGCCGCATGTGGTGACCAGCCTTTCAGGGCTGAAGGAGTACCCGACACTCGTCGTTCAGAGCATTGCCGCGATATTGTTCAGGGGCGCAACGAGTTCGGTCACCAGGATCTTCTCTACGTGTTTGTCCTGGGGTCGAACAGCAGTGCGCCGGCCATGTCGACCGTGATGGTGGCGACGAGCTTGCTGTCGCCGTCTGGCGCGCTCTGGATGTCGCTCTTGCTGAGGGTGCTCACATTCGCGACCCTATCCCGATGCTGACTTACAGGCAATGACTTGAAGTCAGCTCATGTGCCGACCCCTCGGCGCGGGCGCGTGGACGACACGCAGGTGAGCGGGGGCGTGACGGAGGTCTCGTCGAAGCCGATCTGCTGCAGAAGGTTTCGGTAAGCGCGGGTATGCGCACCGTGTTATTTTTGCCGCGTCAATATCGGTACTGGTGTGCCAAAAAGGATGGGTCGCATGTCGATGCTTCTGTGCGCCGGAGCGGCCTTGTGTTGACAGCGCGACTGATCCGCCTCCTGCCCGCGACCTCTGGGTTTCGTGAGTGTGCGAATCCTGCCGTGGCATCGGTGGGAGCCACCGGAGCGGACGCTTACCGCCACTGTGACAACGGAAGGTTTCCTCGTGGACTCCAAGTCGCGCATCATCGCTGCGGGTTTCGCTGCCATGCTCCCTTTCGTCCAGGGTGCCGCGCCGGTGGCTGGAGCCGCGGTCGCCGGCAGTCCCGACATCGCCGCGTTCTATCTCCAGGGCACGTGCCTGTGTACTACCGTCCCCGTCGCCCAACAGGCGTTGGGACTTGCGGACGGGTACCTCGCTGAAGCCGGCCCCATCACCGGAATCGGTTATCCCGCAGGCCTGCTGTTCGCACTGGACTCGGCGATCGGTGCCACCGGTGTGAACTCACACCTGGATGCAGTCCCCGCCGGCACCAAGATCACTCTTGCCGGTGTGAGTCAGGGCGCAATCGTGCTGGACTACGTCAAGCAGTCGATTGCCCTGCGGGTCGCTGCGGAGCGGCCCCCGACGGAACTGACCTTCGTGACATTCGGTGATCCGATGAACACCACCGGCGGCATCGTTGCCAAGAATCCGCTGCTGTGGCTGTCGGTGCCGCCGGGACTACTGCCCACACCGTACGACACCACGGAAATCGTTCGCGAGTATGACGGTATCGCCGACTGGCCGGACCGATTCAATCCGTTGGCGGCCACGAATGCGGTGATGGGGGTGGCATTCGTACACCCGGACTATGGTGCCGCCGCCGACCCGAGCACACCGGGCACGCTGAAGACCGTGACCGTCAACGCGGCCGGTGGCACCACCACGCACTACGTCATCCCGACCGCAGACTTGCCGATCACCGCGCCGCTGCGCATCGCCGGCATCGACACCACCGTCGCCGACAAGTGGCTACGCCCGTACATCGACAGCGCCTATGTCCGTCGCCCCCAAGTCGTTCCCGACACCACCGCCGAGAAACCTGCATCTGCATCGTCGCCGCAGGTGGCAAGCGCTGCTGTGTCGGCCGCCGACACGGCAGCCCCGACACCCGCAGTATCCGTTCCCCAACGGATTTCGCCAGCCGGCGTTGATTCCGACATCGGGACCGGTGCGGCCGACGTCGTTGTACGGGCGGGGGTCCACGAATCCGCCGCGGTGGCCGAAGATAGTGGCGCCAGCGCGCGCCGATCACCGAAACGCCTGTGGACGAAGGCGTTCGGTCGGCTCACCAGCTGGCGCAAGCCCAGCGTCACCGGTGGGGGCCGATCGGATACGGCCCGCGACGTGACGGGAACTGACAGCACACCTACCGCGGCGTCGTCGCGATCGGCATCAACGATTTCGGCTGAAGTCCAGGAACATCGCCGCAGTGGTTCGGACAGCTCCGCCGCAGACAAGACCGCCGGAACGGCCGAGAAGCCGGTGCACGCCGCGGGTGAGCCCGGCGCCGACTGAAGTCCCCGCGGCAGCAGCTCATTCCTACCGCCGAGCTGTTCTCCGCCGTCGGATTTCATTCCGGCGGAACGATATTCGGAAGTCACCCGGTCGGGATCTTGAAGCCGAGCCAGTCGCTACGCGGCCGACCCCGCGTCGTTGCCTGATGTGAGGTCGGGAAGTGCCTGCGTCGTGAGGCGTTCGGCCCGCTTGGCGGTGACACCGAACATGCGCAGGACGTCACGCGTGACGTCGTCGGCGGTTTGGGCGTCGTCGCGGTCGGGTTGATCGAGCAGGAGTTGTCCAAGTCCCAACAGCGCGCCGCCGGCAATGGCGAGGGCGATGTCGGGATCATCCACCTGGAAGCGGCCCGCCTCGGACGCGGCGACGATATCGCGTTTGGCGCGGGGGGCCAGCCCACGGTCCGACGACAGCAGGGAGACTCCGATGGACAGCATGATGCGACTCTCTTGTGGCTGGAGCCGGAAGAGTCGTCCACACAGGCGATATCGGCAGGCGAATCGCTCTGCCGGATCGCTCAACGACTCGGTGAGTCGATCCAACAGTTCGCCCTGGGCATCGAGCACATCGGCGACCGCGGCCGCGAACAGCTCCTCCTTGGACCCGAAGTGGTTGTAGAACGACCCCATTCCGATATCGGCGGCCTGGGTGATCTCCAAGATCGGGGCATTGAGCTTGCCCGCGGCGATGAACTCCTGCGCCGCTCGAAGCAGGGCTGCCCGGGTGCGCTGTTTTTGTCGCTCCAGCCGATTCGGTACCGGGATCTGCCTGTCGCTCACTACGCCCACCTCCACGTCGCGGCAAGTCTATGCGATGGCAGTCAGTTATGACACTTTCGTCAGATGAGGAGGTGTCGCATGGCGGAGCGGCAGGTGCGGCGGTGTCATCCGTGACGTGCCTCTATCAGCCACGCCGTCGTGAACTGGTCGAGAACCGCGGCGACAGCGTCGCGGTCCGCTGACGAGTCGACGGTGACGGTCACCACCGGGGCGCTGCCATCCATCGCGGCGGCCACGTCGGCGATGCCGGGTAGTTCGGCCAGCGCGTCGAGTGCGGCGCTGCGGGCGGCGTCGACGCGCAGCGGAAGTTTGTACGGTTTGCCGATCGCGGTGAGCGGCAGGTCCGGAACGACGGTCACGAGTTTGGGCGCGGCGGCGCGTTCGGGCACCCTGGCCGTGGCCCAGCTGCACAGGTCCTCGGCGGATACCGCATCCGGAGACGTCAGCGTGACGTATGCGACGGGCACTTCGCCGGCGTGGATGTCGGGACGTCCCACGGCGGCGGCTCCGGTGACGTCGGGATGGGTCAACAGAGCATCCTCGATCGTGGTCGGGTCGATATTGTGGCCGCCGCGGATGATGAGATCCTTTGCGCGGCCGCGGAGGTGGACGAAGCCCTCCGCGTCGACCATCGCCAGGTCGCCGGTGTCCAGCCAGCCGTCGACGAGGGCGCCGAGACCGTCGAGCCGGAATTCGTCGCCATCGCGTCCCACCACATAGCCGGGGAACACGCACGGCCCGGAGATGACGAGGTGTCCGACCTGGCCCGCGGGCAGGTCGTGTCGGGTGCCGTCGTCGTCGATGTCGACCGCTTTGAGGTGTTGGTAGG
Source organism: Mycolicibacterium fluoranthenivorans (assembly GCF_011758805.1). Classification (NCBI taxonomy): domain Bacteria; kingdom Bacillati; phylum Actinomycetota; class Actinomycetes; order Mycobacteriales; family Mycobacteriaceae; genus Mycobacterium; species Mycolicibacterium fluoranthenivorans. The sequence continues at coordinate 246,095 of NZ_JAANOW010000005.1, read as the reverse complement.
GCAACCGCTGGCCGACGGCGCCGTCACGGGGCAGTTCGGTGAAACTGCGGACGCTGGCGCAGGTGGCCTCGGTCAGTCCGTACCCTTCGAGCAGCTGCAGTCCAGTGTGCTCGGCGAATTTGGTGCGCACCGACGGGGGCAGTGCCGAGGCGCCCACCAACGGGTACCGCAAGCTTGAGATGTCCGCATCGACGGGGCATTGCGACAGCACCGCGTAGACCGTGGGCACCGCACTCATCGCGCTGATCTGGTATCGCTCAACGATTTTCCAGAAGTTGCCATAGAGCAGCGGATCGCGGTAGCCCAGCGGGCCGGCCCATACCGCGGACTGGCCGCGAAACAGCGGTGCCAGCAGGGTGACCACGAGCGCGTTGACGTGAAAAAGAGGCAGCGCGGCGAAGACCACCGAATCCTCGTCGAGGGCGGTGTTGGCGGCGATCATCCAGGCGTCGGCGACCTCATTGGTGTGGGTGTGGGCGGCCAGTTTCGGTGCACCGGTGGTGCCACCGGTGTGAAAGACCGCCGCCAGGTCGGTGCCGGCGGGCGGGATTCCGGTGAACTCGGTGCCGTCGAAGTCCATGGCGAGCGCGTGCAGCGGTCCGATGGTGAGCCCGTCCATCCCGAGGGGCTCGGGCCTGCTCACCGTTTCCCCGGTTGGTGCCAGCAGGAGCACGGTGTCCACGACCCGCGCGGTGGCCAGTTGTCGAGCGGTGGCCCAGATCGCGGGGTCGAGTTCGGGGCCGGCCGTGATGAGGACGCGTGCGCCGGAGCGGCGTAGGAGTTCGGTGATGTGATCGAGCGACAGGGCGGCGTTGATGGGCGCCGCGACGCCGGCGAGCTGGGCAGCCAAGGTGGCAGTGACCAGTTCCGCGCAGTTGGGAGCGATCAGAGCGACCGTGCTGTGACGATCAACTCCCCAGTGGTGCAGCAGGTTTGCCGTCCGGTGCACGTCGGTCAGCAGCTGTCCGAAGCTGATGGACGTCGGCTCCTGCCAGCGGTCGCCGTCGGGAAGTACCCGTAGAGCGGTGCGGTCCGGCCACAACGTGGCGGCCCGGCGCAGCAGGGCATAGGTGGAGACTGGGAGTCCGCGTTCAGCAAGCGGGACCGCCTCGATGTCGGCGATATCGGCGGGCTCGGCGTAGCGCGGCCACAACACGTCCTCGGTATGCGTTTGGTTCACGCGTCTCTGACCTCCATGCGTTGCCGTCTCGGAGCGGGGTGTATGTCACTGTGAGCACCCGCGTGCGCCGTGATTGCGGCTGCTCCTTCGGTATGAATGACGAAATCGTCACATGCGAGTCAATAGTCAGTCAAGCCATCGTGCGGTTGCTCGGGAAGTGGGCAGGTGACCGGTGGCCTGCCCGCGCTGGGCGCCTGAGCTCATTGACTGACGGCATAGTCGTATATGACGATATCCTCACCGAAGGTGCATCGTGCTCGGGGACAGCGTGACTTGGCAATCTTTGAGCGGCAGTGGACCCGACCGCTACGTGTTCGCGGCCGCCGCCGATGCACGTTCGGTCGTGCCGCCGATGTATGCGGCCTGCGCCGCTCCGTGCGCCGACACTTCGGGGCTGCCGGATTGATGGCGGAACCGACTCGACGCTGATTGGTAATCGGTTGTGGGGGGCCAATTCGTGCGAGTATGGCGCCATGTCGAGGTGGGGGAAGCGTGGGATGGTCGTGGTGTCCGGGATCGTCTGCGCGGTGACGTTGGCGCTGACCGATGCCGTCCCGCCCGCCGCGGCAACCCCCGGGGACATCGCGGAGCCCGGACAAGCGTTGGCGTGGAGCAGTTGTGACGACTGGGTTGACGCCAGTCGCGTGCCGACCGCCCAATGCGCCGCGCTGTCGGTGCCTGTCGATTGGACTGATGCCGCGAATCCGCAAGCAGCACAGGTGCAGTTGGCGGTGATGCGGGTCCCGGCCAGTGGCAAGCGCCTCGGCACGATCATCTCAAACCCGGGCGGGCCGGGCGTGTCGGCCATCGACGTCATGTCCCGATTCGCGCCGAAACTCGCGAAAACCGAGATCGGGCGCCAATTCGACCTGGTGGCCTTCGACCCGCGTGGTGTCGGACTCTCCACCCCCGAAGTGCGGTGCGAGACGGACGCGCAGCTCGACGAAGACCGCGCCGATCCTCAAGTCGACTTCAGCCCGGCCGGCGTCGCGCACATCGAAGATACCGAGCGCCAACACGCGCAGAAATGTCTGGACCGGGTGGGTGCGCCGTTCTTGGCGGGCATGAGCACCGAGAACACCGCGCGCGATATGGACGCCGTGCGGGCAGCTCTGGGGGAGGAGAAGCTCAACTTCTTCGGCTACTCCTACGGCACTCGCTTGGGAACCGCCTATGCCGAACAGTTCCCGGATCGGGTGCGGGCCATGATGCTCGACGGCGTGGTGGATCAGTTCACCGATCCGCTGGCCGACGAGATCGTGTCTGCGGCGGGATTCCAGCAGGCCTTCGACGCCTACGCCAGCGACTGCGCCTCTCAACCGGATTGTCCTCTCGGCGTCGATCCGGCACAGTCCGTCGTCCGCTTCCGGGAACTCGTCGACCCGCTGGCCGACGAGCCTGCCCGTACCGCCGACCCGCGCGGGCTGAGCTATCAAGACGCCATGACCGGTGTCGACGCGGCACTCTACGACTCCGAGGACTGGCCGCGGCTCACCGATGGGCTTACCGCCCTGGCGCGTGGCCACGATGCCGACGACCTCCTCGAGCTCGCCGACGAGTATTCCGAACGGGACGAGGAGGGCCATTACGCCAACCTGGAGGACGCGTTCGATGCGGTGCACTGTGCCGACGACCTTTATCCGAACGATCCAGCTGTCTGGGCTGAGAACGACCGCGCCGTCCGGCGCGCCGCGCCCTACAAGAGCTATGGCGAGTTCACCGGCTTCGCTCCCCGCCCCCTGTGCGTGTTCTGGCCGGTGCAGCCGACCGTGGCGCCACACCCGGTGACCAGCCCCGGGCCTGGCAAGGTCGTCGTCGTGTCCACCACCGGTGATCCCGCGACGCCGTACCAGGTCGGTGTCGACGTGGCTGCCCAACTCGGTGCCCCGCTGATCACCTTCAACGGTGATCAGCACACCGTCGCATTCAGCGGAAACCGCTGCATCGACAAGCCGTTGGAAGCTCTCTTCATCGATCTCACACAGCCACCGGCGGACTTGCACTGCTGAAGCCCGGGCTGGACCGGGTCCCGGTGCCATCTGTGAGTCACCTGATGGCTTCCTGTCTTTCGCAGATGAGCTGTTTGTGATCGCACTTTTCTGGGGACAAAGGTGCGGTGAGTTCAGCCAGTGTGCCCGCGGCGTCGTCCGGCGAGTTGAGACGGTCGTTGCGTGCGCTGGATTGGGTGAACTTCTTCCTCGCCGATGTCCAGGCGGGCCTGGGACCGTTTCTGGGCATCTATCTGATCAACAAGGAGGGGTGGAACCCGGCGAGTATCGGGCTGGTGCTGACGCTGGGTGGTGCGGTCGGATTGTTGTTGAACGCGCCGGCCGGAGCCCTGATCGACAGGACCACCCACAAACGCGGTCTTCTGATGGCGGCGGCCGCGCTGACTGCTCTGGGTACCTTCGTGGTCACGTTGACCCCGAGTCTCGCCGTGGTGACCGCCGCGCAGTTGATGACCGGAATTGCGGCGGTGGTGCTCGCCCCGGTGATCGGGGCGATCGCACTCGGCGTGGTCGGTCCGCAGGCTTTTGCGAGTCGTACCGGGCGGATGCAGGCGTTCAACCACGCCGGAAACGTGGTCGGGTCAACGGTCTACGGCTTGGCCGGCTATCTGATCAGCTTGCGTGCCGGCTTCTGGATCGCCAGCGTGTGCGGGATCTTCGTGGTCATCGCCACGCTGATGATCAAGGGCACGCTGATCGACGACAAACTTGCGCGCGGGCTGACCCCGGAACTGCGTGGCGAGGATCGACCCTCGGGCTTGGCGGTGCTGTTGCGGAGTCGGCCCCTGCTGATGTTGGCGTTGGTGACGATGTTGTGGCAGCTTGCCAACGGCGCGATGCTGCCCATCACCGGACAGAAGCTCGCGCTGGCCAATGCCCATGAAGGGGCGCTGTTTCAGGCGGCGTTGATCGTCGTCGCGCAGCTGGTGATGATCCCGATGGCGATTCTGGTGGGCCGCAACGCAGATCGCTGGGGCCGCAAACCGTTGTTCGTCGCGGCATTCGTGGTGCTGCCGCTGCGGGGACTGTTGTTCGTCCTGGCCGGTGACACGACGTCCATCATCGCCATCCAGGCCCTCGACGGAGTGGGGGCGGGTCTGCAGGGCGCCTTGTTCCCGGTCATGGTGGCTGATCTGACCCGTGGCAGCGGACGCTTCAACGTCGCGTTGGGAGCGGCGACCATGGTTCAGGGAATCGGCGCCGCAGTGTCCACGACGCTTGCCGGCGCGATCATCGTTCTCGGCGGCTACACCACTGCCATGGGTGTGCTGACGGGGATCGCGGTTCTTGCACTGGTATTGCTCGTGATCGGGGTGCCGGAGACCGCGCATCGAGCCGACCGGCCACCGGGACGCAGTCTGGATCCGCCCGGGGATCCGCTCGACGAACCGGTCATGGCATGAGTCCGCAATTCGGGGACCTGGTCACTACGGCGAGAGGACATCGATCGTGAAGGAGCTCCCGGGGGGCGGGGATGCCCACCGCCGGCCGGTGAAGAAGGCCGCACCCAAGAAAGCCGCAGCCAAGAAGGCTGCACCAAAGAAGGCCGCGAAGAAAGTGCCGGGTAAGAAGGCGGCCGCGAAGAAGGTGGCCAAGAAGGCCGCGCCCGCGAAGAAGGTGCCGGGTAAGAAGGCGGCGAAGAAGGCCGCGCCCGCCAAGAAGGCTCCCGGCAAGAAGGCAGCGAAGAAGGCGGCCTCGGGACAGTCCGGAACATCGGCGCGCAGGCCTGCGCTGCCCGCGGCGCCCACCGATCCTCTGGTCATTCTTGGTGTGCGGGAACCTTTTTCGATGGCACAGCTGCGTCGCGCCTGGCGACTCTACGCCGCCACGCACCACCCTGACAGTGGAGGGGACAGCGCCATGTTCAGCCGTGGCCGGGAGGCCTACCTGACGCTGCGGTCGCGCGCGCAGTGAGATCGAGAGGCTCACCCGGATGGTCGAGTGCCGACGCCACCGAACGCTCACGCCGTTCGACCGGTAGCGCTCGGCAATAGTCGCCATCCTTCGGGCGGGCGGACGTGGGATCAAATCCGGACACGTTCATGTGAACGATCAACCGAAGCAACTGACAGACATCAGCCGAAACAACGTCAACCATCAGCCGGAGTAGAAACGTCACCCATCAACCGAGGTCATACAACAAAAGAGTGCCCCCGGCAGGATTCGAACCTGCGACACCGGCTTTAGGAGAGCCGTGCTCTATCCCCTGAGCTACGGGGGCCAGGGACGCTCGAAGCTTACCCAAGCCCCGCTGACAGTCCTACGCCAGCGGCAACTCGGCCGTGACGGTAGGTAGGACGCTGCCACCGCGACCGCGATCTGGTGCGCCCCCGGGCTGGCTCCCTGTCGTGGCTGCGATCGATGGATGGGTGAAGTGCGTTGTAGTGCACGGTATTTCATTGCTCAGCACTGGCGGGTGTGCGCCGTTCGTGACAGCGACCTTCGGCCGTTCTGTCACTCGCGGCGCTCTCGGCCTGATCGGCGCGCGATGCAAACCCTGAGAAAATGATCGTTCTTTCACCATTGAAAACCCGTTCAATTCCAGTTAGGCTCCGAACGTCGTCAATCGTGTGGTCCACGACACACGTAGAGGGTCACCGCTGGCGGCATCACTGACGCATACCGAAGATCTCGGCGAAAGAGAGCTATGACAGGACAAGGCGCTTTGCTGGCAGCCCCGGCAATTCCTGCGCACCCCACGACACCCATGCCGTTCGTGCCGGAGGTCATCTTCACGATCTTTCTCGGCATACCGGTGGTGGTGATGGTGTTCTTCGCGATCAAACACCTGGCGACCGGTCGCGGTCCGCTGCTGATGTATTGCCTGATCGGCGGCGGTATTGCCTGTCTCTTCGAGCCGATCGTGGACACCTTGGGTCTGTGCTACATCCGACAGGATGCGTCCCTCACGACGTTCTCTTCGATGGGGCGCGACTTCCCGTTGTTCATCAACTTCGTCTACATCTGGTACGTCGGCGGCTTGGCGTATCTCGCCTACCGCATTTTCAGTACCGGGGTGACCCGCAAAGCTGTATTCCAGCTCTATCTGATCGACGTCTTCATCAACATCTGGTTGGAGAGTCCCGGCGTGCTCATGGGTGCCTACGAGTACTACGGGCCGCAGCCACTGAACTTCTGGGGCCTACCGCTGTGGTGGGTATGCGTCAATCCGCTGATGCCGTTGACGGCGGGAGCATTGATCTACCGCCTGCGTGAGCACCTGCCGGGATGGCGACTGGCTTTGGTCATTGCATTCATCCCGATGGCCGACGGTATTGGTAACGGTGCCGCCGCCTGGCCGGTGTGGACGGCTCTCAACCTGGACGCGCCGTTGCTGGTCAGCCACCTCGCTTGGCTGGTCACGCTCGGACTCGCGTTGACGTTCGTGTGGGTGTTGTCGTTCGTGGTTTCCCGACCCGATGACGAGGTGCTCATCAAATCGAAGATCGGCGTGCTCAAGGCGGCGATCTTCGGCGTCGAAGGCTCCGGCAAGGTTCCTGTTCGTGTGTGAGGTCGCCGCTCGTCGAGCGGATGTCCGGGCGGCCTGGATGGATGACCGAACTCCTTGCGCTTCAAGCCTGTTCGGAAGCCGCGACCTTGGCCACCACCGTGGCGGCCTCGTCCGGTGTGAGCCCGAGTGCGGCCAGCATGTATTGCGCGAAGGCGCGCTCTGCGTGTGGACCGTGGCGGCCGTCCAGGATCTCGCGGATCAACGCGAATGCCGCTCCTATCACCGCGGTCAGGAGGACGTCGATGTTCGGCACCACGAAGCGGCCGCTGTCGATGCCGCGTTCGACGGCCTCCCGGGCGTAGGGATGTAGCGCCCGGCCGAACAGTGCTTCCGAATGTCCGATATTGGCGATCAGGCGGGCGAATTCCGGCTCGGTGTAAGCCACGCCGACGACTCGCAGGCTGGCAAGAGCCACCACATCTGCCGGATCGGAGCTGAGGTCCTCGGTGGCGACCGTCGCGGCCGCCAGTTCGGTGAGGCTCTCGGTCATGATCGCTTCCAAGAACTCGTCCTTGGACTCGAAGTAGTTGTAGAACGAGCCCAGTGCGACGTCAGCGGTTTCGGTGATCTCCTGGATGCGAAGTCCGGCAACGCCTTTGGCGGCGATAAGGGAGCGGCCGGCATCCAAGAGCTGGCGGCGGGTGCGCTGCCGTTGCCGTTCCGTGCGGGTAGCCGGTTTGTCCTGCGGTGCCACGTTTCGATTCTTCATCATGAATCAATATTCATACTTGATAAGCCATTCATTTGCCGTTAGGTTGATCCGAGTCGGCAGTGAACTGAATCACGATTAGGAAATACTGTGACCTCCAACGCAGCGTCCATGGAACTCCACGTACACCCGGGAGAGACGGATCTGTTGATCCCGTTGCCCGGCTTGCAGGACCTATGGGACCCGCACCTCATCCACACGCACTACTTCGGATTCTCGATCCCCGAAGCGGCAATCGGTGGATTCGTCTACATCAGGTACCAACCCGCATTCCCGCTGTCCCAGGGTGGGGTGTGCATCTTCCAGGGCAACGACAATGTCGAGTTCACCGACATGGCGTACCTCGACTACGAGATCACCATGCCGTGGCCACGTATCGAGAACAACACGATCACGACCGACAACGGACTCCGCATCGAGTTCGTCGAGCCGGGTGTGTCGGCTCGGTTGACCTACACCGCGCCTGATGGACGGCTCCGCATGGACCTCAAGGCCGATGCGGTCACTCCACTGTTGGCGCGTGGACACGTCATGCCCGGCGAGGAAGAACATCACGACCTGGCCCGAAAACCAGGGGGCAGCGAACAATTCATGCAGGTGAAAGGCAATCTGACACTCGATGGCCAGGCGTACGACGTCGACTGTTTCGCCCCTCGAGATCGGTCGTGGCGGCAGGTGCGAGTGGAGCGGCGTGGAGCCGTCGCCAGCCCGCCGGTCGGATGGTCGCCCATGTACTTCGGACCCGACCTGATCTTCAACCAGATCAGTTTCGAGCCACTCGACACCAACCCGCGATGGGCAGGGCTTTACGACGTCGGGGATCGCCCGTCGCACCACTTCGCATGGGTGCAACGCGGCGACGAGACGCGCTCGATCACGTCGGTGAACCGCGACGTCCTCGAGTATCACCCTCGCCTGCACATGGCGACCTGTCAGGAGATCACGGCGCGGGACGACCGCGGAGAGGTCTACCGCTTCCGCGGCGAGGCGATCGCGTGTGCGTCGATTCCCTCTTGGCCCAACGCCTCGTTCCGCGACAGCGTCTACCGATGGGAAGACGGTGAAGGCCGGGTCAGCCATTGCACCTATCAAGAAATCTGGTTCGACATCTACCAACGGGCGATGGCCGAGCGTGCCGCCGGGCCGCGGGTGTGAAGGCAATGGCTGACAGCGAAAGAGAGTTGGAGTAATGGCGCTGAAGAACACCATCGACACCGAGGCGGCCTCTGCGCGTATCGCGCAGTGGATGGAATCGAAAGTCGTTGAAGCTACGTCCCTGCGAGTGACCGACCTGGTCGTCCCAGCGTCCGCCGGGATGTCGAACGAGACGGTTCTGTTCAACGTGGAATGGGTGGGTGCGGACCGGTCGCACAGTAGAGGGATGGTGGCCCGGGTTCAGCCGGCGGGGCCCGGGGTGTTTCCGTCCTACGACTTGAGCAAGGAAGCGCGGGTCTTGACGGCGCTCGGTGCGCACACCGATGTTCCGGTCCCCGAGATCTTCTCCTACGACGACGCTCCAGCGGTCTTCGGCTCGCCCTTTCTGGTGATGGCCCGCGTCGACGGCCGGGTGCCCTCCGATGACCCTCCTTTCACCGCCGGCGGATGGGTGCTCGATCTCACCGCAGAGCAGCGAAGGCTCATGTGGCAGAACAGTATCGCCGCCATGAGCCGAATTCACTCGACCGATTGGCGAGGTATCGGGCTGGGATTTCTCGACAACGGTGAGCAGGGTGCCGTGGCCGCGCAGATCGCCCAATGGCGGGACACCTTCGCCTGGGCAGCCGAGGGTGAGGCGAATCCCACGATTGAGCGAGGACTCGACTGGCTGGCCGACAACGGGCCCGCCGACGAGGGGGCGAAGGTGCTCAATTGGGGAGATGCCCGCGTCGGGAACATCATCTTCGGTGACGATCTCTCGGTGGCAGCCGTCCTGGACTGGGAGATGGTGAGTGTGGCGCCGCGTGAGGTCGACTTGGGATGGTGGCTGTTTCTGATGCGCCATCACACGGAAGGGATCGGTCTTCCGCTGCCCGACGGTGTGCCCACCCGTGAAGAGACGCTGGCGCTGTACGAATCGGTCAGCGGGCACACCCCGTGTCACGTCGGCTACTACGAAGTGTTGGCGGCGACCAAACTGTCGATCATCATGGTCCGGGCCGCCCACATGATGATCAGTATGGGGCTCCTGCCCGCGGACTCGCCGATGGCACTGAGCAACCCGGCCAGCCAACTACTCGCCCAGCTTCTCGAGTTGCCCGCACCGACGGGACTCACCACCACCTTCATGGGTAACCGATGACGAAGGTCGGGGGTGGCCTCACGCTTGGCGATACCGCTCAGATGCGGTCTGGGCAGACCCGGCCGGCGGACACCCGGGAACTGGGCGGTGGGGTGTCGTTGTGGGCACTGCTCGGCGTCTTCTGGATCCTGTTCGTCGGGCAGGCCTGGACCCGTTGGGCGCTGTCCGACGACCAGTTCGCGCCGGCACCGATCTTCGGCCCCGACACGTTCTCGGATAGCTCCCTGGCGGTGCTGCGGATCATCGAACTGGTGAGTCTGGTCATCGCGGCAGTGACCATCTGGACGTTTCTCATCCGACCGCTATGGCGTCAAAGGCAATTGACTCTGGACGGCATGATCGTCATCGGCTCGCTGCTCGCCGCCGGCATCGATCCGATGATCAACTACTTCCACTACACCTTCGCCTGGAATGCCCACGCGCTGAACCTCGGTTCCTGGCTGGCGTTCTTCCCGCTGCATCAGGGCCCCACCCGCTATGCGGAGGGAATCGCCTGGTTCGTGCCCCAGTACCTCTACTTGGGGATAGGGCTGGCGGCCATCGAGTGCAAGATCATCCTTGCACTGCGGCGGCGCCACCCGGGGATAGCCAACATTCGTTCGTTCAGTATGGCCTTCGTCGTGATCCTGTTGCTGGATATCGTGATTGAACAGCTGTTCGTGCGGACTCAGGTCTACGCCTTCCCACGTACGTGGGATGCACTCACCGTGTTCGCGGGAACGCAGTACCAGTTTCCCGTGTACGAGAGCGTCTTCGTAGCCGCCTACGCCGCAGGCTTCACCTATCTGCGGATGTCGGCTCACGACAGTCCTGACGGGCTGCCCTGGGTGCATCGCGGAATTCAACGCTGGTCACCACGACTGCGGACGCCGGTCAAGCTGTTGTCGATCGTGGGGTTCTGCGCGGTATGGGCGGCCCTGAGCTACTTCATTCCGTGGAGCTGGATGTCGGTGAACGCCGATTCGATCATCTCCGTCCCGACTTTCATGATGCCGGGCTGAACGGCACCGACGTCGCCGGACCTGCACGGCGAGCGCAGGCTCTCCGACACCAATCCGAAAGAGTGATAGACAATATGCAACCACAATCCACGTCCACCCGGGCCTTGCCGCGGGAAGCGGACTACGTGATCGTCGGCGCAGGGCACAACGGTCTGACAGCCGCGTGCTATCTGGCTAAGGCGGGCCACTCCGTTGCCGTCCTGGAGGCGTCTCCAACCGTCGGTGGAATGACGTCGACCAACGCCACGCTGCCGAGTGCGCCCGGGCACCTGTTCAACGAAGGGGCCATCCAACTCACCGGAATCTTCCGGTTATCCGGCGTCGCTGAGGAACTCGAACTGCACAAGTACGGGCTGAGGCAGATCTCGGTCGACCCCGCGCACGTGCAGCTGGCGCCGGATGGGAGTTCACTGGCGATCTGGAAAGATGCCAGTCGCACTGCCGACGAACTGCGACGGTTCTCTCCGCGAGATGCCCGGGTGTGGCTCGATCTGGCCAACGCGCTTGATCCTGCGATGGATCTGGTTGTCGCCTACATGAAGTCGCATCCGTTGCGGCCGTGGAACAAGGAGATGGCAAAGGCGGTAGCGCGCGCGGCGCGACATCCCAAACAGCTGTGGTCGCTGCGCCAGCTGGCGACCGCGTCGCACACCGAATTCCTGGAAGAGAACTTCGAGTCCGAACTGCCCAAGGGCGCCTTGGCGGCGATGGCTGCCTTCTCCCAGATGCGATTGGACATGACCGCGTGGGCGATGATCTATCTCGGCGTGGTCCAGAAGGTGGCCAACGCCATGCCTGTCGGAGGTACCGGGGCCTTGCCGGCCGCACTACACCGTTGCCTGCTCGCACACGGCGGGACGGTGCACACCGACACCCGGGTGCACGAGTTGTTGATGGAATCGGACCGCGTCGCCGGCGTGCAACTTGAAAGCGGTCAGGTGGTGAAGGCACGGAACGCGGTGATCACCACCTGCAATCCCGTGATCACATTGAACCAGCTTCTGCCAGAGGGTGTCTTGGACAGCCGGCTCTCAGCACGCGCCAGGGATATCCCGATACGCAAAACGCACGCCACCTCACTGAAGATCAATGTCGCGATCAACGGGGAGGTGTCCATGCCGCGCCACGAGAAGTGGCGCGGTGACGGACTGGACCTGCGCAAGTACCTGGTGGCCTGGCATACCCTCGACGAGCAGGACGCCGGGTGGAACGCCCTGGTGCGAGGGGAGTGGCCTGACCCGGTCCCGGTCAGCTGCGCGATCATTCCGTCAGCTGTGGATCCTACGCAGGCGCCTCCGGGCCGCAGCAACCTGTGGTTGTGGTCCGGTGTCATCCCTGTGACGCCCGCCGAGCCTTGGGGAGACGTACGTGACAAGATCGGGGACTCGGTACTCCGGGATAGCGCAATGTATTACGAAGGACTCGAGTCTCTGGAGATCGACCGCGCGGTATTGGGCGGGCCGGATATCGAGCAACGCTTCAATGCCCCCGCCGGCAACGTCTATCACGTTGACCCTCTCATCACGCGGTTCGGGCCGCTGAAGCCGGCTGCCGGGTTTGGCGCCTACCGAACTCCCGTGAAGGGTCTCTACCTCAGCGGTGCCGGGACGCACCCGGTGGGTGGAGTATGTGCACTGCCCGGAAAGCTTGCCGCGCAAACTGTTCTGCGTGATCAGGCGAGGTAGCAGGGCGCAGTACGACCGAAGTGTGCCGGCTGCCACCTGTGCCTGCAGGTGGCAGCCGCGCAGTGGCAAGTCAGGTCGAGACCGAGATTGGCGGTGGTCGGTGCTGCATTGATGGGGCGCATCGCCTGGGGTGACCGCGGTGGTATCCGTGCCGATTGTCCGGGGCCCGCTATCACGTTCGGCGGAACGTGCGAGACGTACGGAGATTTGCTCACAGCCCTCTCCTGCTTCTCGATCTGACGGATCGGAACACGCGCGAGATCTTCTGGAGGCTTTCTTCTGGGAGGTCATCGCGTGATGAATCATGCTTGAAATAACTAGCTCCGACCGTACTCCGCATAATGACAGCGAGGTCGTCACGCTCGATGGTGCCGGGCGATAGCAGGCGGGTCGGGGCCGGACGGACACTTGAGAATATTTGCTCATTGTGTTGACCGGGTGTGGTCTGAGTCATAGCATGGGCGAGTCCAATGGTTCGGCGAGCAAATGTTTTCAGCCATCGAATGGGGTTGGGCCGGAGCAGCAACGACGGGACGGTGGCCGTGGTGCCACCTCGCGAGACGGTGCTGATCGATCGAGGGGAGAGCAATGTCGAAGAGCGGTATTGGCGAGGGGGTGACGTGGCGGGGTGTTGGCCTGTCCGGCGCTCGTGGTACTTCGCTGTCAGCATCAATTAAAATTCGAATTCGAAATAAATTCGGCGCCGACGGTGCGACCGGGCTCCCTGCCGGGAACTGTGCGCGATGAGTGAGTTCGAACGTCAGGCAGATGATCTCGAAGCTATCCAGGCGCCCGACGAGATGCTCGACGGCACGGCGGTCGCGACGTTGGCCCGCCCAGTACCGCACATCGGGAGGGAGTCACCCAGGGCGAAACCGCGCGGCGGTCTCGGCGTCACCCTGTCGCTGGCGAAGACCGGCGCCAACACCTTCGCGAAGAAGGTCGGCTCCCTTCCAGCGCGTAGCGCTGCGACGATGGGACGCAGCGTCATTCTCGCGGCGTCGGTATTGCGATACGCGGTGACGGATACGTTGTCGTTGAAATTGTCTTTTGGTGAGTTGATCATTCAGGCTTGGTCATTGTTGAAGGTCACGGCGCTGCCGGCGATCTTGATGGCGATACCGTTCGGCGGCATGGTCGCGGTGCAGGTCTCCGGTCTTGTCAACGAGGTGGGGGCGAATTCGCTCGTGGGTGCCGTGACCGGCGTGGCGGTTCTGCGCCAGGGCGCGCCCGTGACGGCCGGGCTGTTGATGGGGGGCGCCGCGGCGGCCGCGATCGCGTCGGACTTTGGGGCGCGAGCGATTCGCGAGGAGTTGGACGCGTTGCGCACGTTGGGTATTGATCCCGTGCGCCGCTTGGTGGTGCCCCGGTTTCTGGCCTTGCAGTTGATCACCCCGATCCTCGTGGTGATCGTGATTGCCATGGGCGTCGGTGCGGCGTTCGTGATCGCCACGACGGTCAACGGGGTGACACCGGGCAGCTTCTGGCTGTCCTTCGGTTCATTCGCGAAGATGGTTGATCTGTGGTTCACCTTGGCGAAGGGCTTCCTCTTCGCTGCGATCGTGGCGGTGATCTCTGCTCAGCGCGGAATGGAAGCCAAAGGCGGGCCGCGTGGGGTGGCCGACGCCGTGAACGCCTCGGTGGTGCTCAACGTCATCCTGATCATCGGCGTCAACCTGGGGATCACCCAGCTGCAAACCATGTTCTTCCCGATGGCGGTGGCGTAGTGACAGTTTCGAGCCAAGTCAGGCGGTCGGCACCATCGAGGCTTCTCAGTACCCGCTGGTTGCCCACGCGCCATCTGTCGGAACCATTGCGGATGGCGGGCCAATGGGCGACGTTCATTGCGCAGACACTGTGGTTGCTGCCGATCACGGTGCGCAAGTACCGGCGCGAGACGCTGCAGGTGATGAACAACCTGGCCTGGGGCAAAGGGTCGATCGTCGTCGACGGCGGCGTCATCAGCGTGTTGGGGATTCTGGGTATCACCGTCGGCGCCATCGTGGCGATCGAGGCCTTTGCGACACTGAATCTGATCGGGCTGGGCGCCCTGTCCGGGGTGATCGGTGGCTGGGGCAACGTCCGGGAGATGGCTCCGCTGGTGGCCGGGGTGGCATTCGCCTCACAGGCCGGTTGCCGGATGACGGCCGAGATCGGGTCGATGCGCATCGCCGAGGAGATCGATGCCACCGAGGCGATGGGGCTGCGAGCTATTCCGTATGTCGTGGGAACCCGGGTGATCGGTGGATTGATCTGTGTCATACCGGGATTCCTGTTGACTCTCGTCGTGAGTTTCGTGACCTGCGATGTGGTGATCCGGATCCTCTACGGACAGCCCGGCGGCACCTACCATCATTACTTCGTCGAGTTCCTGACCCCGGGTGATATCGCTGCCTCGTTGTTGAAGGCGACCGTGTACTGCACCGCCGTGACGCTGATCCATTGCTATTACGGATTTTTCGCCTCGGGTGGTCCGGTGGGTGTCGGGGAGGCCTCCGGCCGGGCGATCCGGGCAAGCCTGGTCACGATCATGGTCCTCGATCTCACGACCACCATCATGCTGTGGGGTCTGCGCCCAGAGTTCGTGTTCAAAGGTTAGGTGAAGCTGCGGTGCTATTCCGAATGTCGGCGGATGCCGAGAGACGCAGGTTGATCGTCATCGGTGGGGCGGTGCTCTCGTGCTGCGCGTTGGTGTGCGCACTCGTGGTGACGAATCCGTTCCGAGGTCGCGCTTCCGACCGCATGTCGGTGGTGATGGATCTTCCGTATGTCGGGCAGGGGGTGGCCACCGGTTCTCCCCTGATCATGCACGGTGTCACCGTGGGGAAGGTGACATCGGTGTCGAGTCTGCCCAAAGGCACCGTGCGGCTCAACGCTGACTTGGAGTCCGCGCCCACTGCGAAACTCACCGATGCGCTGAAAGTGGATTTCCGGCCTGCCAACTACTTCGGTGTCACCGGCATCAACCTGATGCCGGGCGAAGGGGGCACGCGCCTGCACGACGGCGTGCGGATCACGACGGTCCCCACCGGAAACTTCACTCTGCAGGCGTTGCTGTCGCGGATGGGTGAAATCACCGACGGGGTGGTGACCCCGCAACTGGTGGACGTCATGAATCGGGCCACCCGCTACACCGACGGGCTCAACCCGCTGATCGAATCCATGGTGACGGCAGCCGAATCCGTGACGAAGGTGCAGACCGTCAGCACCGAACAGTTGCTGCGGAATGCCACGGGTATCAGCGTGGCGTTTCCGGGCTTCCTGGACGCGGCCACTGCCGCCGGGTACGGCTTCAACCAAGGGTCGGGGTTCGTCACCTTCAACGTCTCCGGTCGAGACGCACTGCCCGGACAGGACATGGTCGCCGTTCCTGGTCAGCCGCAGACCGAGGAGTACTGGCAGACCCGGTCCAAGGCGACGCTGAACGTCATCGCGAATGGACTGTTCGGCGCGCTGGGCAAGCTGTTGGCGTCTCATCCCGCCGACTTGCTTCCCTTGGTCAACGGGATCCAGAGCCTCACCGATACGGTGCCGGGCCTGATCCCCCCGGTGGGGCTCAACGACACGTTGGTGGAACTGCGGACCCGATTCGAAAGGCTCTACGCGGGCTCGCCGGAACAGCGGGCTTTGCAGGTGCATATCGTGCTGGACCAGATCCCGGGTGTGCAGGCTCCGGTCAGTGCTCTGGGGGGACCATGATCAAGCCCAAGGCTGCGTTGTGGCGATTCCTGGTGGCGAGTGCGCTGGCCGCGGTCATCTTCGTGCTGATCGTCAATGTGCTGCGGCAGCCGGTGGAAAGTGCCACGCGCTCCTACACTGCCGAATTCAGCGATGCCTCCGGACTGCACGTCGATGCCGACGTCCGGGTGCGCGGGGTTCGGGTCGGCAAGGTTGCAGACCTGCGTTTGATGCGCAAGGGCGGCCAGAGTATCGCCGAGGTCGATCTCAGCCTGGACCAGCGTTACACGGTAGTGCCGGCCACCAGGTTAGCCATCAAATACCAGGCGCTCACCGGGCTTCGGTATGTCGATGTATCGAATCCGGCGGAGCAATCCAATCCTGCGGATGCGGTGCACAGAGTTCCGATGAGTATGACGCAGCCGTCGTTCGACATCACGACGTTGTTCAACGGGCTGCAACCGGTCCTGGCGACGTTGAGTCCCGACGATCTGGACACCTTCACCGCGAACGCCGCGTCATTCCTGCAGGGCGATGGTGACGGGCTGGGGCCCATGCTCGACAGCATCCACAAGTTGACCGCGCTGGTCGCCGACCGTCAGCACGTGGTCGCCACCTTGATGAGCAATCTCAGCGCGATCGCCGACGGGCTGGGTGGCCACTCCAAAGACCTTGTGCAGGTGCTGGAGTGGTTGAACCGGCCACTGGACGCGGCGCTTTCGGTGCTCGACGAGTTCCGAAAGTCGGAGCTGTATGGGCCCAGTTTCACCTCTGCGGCCTTGCGCCTGCTGGAGAACGCCGGATTCTCCCCGGGCAAAGCTGACATAGACCAAGGAATCGACCGTGCCATCACCGTCTTCGACAATTACAGCGATGCGTTCAAGCGGGTGCCGGTGATCTGGGACAACGTCGAGCCACCGGCAGAAGACGGGCAACCGCAACCGTGTTCGAAGGGCCGCGCGCAGCTGCCCCAGTCGATGGATGTGTTGCTCAACGGTCAGCGGGTGGTCCTGTGCAATCGATGAAGATGCTCGGTAATCCGATGCTGTGGGGCGTGACCTCACTGGTATTGGTGGCTGTCCTGGCGGTGACGGCAGGCGCGGTGTATGTCAGTCCCCCCAATCAGCGGTCGGTCGTCTTCTACACCGATGACGCCGCCTCCGTGCGACCGGGTGACGGTGTGCGCATCGCCGGTATCACCGTCGGCAAGGTGGAGGACATGGCGATCGAGCCGAATCGTGTCCGGATCCACGCGAGCGTGGAGAAGGACGCGTTTGTCGGCGATCAATCCCAAGTTCAGGTCCGGATGCTGACCGTTGTCGGTGGCTACTACGTGAATCTGGTGTCCCTTGGTGACAAACCACTGGGAGACAAGCCCATTCCCGTGGACAGGGTCACGATGCCGTACAACCTGATGAAGACGTTGGCGGACTCGACGAAGATCACCGAGCACATCGATCCGAAGCCGATCCGCCAGTCTCTCGACGAGATCCAGGCCGGACTCAACGGGGCCAACGTCGACACCCTCAGCGCGGTGATCAGCGCCGGTGACGCGCTGACCCAGACCATCGACCGACAGCGCGGACAGGTGTCCGAAATCCTCGATCTCTCCGATGAATACATCGAGGCGCTGGCCAACTACCGTGACAAACTCAAAGAACTCGTCTCCAAGGTAGCAATCCTGGAACAGACACTGGTCCTGTACGGCAAGGGATTTGCCAGCTCGCTGAAGGGTCTGGGGGAGGTGTCCGACGCGTTCCTGGTCCCGCTCGGCAAGTTCTGGGTGAACCACCGTGAGGAGTTCATCCAGAAGGTCCGCGAGTGGCAGAACCGGGTGCGCCGCTGGGTGGACAACAACAGCAGGATCGTGCCCAGGTTGCGGCGGGTTCGCGACAAGATCGAACGTGTCCTGGACGCTCAAAACGCCCGCCCGGAACTCTTGGCCACCGATCTGTGTATTCCGATGCCAGGGAGCCCCTGCTGATGGGCGGCTATCTCAAGCGTGGAGTCCTGCGCGTCTGCGCGGTGACAGTGGTGAGCGCGGCGGTCGCGTGTGCCGGCTCGTCCTGTGCGTCCGAAACACGGGACGTCGTGTCCCAGTACTGCGCATTCATGCCCGACAC
The DNA here is from genome assembly GCF_011758805.1 of Mycolicibacterium fluoranthenivorans. Classification (NCBI taxonomy): domain Bacteria; kingdom Bacillati; phylum Actinomycetota; class Actinomycetes; order Mycobacteriales; family Mycobacteriaceae; genus Mycobacterium; species Mycolicibacterium fluoranthenivorans. The sequence continues at coordinate 227,900 of NZ_JAANOW010000005.1, read as the reverse complement.
CATCGGGTTGTACGTGGGTAATCCGGTCACCCAGATGGGCTATCCCATAGGAAAAGTCACCGCCATCACCCCCGGTGCCACGCAGGTACGGGTCGAGTTCTCGATGACCGAGCAGCGCACGCTGCCCAGTGACGTGAAAGCCATCATCCGCTCGCCCTCGATACTTGCCGACCGGTCGTTGGAACTGGTGGGCAACTATGCGGGCGGCGCGCAACTGAGCCGTGGGGACTGCGTCCCGCTGAACCGCTCGGTGTCTCCGAAATCACTGTCGGAGGTGATCGGATCTGCGGACACCTTCGTCAACGCGATCAATGCCGCCGGGTCGACCAACGTCGCCGACACCATACGCGGGGTGGATCAGCTCGCACATGGCAACGGAGCAGGGTTCGGGCAACTGCTCACCGTCTCCTCTGCCTTGCTGGACAGCCCCGATCAGGAGATCAGCAATATCGGCTCGATCATCCAGAACGTCGCGTCACTGACCACAGCGCTGAAGGAGATCAGGGGGCCGATGAAAGAGATCCTGCAGGACATGCCCGTCACCACGCCGGATCTGGTGACGGCGATTGAGGGGGCGGCGCGAATCGCCGGACCAGAGGGGTACGGAACGCTTGGTCCGCTCACCGAGATGGTCGGCGTGCTGCAGACCAGGCTGGGTGACGAAACTCAGATCACGTTGGATACGGTCAGCGACGCCGTGCGCAAAGTGGCGCCACACGCCAACCAGTTGGCAGCCCTGTTCAACGGTGTGCCCTGGTGGATCAACACCGCAGCGAATCATTTCAACGCCAAGCAATTCGGCACCTTCAACATCGCCTATCGGCCGCCGCTGTTTCGGGTTCCCACCCATGACGGGCTGGCGTTGTGCGGCCTGATGAACGCGTCGATGCCGGGTAGTTGCGCCGATGTCAACGGACAGCCGTACGCAGTCGATGTCGCGTTGCTGCAGTACGTACTTGCGCAAGCGAGTCATCAGTGATCCGCGCGATGGCAGTGGCGACCGTCGGCATCTCCGCCACCTTGGTGCTCTCGTCGTGCGCCTCCATCACCGTTGACGCACTACCTCAGCCGGGTGGTACCCACGGTGCCGGCTATCAGGTGGTCATTGAATTCGCCAATGTGTTGAATCTGCCGGACAGGGCGAAAGTGGTGCAGGATGGCACGACGGTCGGTGTGGTCACGAACGTCGCCTTGAAAGACGATCACGTCGACGTCGCGATACAGATCGACGAGGGCGTTGCGGTGCCGTCCAATATTCGTGCCACGCTGCAGCAGTCGACGGTGCTCGGCGACACCTACGTGGCCCTCGAGCGTCCGGAAGCCGACGACACGGCGAAGGCCGTGCCGGCAGGGGGACGAATTCCCCTGGCACAGAGCACATCGCCGCCCCAGCTTGAGGACACGTTGGCCAATCTGGCCAACTTCGTGGGCAGCGGAGCCATCCAGCGCGCGCAGAACACCATCATCGGGTTGAACCACGTCACGCCGGCCAGACAACAGGATCTGCGCTCCATGGTCAGTCGTGTCACCACGGATCTGAGGGACCTGTCGGACAATATCGACACCGTAGACACATGGTTGGACGGGGTTTCGGGCACCGTGGACGTGATGCACCGTAACCTTCCCGCCTACCAGTACTGGTTCTCACCGGCCGGCATGACCGGTTTCGATCGGGCAACCGTGGCGGCAAGTTATATCGGAACCGTCGTTCCTTCTGTCGGCAGCATCTACAGCGGTGGATTCTGGCTTGTGCCACTACTGGATTCGCTGGGCAAGGCCGTGGGTGCTGTGCAGCAGAGCAAATGGGACTTCGAGCGTGAGGCACCCGCCTGGCGCAAGTTGTTCATCGAGGACTTCTTTCCCGTGGACAAGAACCCGGCGATCAACATCACCTCTATCACCGGACCGGATGGTCGGGAAATGATCGGAAATGTCCAAGATGTGCTGCGGATCCTGGGGGCGACGCCATGAGAACCGTCAAGAACATCGCGTCCTTCGGCGCGTTCGCGGTGATCATCGCGACGGCTTCGGCGTACATCGGATCACTGGGCCTCTGGATGGGGCCGCCCGAGAATCGAATCAACCTGTCGATGGCGGTCCCCGAGGTGAAGGGTCTGGTCGTCGGCTCCAGTGTGTTGTTGCGTGGCGCGACCGTAGGGAAAATCACCGGCATATCGTCCTCGGTCGACACCGCCACCATCGATTTCTACGTCGATGGCGATCAGCGCATACCCGTCGACAGTGATGTGCGGTTGGACAACCTGTCTGCGCTCGGAGAGGCTTATGTGGGGTTCTTGCCACGCACCGACACCGGACCGGTGCTGACCGACGGCCAGCACATCGCGACGGACGCGATCACGGTGCCGCCGTCGATCTCACAGTTGGCCACCAGCGTGGTGCGTGTGCTCAACCAGATGGATCCGGATCAGCTCAAGCGGATCCTCGACGAGGCCGATGCGGGCCTGCCCGATCCGGGCAAAGTGCTGCCCAACCTGTCCCGGGCCAGCCTGCTGACCCGAAACATGGTGGCCGGCATGAACGGTCAAGGGCAACAGGTGCTCGACAATTTCCAGACCCTACTGCAGAACGCAGACTGGGTCGGTCCCACACTCGCCGAATCCGCCCCGTCGCTTCGGGCCGCGGGACCACCGGTGTCGCACATTTTCCAAGGCATGATGAACACCGTCGCGTGGAACAATCCCGACAACATCAATCTCTTCCAAGATTTCTTGGCGCGTGTTCAGAGCTTTCTGGACAACAGGGCGCCCGACCTCCAAGTCGTCGGTAATGCACTGCTGCCGCAGTTCCAGGGAATAGGTGGGGCGTTGATGAACTTCGACACGGCGCAGATTCTCTCGAATGCGTTGTCGGACATACCGGAGGAGGGGGCGATCACACTTCATGTCACGATCCCCGATCCCTAGATCGAGGCCCTGTTCCGAAAATCTCAAGGAGGAAATCCCATGTCCGTGATCGACACTGAAATCGACAGCGCAGCAACAGAGTCCGACGACAAAGTGAACGATGGCATACCGGCGGCGGCCAAGGTGGCGGAACCCACCAAGGCGCCTCGACAGGTATCACTGTCGTTGCGCACCGTGGCCGTAACGGCCACGATCCTGTTACTGGCCGCGGCGGTCGGTGTGCTGGGTTGGCTGTATATCGGTGTGCAGGGAACGCTCGATGCGCAAGCGCGCGCGTCCAGCAACAGGGACAAAGCCGAGAATGTCGCTGCCGACTATGCGGTGAACGCCGCCGGCATGGACTATCAAGACTTCAACGCTTGGAAGGTCAAGTTGGTCAACGGTACTTCTCCTGAACTCAAGGACAAGCTGACCAAAGCTGCCGACTCGATGGAGCAGGTGCTCGCTCCGCTGCAGTGGAAGTCGACTGCCAGGCCGCTGGCCACCAAGGTGCGCTCGGAAGTCGGAGGCGTCTACACCGTTGACTCTTTCGTCAGTGTGCTGACCAAGACCATGCAGGCCCCAACCGGGTTGCAGTCCACGGCCACCTACAGCATCACCATCGACAGCAACAACAACTGGCTGATCACCGATGTGGGTGGTATCGATGCCGCCCTCGGGAAATAGGTCAGGACCGCCGTGTCCGGTAAAACCCCGAAGTCACCTGTATGGAACCGGACTCCGGTCGCGGCAGGCGTACTGGCCGTATACGCGGTTGCGGTGATCGCAGCCGGCGCGGCACGGGCAGATCCGGTGAGCGACTACGACCCGGTGGCCCACTACGACCAACCGCAACGGCTGCCGGTCATCGCGCCGTCTCCGAGCACCTGGGAGCCGCAGTTCCCGTTCCCGTTCGACCAGTCCCGCCGGTACGTCACGCCCGCCGACATCGACGCCGAGCGTGAGATGTGCCAGTGGTATGACGCCCAGTTCGATCCCATCAAACATCAGATCGAGGGCCTGAACGACAACGTGATCCGTCACAACGGTGATTTCAACGCAGTCGACGTCGTTCGGCAGACAGATATCGTGACCGCGAATCTCGACCAGTCCCTGGACTTCCTGACCCCGCGGGTACAGGCTTTGACCCGAAGTTTCGACCATTCGGCCGACATGTTCTTTCCGCTCTACCAGGGCGATGCGTTCTACGGACTGTGGCAACAGATGTCGAATGTGAACAACGGCCTCAAAGCCAGACAGCCGACGTGGTTCACCGGTCCGTCGTACCACCAGATGCAGTTCTGGGGAAGCAAGATTCACCGCTCACATGTGTGTAGCTGACCCGCGATGAGGAGACAGAGATGGCGAGCATGCGATGGCCTGCTGTGATGGTGACGGCGCTCTCGGCATTCGTCGTCGCAGCTCCGGTTACCGCCCGTGCGGCGACCGACCCTGCCCCTGAACTGGTCCAGGCGGTGCTGGCGGCGCGGGACGGTGGGTGTGGGCCGCTGAACTACAACCCGACGGTCGAGCACGCGGCCGACATCGTCAACCGTTCCACCTTCACCTATCTCGATCACTCTGCCCAGAATGTGCCGGCCGACGGACCGCATCCGACCGCGATCCTCAGGGACCTGGGCATCGACACCGGGAAAGCAATATCTCTTCAAGGCGCGGCGCACGATGAGGCTGACGCGATCAGAGGGCTGCTCCTGGAGGGCCGTGACGTGATCCCTGATTGCTCCTACACAGATTTCGGTGTCAGCCATCTGTACGAGCCGGGTTCGGGTTACCACTTGGCGGTCGCGGTGCTGGTGGGAACGTCATGAACCGCGTAACGCGGGGACAATGCGGCGCGGTGATCTGTGCGGCGGTGAATATCGCTGCGTTCGCTCATCCGGGGTCGGCTGCGGCCGACGAGGTTGTCACCTACGAGGTCGTCTCCGACACCGTTGCCGTGGCGAACATCGAGTACCAGGACGCGACGGGACGCCGGACGGTCGAAGGTGCCACGCTGCCCTGGCGGATTGACGCGCCGGCGCGCGCCGTGCTGGACCCGCCGCCGATGGGCAGCCAAGTGCGGGCTGACTGGCGTCCCAGTGCAGCTCCCACCCGGTGGGTCAGTGTGCGCATCGTCTATCGGGGAAAAGTCATCTGCCAGAACACCTTGGACGTCGGTGACGCCGCGTGCTATGGCGCGACACCTCGAATCACGTAGCGCAAAAAGATGGTTCGTCTCATTCGCGAGGCTATCCGGGTGCGGCGAGAAGAACTCATGTGAGGGTGTGAACGAGTGGTTCGACTACGTGGGGTCATCCCGGCAATGGGCGCGCTGATCGTGGCAATCGTCAGCGCGGCACCGGCGGGAGCCGAGCCGGAGCCTGCGCCGGGTGCGCCGGACCCGTTCCCGGATATCCGCTACTACGATGAACTCGATGCGGGCAGCTTCGCGCAGCCCGGTGGCGTATGGTTCACCGCTCCGGGCGGGCAGAACTGCGGTATCTGGGGTCTGGGCAGCTTCGGCTGTGCGGGAGACATTCCCGGAGCGCCGGCCGGCGTCGACCACATCGGTTGGATAGACGGTGACCGGGCGGTCCACTACGACTGGTCGATGGCGGTGCGATTCCCCGATACACAAGCGCAACGCGTGCTCGATCCGCGTAGCAAGATCACGCACGAGGGCACCACCTGTGCCGCAACACCCGACGGTCGCGCCTACTGCGAGCGTGGCCCGATGCGATTCGTCCTCGAACCCACTAAGACCTGGCTGTCTGCGCCATGGATGGACCTCAGTTGGCGGGAACTGGGGCCCGCCTCATGCGCGCCACCGGGCGGCGGTCCCTGCTACGGGTGAGTCGTGCCCGCGAGCGTCCCCCCCGCATGCTGCTACGTCAGCGGTAGCTCGGCGAAGATCGGTGCGGTCGGCGCGGTCGAGCCCTTGCCCGGCTCCACCGTGAACGCCAGCGCGGTCGCATCCCCGAGATCGGGCAGTACGGCGGTGGTGGACGGTGCCACGGCTGCCTGATCCATGGTGCCCGCCGACTGCGGACCGGTATCGCGCAGCAGCCACATCTGGTAGACGGTGCCGGTGGCCGGCGGGGCGACGTTGTTCATGACCAGCACGCCGGCGTTGCGTTCCCGGGAGAACACCACGGTGGCGGTACCGCCGGTGGGGATCGGGCCGGACACGGTGCGCACATCGGGTGCGGCGAACACCTGCTGCGCGGTCGAGGGAGTCGGTGCAGGGGTCGTCGGCCGCAGTACGGTCCCCACCCCGACACCGGCGGCGGCCACGACGACGGCCGCCGCCGCGGCCAGCGCGGCCGTCCGCCAGCGCTTGGGCCGGAGCTGGTGCACCTGACCTGGTGTCTCGACGGCGGCCAGGATCCGGTCCCGAAGGTAAGCCGGCGGCTCCAATGCGGTCGCGGCCGAAACCCGCGCCATCGACTCGCGCACCGCGGTGACCTCGGCGGCGAACTCCTGGGCGACCGCGGGCGGCGCGTCGGCCAGATGGCGTTCGACCTCGCCGTCATCGACGGCGTGCAACGCGTACGGCGTCGCCAGCGTCATCACCTCGTGCTCGACGGGCCCGGTCATGCGGCACCCAGACAGTGACGCAGCGCGCGCAGGCCGTCGCGCATCCGCGACTTGACGGTGGCGAGATTTGCCGAAAGGCGTTCCGAGACTTGCCGGTAGGTGAGTCCGCCGTAGTAGGCCAAGTCGATGCACTCACGCTGCACGTCGGTCAACGAGCCGAGGCACTCGACGACGCGGCGATGCTCGTCGAGGGTGATCACCGAATCCGCGACGTGGTCGGTGGGGGTGTCCACGCTGGCCGCGCCGTAGCGGGACTCGCGCTGGCTCGCCGACTGCTCGGAACGCACCCGGTCCACCGCGCGGCGATGCGCCAGTGTCATCAGCCAGGCCAGCGGTGACCCCGCTGCCGGGTCGTAGCCTCCGGCGTTGTGCCACACCTGCAGGTAGATCTCCTGGGTGGTTTCCTCGCTGTAGCCGGGATCGCGCAGCACCCGGGTGACCAGGCCGAACACCCTGGCTTTGGTGTGGTCGTAGAACTGGGCGAAGGCCTCGGCGTCACGGCGCGCGACCCGGCGCAACAGGACGTCGAGGTCGGTGGTCACGAGCCGTAGCCTAGCGGCCGGCCGGACCTGTGTGGTCATGTCGGCCGCGATGTCGGTGCGAATGTCCACTGCAGCACGTCGAGGTAGCCCGAGCGGAAGCCGGCCTCGGAGTACGCCAGGTACAGCTCCCACATCCGCACGAACACCTCGTCGAACCCCAAGGCGTGCACTGCCTCGCCGCGGTGCAGGAACCGCTCCCGCCACAGCCGCAGCGTCTCGGCGTAGTGCGACCCCATCCATGACACGTCCACGGTCCGCAACCCGGTGTGTTGCGCGGTGATATCGGCGATCGCGTCTTCGGAGGGCAGCAGTCCACCGGGGAAGATGTACTTCTGGATCCAGGTGTAGGTGTCGCGGCTGGCCAGCATGCGGTCATGCGGCATGGTGATCGCCTGGATCGTGACGCGGCCGTGCGGACGCACCAGCCGCTCCAGCGTCTGGAAATAGGTCGGCCAGAACTGATAGCCGACGGCCTCGATCATCTCCACCGAGACCACGGCGTCGTACTGTCCCTGCACCGAGCGGTAGTCCAGTAGTTCGATACTCACCCGGTCGGAGAGCCCCGCCGCGGCCACCCGCTGTTGTGCGAGGCGCTGCTGCTCGACCGACAGCGTGACCGAGCGGACGTAGGCGCCGCGGCGGGCGGCCCGGATGCACAGCTCGCCCCATCCGGTACCGATCTCGAGCACCTCGCTGCCCACGTGGACGCCCGACGCGTCGAGAAGCCGGTCGATCTTGTTGTGCTGTGCGGCGGACAGTTCGGCCCAGGTGGCCGGCAGGTGATCGAACAGTGCGCTGGAGTAGGTCATCGTCTCATCGAGGAACTCGGCGAACAGTTCGTTGGACAGGTCGTAGTGCGCGGACACGTTCTCCCGTGCCTGGGTGGGGTGGTTGCGTTGCGAGCGTGGCGCCCGAACCACCGCGAACCGCCGAAACCGTTGCAGGGCAGGAGGTATGAGATCAGCCAAGGATCGTCCGAACTCGGTGAGCAGTCCTGCGAGGTCAGCGGAATCCCAGTCCCCGGCCATGTAGGACTCGCCGAAGCCGATCAATCCGTACCGGCCGATCCGGCGGGTCAGTGCCTCCGGCCGATGAATCACCATGGTGGGCAGGGTCGGATCCGCGGCGCCCACCACCGAACCGTCGGGGTAGACCAGCCTTACCGGCAGCCGGGTGACCGCTCGCCGGAGCAGCCGGTCGGCGATCGCCGCCGAGACGGTGTTGAGTGGACCGGACGGTACGGTCGCCACGTCCGGCCAGCGAACCGAATCAACGACGTGGTCGGCTTCGAAACCTTCGACATCAATGCTCACGGGCAGGTATTCCTTCGCGGGTGACGGTGTGGGGCCGGGGAGTCAGGGGAACGCGGCGTAGCCACAGGTAGATGCCATGCATGCGGATCGCCAGCGCCCCGGTCAGCGGTGCCAGCGGCGCGGCGAACTGCAGGCGCACCACCTCGGCGACCGTGACCCGTCGTCGCATGCCGTGCAAGGTGGCCACGAATGTCGGATGGCCCTCGCGGTGCAAGGAGATCGCCACGTCCAGCAGTGGTCCCGGCAGGGGTGCCCGCACTCGGTAGTGGCCGTCCATCCCGTTGAACGGGGATACGTACATCTGTTTGTCGACCGGCTCCGAGCTGTCCGGATCCAGCAGGTAGGCGTGCCGATCGCCGTAGGTGTTGTGGACTTCGGCGATGACGCAGCGTAGGGCGCCGTGCCGATCGTGGCACCAGAACAGGCTCAGCGGATTGAACACGTAGCCCAGCACCCTGGCCTGCAACAGCGCGGTGATCGTGCCACCCTGCAGATCGATGCCCTGCTCATCCAGAAAGGCGTCGACCCGTTGCCGCAGTGAATCTTTCGGGCCGCCCCGCAGGTGGTCGCGCGCGTCGAACCGGGCGAACGGCGCCAGCCAGCGCGGCAGCCGCGGCGGCTGATCGATATCGATGTACCAGCTGTAGCCGCGGTGTTCGAAGAAGTGGTGCACGGGCGCCCGGCGCACATGGGTCACCCTGGTGCGGTATAGGGCGGGCGTCAGCATGTGAGTGCCTTTTCGGTGGCTCCGGTCGGCCAGCCGGCACCGAGTCGCTGCGCGGCCCGTAGCCCCGCCGCTGCGCCGTCCTCGTGGAATCCCCAGCCGTGGTAGGCCCCGGCGAACACCACGCGGTCGTCGTTGAGGGTCGGGAGAAGGGCCTGGGCAGCAACGGATTCCGTGGTGTAGGTCGGGTGGCTGTACATCATCTCGGCCAGTACGCAAGACGGGTCGACGCGGCCGTGCCCACCGAGGGTGACCAGGTAGCGCTTCTGGCCGCCCAGGCGCATCAGCCGGGTGATGTCGTAGGTCACCGTGACGGACTCGTGGTCCGGCCCGGTCAGATAGTTCCAGGACGCCCGGGCTCGCGGATGCTTGGGCAGGATGGACGTATCGGTGTGCAGCTGGGCCTGATTCAGGCTGTACGGGATGGCGCCCAGCACGGCCCGCTCCGCTGCGGTGGGTGCGGCCAGCATCAGCAGGGCCTGGTCGGGGTGGGTGGCGATGACGACGGCGTCGAACAGGCGCGCCGGCCCGTCTGCCGCGGTGAGGAGCACCCCGTCGTCCCTGCGGAGCACCGACACGATCGGCGCATTGGTCAGCGGCTCGTCGACGCGCGCCACGATCGCCTCGACATAGGTGGCCGAACCGCCGGTGACAGTCCGCCACACCGGGGAACCGAACACCGACAGCATTCCGTGGTGCTGCAGGAAGACGAACAGGTAGCGGGCCGGGTAGCGCAGTGCGTCGCCTGGCGGGCAGGACCAGACCGCCGCAATGAGTGGCTTCATGAAGTGCTCGGTGAAGTAACGGGAAAAGCGGTGCCGCTCGAGGAACGCGCCGACGGTCTCGCCGGTGTCGTCGGCGTCCAGCAGCTCGGTGGCCGATCGGTGAAACCGCCTGACCTCGGTCAACATCCGCAGGTATTGCGGCCGGGTCAGGTTGGACCACGACGGGAACAGTCCGCCGAGACCGCGCGCCCCGGCGTACTCCAGCCCGCTGGCGTCATCCCGGACCGACATCGACATATCGGTGTCCTGGACCGCGATGCCGAGCTCGCCGAACAGCCGGCACAGCGTCGGGTAGGTGCGGTCGTTGTGCACCAGGAAGGCGGTGTCGACTGCGACGGTGCCGCCCGCACCGTCGTCGACGTACTGCGTGTGGGCATGTCCACCGAAGCGGGCATCGGCTTCGAACAGGGTGACGTTGTCCCGGTCGGACAGTACGTAGGCGGCGGTGAGTCCTGCCACGCCGCTGCCGATGACCGCGATGGACCGGCCACCTGGAGGTATGTGTGTCACATCCGGTATTCGGACCCGGACACTGCGTGGATGGGACGCTGCCCGGCGCATTGCGGATATCACATGCGGATCAGCCCCGGGGTCGCGGCGGCGCCCGAAGTGTCGCGATGTTAATGATCACATCGTGGTTCGAACGGTAGGGCCGCCGCCCCGGTGGTTTGACCCCAAAAAATTCGCGCTCACCTGGGTAATTGGTGCGGCAGTGCAGCATCCCATTGACATCGAGTGAACTGGCTCACATACTTTCGGTGGAGTGTTAATGTTCACATTTGGAGAGAACGCGGGAATGGCTGGGTCTCGGAACCCCCGCCCGCGTGTCGGCAGGAGGAAAGATGCGGTTGCTGAGATGGTGTGTCGCCCTGTTGGTGATGGCCACCGTGGTGTTGGTCGGCTGCGGCCGGTCCACCGAGGCCGCCAAGGGTGGCAGCCCCGAGAAAGGCACGATCGGTATCGCGATGCCGACCAAGTCCTCGGAGCGATGGGTCGGCGACGGCCAGAACATGGTGAACCAGTTCCAGGCATTGGGATACAAGACCGACCTGCAGTACGGCGATGATGTCGTGCAGAACCAGGTCTCGCAGATCGAGAACATGATCACCAAGGGCGTCCAGCTCCTGGTGATCGCACCGATCGACGGTTCCTCGCTGACCAATACGCTGCAGCGCGCCGCCGATGCCAAGATCCCGGTCATCAGCTACGACCGGTTGATCAAGGGCACCCCGAACGTGAACTACTACGCCACCTTCGACAACTTCAAAGTCGGAGTGCTCCAGGCCAACTACATCGTCGACAAGCTCAAACTCGCCAGTGGCGCCGGACCGTTCAACATCGAACTGTTCGCCGGATCGCCCGACGACAACAACGCCACCTTCTTCTACGACGGCGCGATGAGCGTGCTGAAGCCCTACATCGACAGCGGGAAGCTGGTGGTGCGCAGCGGGCAGACCACCTTCGACCAGGTCGCCACGCTGCGCTGGGACGGCGGACTGGCTCAGTCCCGGACCGACAACCTGCTCAGCCAGGCCTACACCACGGCCCGCCTGGACGCCGTGCTCTCGCCGTATGACGGCATCTCCCGCGGGGTGCTCTCGGCGCTCAAGAGCGCCGGCTACGGCAACGCGGCCAAACCGCTGCCCATCGTCACCGGCCAAGACGCCGAACTCGCCTCGGTGCAGTCGATCGTCTCCGGTGAGCAGACCCAGACCGTCTTCAAGGACACCCGCGAACTCGCCAAGGCGGCAGTCCAGGAGTCCGACGCCGTGCTGACCGGTGGTACCCCGATGGTCAACGACACCAAGACCTACAACAACGGGGACAAGATCGTGCCGTCCTATCTGCTGGACCCGGTGAGCGTCGACAAGTCCAATTACCAGAAGGTCCTGATCGATTCGGGCTACTACACGCCGGACCAGGTGAAGTGACCGCGACACCGCTGTTGGAGATGCGGGGAATCACCAAGGAGTTTCCCGGTGTCAAAGCGCTGTCCGGAGTGGACCTCACGGTGCAGGCCGGTGCCATCCACGCCATCTGTGGCGAGAACGGGGCCGGCAAGTCGACGCTGATGAAGATCCTCAGCGGCGTGTACCCGCACGGCAGTTACGACGGGGAGATCCGATTCAGCGGGCAGCTGTGCGCATTTCGGGATATCCGGTCCAGCGAGCGGTGTGGTATCGCGATCATCCACCAGGAGCTCGCCCTGGTGCCCTACCTCTCGATCGCCGAGAACATGTTCCTCGGCAACGAGATCTCACGCCGCGGGGTGATCTCCTGGGACCGGACGCTGCAGAAGGCGCAGACACTGCTGGATCGAGTGGGTCTGCGCGAAAGCCCGCAGACCCGGGTCTCCGATATCGGCGTCGGTAAACAGCAACTCGTCGAGATCGCCAAGGCGCTGTCCAAGGATGTCCGCTTGCTCATCCTGGACGAACCGACCGCGGCACTCAACGATTCGGACAGCAAGCACCTGCTCGAGCTGATCGTCGGCCTGCGTGAGCAGGGCATCACCTCGATCATCATCTCGCACAAGCTCAATGAGGTGCTGCAGGTCGCCGACACCGTCACCACCTTGCGGGATGGTCGCACCATCGACACCGTGCCGGTCGACGAGAACCTCACCGAGGACGCCATCGTGCGGGCGATGGTCGGCCGTGACCTGTCCGACCGGTTCCCGTCCCGGCAGGGCTGCGAGATTGGCGATGTGGTGTTCTCGGTGGCCAACTGGACCGTGCTGCACCCCATCGACCAACACCGCAAGGTGGTCGACGATGTCACGCTGAACGTCCGAGCCGGGGAGATCGTCGGAATCGCCGGGCTGATGGGCGCCGGTCGTACCGAGCTCGCGATGAGCGTGTTCGGGCGATCGTACGGGCGCTACGAGAACGGCAAGGTGTTCAAGGCCGGCCGCGAGATCGACACCAGCACGGTGCCACGCGCCATCGGCAACGGAATCGCCTACGCCACCGAGGATCGCAAGAGCCTGGGGCTCAACCTGATGGACAGCATCGCCACCAGTATCAGCCTGGCCTCCCTGGACAAGGTCAGCCACCACTCGGTCATCGACCACCACGAGGAGACCCGGATCGGGGAACAGTTCCGGGCCTCGATGCGAATCAAGACCGCGTCGGTGCAGACCGCCACCGGAAAACTGTCCGGTGGCAACCAGCAGAAGGTGGTGCTCAGCAAGTGGCTGTTCACCGACCCCGATGTGCTGATCCTCGACGAACCGACCCGCGGTATCGACGTCGGCGCCAAGCACGAGATCTACGTCCTCATCAACGAGCTCGCCGCCCGTGGCAAGGCCGTCCTCGTCATCTCCTCCGAATTGCCTGAGCTGCTCGGGCTTTGCGATCGCATCTACACCCTCAGTCAGGGCCGGTTGACCGGAGAGGTGCCGCGCGCCGACGCGACACAAGAGACCCTGATGCACCACATGATGAAAGGATCCGCGTGACCATCACCGCGAAACAGCCGGCGCCCGATATCAACAAGGGCGGAACGCCGCCGTCCGGACGCGGCGGCAACGCGGTGACGCGGTTCCTGATGTCGCACGTGCGTCAGTCCGGAATGGTGGTCGCGCTGATCGCGATCTTGCTGCTGTTCCAGGTGTGGACCGGCGGTATCGTCCTCAAACCACTCAACGTCACCAACATCATCCAGCAGAACGGCTACATCCTGGTCCTGGCGATCGGGATGGTCATCGTGATCATCAACGGTCACATCGACCTGTCGGTGGGCTCGGTGGCGGCCTTCACCGGGGCGATGGCCGGCGTCCTGATGGTGCGCAACGATATGCCGTGGCTCCTGGCCGTGCTGCTGTGCATCGGGATGGGCGCGCTCATCGGCGCATGGCAGGGCTTCTGGATCGCCTACGTGGGGATTCCGTCGTTCATCGTGACGCTCGGCGGCATGCTGGTGTTCCGCGGCGCCACCCAGTACGTGCTCGAAGGACAATCGATCGCGCCGATGCCCCGCGGGCTGGAGCAGGTCAGCAGTGGCTTTCTGCCCGAACTCGGCAATGCCGCGCTCTACCACTGGCCGACGGTGATCCTCGGCGGCATTGCCGTGGTCGCCACCGTGATCATGCAGATCCGGCGCAGACGCGCACAACTGCAGTACGGCCAGGAGGTCTCCAGCCGAGCCCTGTTCATCGCCAAGTGCGCAGGGATCGTGGTGGCGCTGGGCGCGGTGACCCTCTTGCTGGCCAGCTACCGCGGTGTGCCGATCGTCGGCATCATCCTCGTCGTGCTCACCCTGGTCTACGCATTCCTGATGCGTAACACCGTGTTCGGGCGCCAGGTGTATGCCGTCGGCGGCAACGCCGCGGCCGCCAGCCTGTCCGGTGTCCGCAACAAACGGGTCACCCTGCTGGTGTTCGTCAACATGGGGATGCTGGCCGCGGTCGCCGGGCTGCTGTTCGCCGCGCGGCTGAATTCGGCCACCCCGCAGGCCGGGATCAACTTCGAGCTGGAGGCGATCGCCGCGGCCTTCATCGGCGGAGCATCCTCCAGCGGAGGCGTGGGCACCGTGTTCGGCGCCATCATCGGCGGTCTGGTGCTCGGTGTGCTGAACAACGGGATGTCGATCGTCGGCATCGGCAGCGACGTGCAACAGGTCATCAAAGGTCTCGTGTTGCTCGCGGCCGTCGGCTTCGACATCTACAACAAGCGCAGGGGCGGTCGCTGACCCGTGCCCACACCGCCTACCGTCACGCCCACCACCGTCCGCAAGACCGTCACCACCCTGGCAGACGGCCGCCGGCTCATCTACTTCGACGAACTCGACAGCGGAGGGCGGATGCGGCGGACCGGAGGGCTCACCGACACCAGGCCGCTGGAGCCTGCGGTGTCGGAATCGCAGCTGCGCTATGACGTGCTCACCGGCGAATGGGTCACCATCGCCGCGCACCGCATGGACCGGACATTCCTGCCGGGCCCGGACGAATCGCCACTGGCGCCGACCCGGCCGGGCCGGCCGGCCACCGAGATACCCGCCGCCGACTACGACGTCGTCGTCTTCGAAAACCGTTTCCCCGCATTGTCCTCCCGTGCAGCGGCGACCGACACCCACGTCGACGGTGAGCCGCTGTGGCCGCAGATACCGGGTACGGGCAGCTGTGAGGTGGTGTGCTTCACCAGCGATCCCGATGCCAGCTTCGCCACCCTGGGGCATCGGCGGGCGCGCACCGTCATCGAGGCGTGGGCGGACCGCACCGCCGAACTGTCGGCGGTACCCGGTGCGCAACAGGTGTTCTGCTTCGAGAATCGCGGTCGCGAGATCGGGGTGACGCTCACCCATCCGCACGGCCAGATCTATGCCTATCCGTTCCTGCCGCAGCGGACCCAGGCAATGGTTCGGCAGGCCCGCCGCCACGCCGCCACCACCGGTCGCAACCTGTACGACGACATCCTTGGCGCGGAACGCGATTCGGGCCGCCGGCTGCTGGTGGCCGCGGAGCACTGGACCGCGTTCGTCCCCGCCGCGGCGCGCTGGCCGCTGGAGATACACCTTATGCCACATCGTGATGTCCCGGATTTCCCCGCGCTGACCGATGCCGAACGGGACGAGCTGGCCACGATATATCTGCAGTTGCTCGGCAGGGTCGACCGCTTCTTCGACGGGGTGGACCAGACGCCGTACATCGCGGCATGGCACCAGGCGCCGGTCGGACCCGACCGTGCCCACGGACGGCTGCACCTTCAGTTGTTCTCCCTCATGCGGGCACCCGGCCGGATGAAGTATCTGGCCGGTTCGGAATCCGCGATGGGGGCATGGGTCAACGACACCACTCCGGAACACATCGCCGACCGGCTTCGGGAGATCGCATGAGGGCACCGACGATGAACAACCTTGATCTGGTGGCTCCAGCTGCGCCCGACGAACTCTGCGGCCGGGTCGACGACCTGTTCCGGCAGCGCTTCGGCGGGGCACCGGACGGGGTGTGGATGGCGCCGGGCCGGGTCAACCTGATCGGCGAGCATATCGACTACATCGGCGCCTCGGTCATGCCCTTCGCGCTGCCCTACGCCACCGCCGTCGCGGTCCGGGTACACAACGAGGACCGGGTCCGGCTGGCATCGACCGGTCACCAGGACCACTGGGAGGGCGGCGGTGCGGATATCGGGCCACACCGGCCGAACGGCTGGGCCGGGTACGTCGCCGGGGTGCCGTGGGCGATGACCTACCACGACACCATCGCCCGGATACCGGGTCTGGATATCGCCGTGCACTCGTCGGTGCCGCAGGGCGCCGGCCTGTCGAGCTCGGCCGCGCTGGAAACGGCGACCGCGCTGGCGATCGCCGAGTTGTTCGGTGCCGCTACCGACGATTCCGGGCGCCGCACGCTGGCCCGCGATTGCATCACCGCCGAGAACGTCGTGGTCGGTGCCGCCACCGGTGGCATGGATCAGTCCGCCGCGCTGCGTGCCCGCGCCGGCCATGTGATGCTCCTGGACTGCAACACCTTTGGTGTGGAACACCTGAAACTCGACTGCCGGCCTGCGGGAGTGGTCTTTCTGGTGATCAACACCAACGCACCGCACCGGCTGGTCGAAGGATCCTATGGGCTGCGGCGGTCTCGGGTGGAGCGGGTGTGCGCGCGCATCGGCCGTTCGGCCCTGCTGCACACCGACGATGTCGACGCGGTGTTGAACTGCGCCAGAACCGACGACCCGCCGCTGCGGCGCGCGTTGCGGCATGTCCTGACCGAGATCCGTCGGGTCAGCGCGGTCGCCGATCTGCTGCGCGCGGACGAGATCGCGGCCATCGGACCACATCTGAGTGCCTCGCACGCGTCACTGCGCGATGATCTGGTGGTCAGTTCGCCGGAGCTGGACACCGCGGTGGACGCCGCCCTGGATGCGGGTGCACTGGGTGCGCGGATGATCGGCGGCGGGTTCGGCGGTTCGGCGCTGGCGTTGGTCAGGACCGAACGACTGCCGGACGTCATCGAAGCCGTCGGCCGGGCCGCCCTGGACCACCGGCTACCGAAACCGGATTTCCTGTGCGGTATCCCCAGCGGGGCGGCGCGCCGCGTCTACTGAACGGTGCCGCGGTACCGGATCGACCAGGATGCCGACCAGTCCTGGCCGGGCTCAAGCCACCGCAGGCCGGCCCCACTGTTGAGGGCGTCGGCCGGAGCGGTCATCGGTTCCACCGCGATCGCGGTGACGAACCCGTCACCGACCGGGTAGCGGCGGGTGGTGAACACCTGGAGATAGCCGAATTGTTCATCGGCCCACAGGGATAACGTCCGACCGTCGGGTGCGCTCAAGGTGTGTGTGCTACCGCCGTCGCTCATGTGCAGACCCGTCCAGGCATCGTCCAGGTCAAGATCGGCCACCAGACGCCCGGCCCGCAGATCCCAGTAGCCGCCGCGCACCGGGCTGACCCCGACGGGGTTGAGGCGGTCGTCGACGTCGATGTGGTCATCGGCGGCGACAGTCAATGTCAGTGCGGCCGTGGGCACATCGCCGATGCACAGGAACGGGTGGGTGCCGATGCCGACGGGTGCGGTCTGCGGTCCGGTGTTCGCGACGGTGTGCGTGACGTGCAGACCGTCGTCGACCAGGGCATAGCGGACCCGGGTGT
The DNA here is from genome assembly GCF_011758805.1 of Mycolicibacterium fluoranthenivorans. NCBI lineage: Bacteria > Bacillati > Actinomycetota > Actinomycetes > Mycobacteriales > Mycobacteriaceae > Mycobacterium > Mycolicibacterium fluoranthenivorans. Next base: position 210,440 of record NZ_JAANOW010000005.1, on the reverse strand, counting down.
CCAGCTGAAAGGGGTACCCGTGTTGCGGAAAGACCTGCGCCCCGAGGACCGCACACGAATCTGTGTGCTCCAGCAGCCGGTACTCGGTGAAGCACAGGAGTCCGTGCAGGGCGTTGGCGCGCCGCGGTTCGGTGATATCGAGATACTGGGTGACACCACGGTGAGTCCAGCGGCCGTCGCGCACCCGATTGGGCCATGGCATCAGCACCGTGCCCGAGTAGAACGGCCGCAGTACATCGGGCCGGTAGCCCGGGGTGAGATCGACACCGTCCACCGACAGCTCCCGGATCGCCGCTCCCACCCCGGTGAGCACCGCGCGCACCGTTCCGCCCAAGAGCTCGTATTCGAGGCCGTGGGCGGTGACCTCGGCGGTACGCACCTAAGCCGTCCTCGGCGGGGGCGCCGTGCTGTCCCGCACCACGAGATCCGCGCCCAGCAGCGCCGTCTCGCATTCGGTATCGGACAGTTGAGCTTTCACCAGGGCAATGGCGCGATGGCCGACCGCGGCGAAGTCCTGGCGGATGGTGGTCAGCGCGGGGATGAGATAGGGCGCTTCGGGGATGTCGTCGAAACCCACCACACTGACCTCGTCGGGTACCCGGCGGCCGGCCTCGGCCAGCGCGTGCAGCACCCCGATGGCCATGTGGTCGTTGGCGACGAAGATCCCGGTGATATCGGGATCGGCGGCGATCTGCTTGCCGAGCTCGTACCCACGCCCCGCGCTCCAGTCACCGCGCCACTGTGGGCGCGGCGCCAATCGCGCGGCGAGCATCGCGTCGAGGTACCCCTTGGTGCGCGCCGTCGCCTCCGGCCAGCCATCCGGGCCACTGACATGGGCTATCTCGGTGTGGCCGAGATCGATCAGATGCTGCGTAGCCGTGCGGGCGGCACCGATCTGGTCGACCCCGACCGACAACCCGGACCCGGACAGATCACCTTCCACCACGATCACCGGCACCCCGAAATCCTCGGAGCTCACCACGTTGAGGGCGTCCTGCTGTGCCACGATCATCACGATGGCTTCCACCGCCAGCCGCGACAGATGATCCAGCGCGCTGCGAATCTCCTGTCGTGTCAACGATGCCAGTGTCACCGAGCTTGAGAAGAAACCCGCCTCCCGGGCCGACTCCTCCACCGAGCGTTGGGTGCTCGCAGGACCGTACTGGGCGGTGCTGCTGCCGATGATCCCGATGATGCCCGACCTGCTCGTGACCAGCGCGCGGGCCACGCTGTTGGGGCGGTAGCCGAGTTGGGCGATGGCGTGCTCCACCCGTTCCCGGGTGGCGGGCCGGATGCTGGGGGAGCCGTTGATCACCCGCGACACCGTCTGATGGGACACCCCGGCGAGCCGGGCAACGTCGGACATGACTGGCTTGCGGCTCATCGACCTATTATTGCCGGGGCTCATGACGTCGGCCGCACCAAGACACGCTGGACCAGAACGAATATCAGCAACAGCGCGCCGGTCATGATGCGGGTCCAGTAGGAATCGAGATTGGCCGCGGTGACGAACGTCTCGATGGTGCCCAGCACCAGCACCCCGATCAGGGCGCCCGCGACGTAGCCCACGCCTCCGGCCAGGATGACACCGCCGATCACCGCCGCGGCGATGGCGTCCAACTCCAGCCCGATTCCGTTGTTGCTGTAGCCCGAGAGCTTCTGCACGGCCAGCAGAACGCCCGCCAGCGATGCACAGAATCCGCTGATGACGTACACCGATATTCGGGTCGCCGCCGCGTCCAAACCCATCAGCTGGGCGGACTGCCGGTTACCGCCGACCGCGTACACGGTTCTGCCGAACCGGGTCAGGTGCAGGACGTACAGCGCGACCACCACCACGACGAGCGCGATGACCACCGGCCAACGGATGAACTTGTCGTCGTAGAGGTACAGGTAGTCCAGACCCAGGGTGCGCACCGCCGGATCCTTGATGGGCAGCGAATCGACGCTGACGACATAACACATCCCGCGCGCCAGAAACATGCCGGCCAATGTCGCGACGAACGGCTGGACGTCGAAGCGTTCGATCATCACGCCCATCACCAGTCCCAGTGCGGGACCGACGAGCATGACAGTGATGATGGCGACGGAGGTGGGCCAGCCCTGTTGCAGGGTCTTGGCCAGGATGACCGTCGACAGCGCGACCACCGACCCGACGCTCAGATCGATACCGCCGGTGAGGATCACGAAGGTCATCCCGACGGCCAGCACGATGAGATACGAGTTGTCGACGAACAGATTGAGGAAAACCTGTGTGGGGCTGGCAAAATCGTAACGATTGAGGACGCCGCCGAACATCACGGCGAACAGTGCCAACGTGGCCAGCGGTCCGGTGTATTTTCCGGTCGCGAGCTTACGGATCCGGGGTGGGGCGAGGGTTGTCGTCATGCGAGCACCTTCGGCTCGGTCCGGCGGGCACGTGTCGGTGCGGTCGGGGACCCGGACGGGGGACGTCGGCGGCCGCGGGTGAAGGACCCGCGGAACTTCGCCGACTGCATGAGACAGACCGCGACCACCACAACGGATTTGAACACCAGCGTGACCTCAGGTCGGATACCCAGGGTGTAGACGGTGGTGGTCAGTGCCTGAATGATCAAGGCGCCGAGCAGGGTCCCGGTGAGGCTGTAGCGGCCGCCGAGCAGTGAGGTGCCGCCGATCACGACCGCCAGGATGGCATCCATCTCGATCCACAGCCCGGCGTTGTTGGCGTCGGCGGCGGAGATGTTCGAGGCGATCATCAGGCCGGCGATGCCGGCGCACAGCGCGCAGAACAGATACACCGCGAAAACGATGGTCCGGCTGCGTACCCCGGCCAGCCTGCCTGCCTCGGGATTGATCCCGACGGCCTCCAGCAGCATGCCCAGCGCCGTGCGGCGGGTGAGCAGGCCGATCAGCACGAATATCGACAGACTCACCAGGATCGCGACCGGCAGGCCCAGAAAGTAGCCCGCCCCCAGCATCTTGAACGGGGCGCTGGTGACGGTGACGATCTGGCCTTCGGTGACGAACAGGGCGATACCGCGACCCGCGGTCATCAGGACCAGCGTGGCGATGATGGGTTGGATACCCAGCACCGCCACCAGGGTGGCGTTCCACAGGCCCAGCACGGCGGCCGCCAGGACGGCCAAGGCCATCGCCGTCAGCACCGTGGCGACGCTGTCGGGCTGGGGTGAGCCGGCGATGTGGGCGCACACCACGGCGCCGGCGATCGCCACCACCGCGCCGACGGACAGATCGATGCCGCGGGAGGCGATCACCAGCGTCATGCCCAGTGCGACGAGGAGCGTCGGCGCACCGTTGCGCAGGATGTCGATGAGGCTGCCGTACAGGTGTCCGTTCTGAACGCGCACACTGAGAAAGCCGGGGGACAGCACGGCGTTCGCGGCGAGCAGTGCGATGAGCGCCAATGCGGGCCAGAACAATTGGTGTGCGGCGATCCGTCTGGTCATGACGGGCTCGCCGCGATCAGTTCGTGCAGGTCGGGCTGCTGGTCGGTGTCGACCTGGGCGACGTTGCGACGGTCCCGCATCACCGCGATGCGATGGGACACCCGGGTCACCTCCTCAAGCTCGGCGGAAATGAACAGCACCGCCATCCCGCCAGCGGCCAACTCCGTGACAAGTTTTTGGATCTGGGTTTTCGCGCCGATGTCGATACCCCGGGTGGGCTCGTCGAGGATGAACAGCTGCGGCTCGGTGATGAGCCAGCGGGCCAGCAGCACCTTCTGCTGATTGCCGCCGCTCAGGTTCTTCATCAGGGCATCGGGCCGGCGCGGCCGGATGTCGAAGGCCTCCATGTACTTGTCGACCAGTTCGTCCTTGGCTCTGGCCGACAACGGCCGGGCGAAGCCGCGGCGGGCCTGCAGCGCGAGCACCAGGTTGTCCCGCACGGTGAGCTCCCCGAAAACACCGTCTTCCTTGCGGTTCTCGGAGGTGAACGCGAACCGGTGATCGATGGCGGTGCGCGGCGTCCGCATGATCACGCGTGTGCCGTCGACACACAGCTGACCGGCGGTGGCGCGGTCGGCCCCGAAGATCAGCCGGGCCAGTTCGGTGCGGCCCGATCCCAGCAGCCCCGCCAGCCCGATGATCTCTCCGCGGCGGATATCGAGGGTGACCGGTTCCACCGCGGGCACCCGGCCCAAACCCTGCAGTGACACCACCGGCGTGCCGGTCACCTCGATTGCCGCCGTAGTATCGGCGACCTCGTCGAGAGCGTCGACCGCGCGGCCCAGCATGGCGGTGACCAGGCCGACTCGGGGTAGCTCGGTGGTCAGGTACTCTCCGACCAGTTTTCCGTTGCGTAGCACCGTGATCCGGTCGGAGATCGCATAAACCTGATCCAGGAAGTGCGAGACGAACAGGATCGCCGTCCCGGCGTCGCGCAGCCGGCGGATGACACCGAACAGTTCGCTGACCTCACCGGCGTCCAGGCTGGAGGTGGGTTCGTCGAGGATGAGTACCGCCGACCGCATGGCGGTGGCCCGCGTGATCGCCACCAACTGCTGCACCGCGATGGGATGGGCGCCCAGCCGCGATCGGGAGTCGATGTCGAGTTCGAGCTGGGCGAGGAGTTCGCCGGCCCGACGGTGCAGGGCGCGGTAGTCGATATGCCCCCACCGTCGCGGTTCTCTGCCGAGCAGGATGTTCTCGCCGACCGAGAGGTTCGGGCACAGGTTCACCTCCTGGTAGACGGTGCTGATCCCGGCCTCCTGGGATTGGCGCGGCCCCGTGAAGGACCGTGGCGTGCCGTCGACGATGATCTGCCCGGAGTCGACGGGATACACCCCGGTCAACGCCTTGATCAGGGTGGACTTGCCGGCGCCGTTCTCGCCCATCAGGGCGTGCACCTCGCCGGGCAGTAACCGGAAGTCCACGGCATCAAGCGCTTTGACCCCGGGGAACTCGACACAGATGTCCCGCATCTCGACGACGGGTACGGGCTCCTTCGAGGTCATATCCCCGCCGCTCAGTACTGACGTCCGGGCAGCGCTTTGATGGCCTGCTGCTGATCGAAGGCTTCGTCGGGAACGACGACCCGGGCCGGTACCTGCTCACCCGCGGCCACCTGCTTCACCAGATCCATGAGTTTCGGCCCGAGCAGTGGGTTGCACTCGACGATGTAGTTGAACTTGCCGTCGGCCAGCGCCTGCATCCCGTCGTGGGTGGCGTCGACCGCGACGATCTTGATGTCCTTGCCGGGGACCTTGCCGGCGGCCTCGATGGCCTCCATGGCACCCAGGCCCATATCGTCGTTCTGCGCGAACACCACATCGATCTTCGGGGTCGATTTCAGCAGGGCTTCCATGACCTGCTTGCCGCCGGAGCGGGTGAAATCACCGGTCTGCGAGGCCACGATCCGCAGGTTCGGGTTCGACGAAATGCCTTGCTTGAAACCGGTGTCGCGGTCGATGGCCGGGTCGGCGCCGGTGGTGCCCTCCAGTTGAACGATGTTGACCTGTCCCGGTGCGCCGGCGTACTGATCGGCCACCCACGTGCCGGCCCGCTTGCCTTCCTCGACGAAATCGGCGCCGATGAACGTCTTGTAGACGTCCTTCTCCTGGGTGTCGATCGCCCGATCGGTGAGAATCACCGGGATCTTGGAGTTCTTGGCCTCCAGAAGCACTGCGTCCCAACCGGTGCGAACCACCGGGCTGAAGGCGATGACATCGACGCCCTGCTGGATGAATGAGCGGATGGCCGAGATCTGCTTCTCCTGTTCGCCATTGGCATCGGCGAACTTCAAGTCGATGCCGGCGGCCTGCGCGGCGGTCTTGATAGACTGGGTGTTGGCGGTACGCCAACCGCTTTCGGCGCCGACCTGGGCGAAGCCCAGCGTGGTCGCGCCGCCGGCGCCACCGCCACCGCCTTCGGGGGCCTTCCCGCTCCCGCAGGCCGCCACGGCGGCGGTGACGGCGGCGATGCCGATGACGGCCGCAAAGGTTCTCTTCACACCTGACTCCTGTTCGTTCCCGGGTTCTGCCGCTCGGCCGCGCGCCGATGGCCGGCATCGCCGGCAGGGGCGAAAGTGGCCGGCATCACATTTTGGATGTTAACGATCACCTAGCGGCGGGTCAACCCCGCTTCGGCGCTGGTGTGAGTGGTGCCAGTCGCTGGTCTCAGCCCACATGAGCAGCACGCACGGCCGCGCCCGTGGGGGGTGGTGACGACATAAATCGTGCGTTGACCGATCGCGAATGTTCACGTTAACATTCGTAGTGTGATGCAGGGCACAAGATCGGTAGGGGTGGTCGTGATGGTCCGTCTCCGCACCATGACGGAGAGGGTGGCTCGATGACCACGAGTAGGTATGTCGTCGGTATCGACTTCGGGACGTTGTCCGGGCGTGCCTTGGTGGTGCGCGTCTCCGACGGGCAGGAACTGGCGTTCGCCGACCACGTGTACCGCCACGGTGTGATCACCGAGGCGCTACCGGGCGTTGCCGACGTCCGGCTCCCACCGGACTATGCGCTGCAGGTGCCCGAGGACTATGTCGACGTGCTGCGGTTTGCGGTGCCGGAGGCGGTCGCCGCAGCGGGTATCGACCCCGCCGACGTCATCGGAGTGGGCACCGATTTCACCGCCTGCACTATGGTGCCCACCCGTGTCGACGGCACTCCGCTGTGTCAGCTCGCCGAATTCGCCGACCGCCCACACGCTTACGCGAAACTGTGGCGTCACCACGCCGCGCAACCGCAGGCCGACCGCATCAATACCCTGGCCGCCGTGCGGGGAGAGACCTGGCTTCCGCGGTACGGCGGATTCATCTCCAGCGAATGGGAATTCGCGAAGGGCCTGCAGATCCTGGAGGAGGACCCGCAGGTCTATGCCGCCATCGACCGATGGGTGGAGGGCGCCGACTGGATCGTCTGGCAGCTCACCGGAACCTATGTGCGCAATGTCAGCACCGCGGGCTACAAGGCGATCCGCCAGGACGGCGCCTATCCGTCCAGGGATTTCCTGGCCGCGCTCAATCCGGACTTCGTCGATTTCGTCGCCGACAAGATCGAACAACCGATCGCCGCGCTCGGTGCTTCGGCCGGTCACCTGACCGCGCAGGCTTCGGCATGGACCGGGTTGCCCGCCGGAATCCCGGTGGCCGTGGGCAATATCGATGCCCATGTCACCGTGGCCGCTGCAGATGCCGCCGAGCCTGGTCGCCTGGTCGCGATCATGGGTACCTCCACGTGCCACGTGATGAACGCCCGTGAGGTCCGCGACGTACCGGGCATGTGCGGAGTGGTCGACGGCGGCATCACCATGGGGCTCTGGGGCTACGAAGCGGGGCAGTCCGGCGTCGGCGACATCTTTGCCTGGTTCACCAAATCCAGTGTGCCCGAGCCGTACACGCGGGAAGCGCAGCAGCGCGGTATATCGGTACACGAACACCTGTCGGAGTTGGCCGCCCAGCAGGAGATCGGTCAACACGGACTGGTCGCCTTGGACTGGCACAGCGGTAACCGCTCGGTGCTGGTCGACCATCACCTGTCGGGGGTGATCGTCGGGCAGAGCCTGGACACCACCTGTGTCGACCAGTACCGCGCACTGCTGGAGGCAACCGCATACGGCACCCGGATGATCGTCGAGACGTTCAACCGCGCGGGAGTCCCGGTCGAGGAGCTCGTCGTCGCCGGCGGGTTGATCAAAAACCGTCTGCTGATGCAGATCTACGCCGATATCACCGGATTACCGCTGTCCTGTGTGACCTCGGCGCAAGGGCCCGCCCTCGGTGCCGCCATCCATGCGGCAACCGCGGCCGGTATCTACCCCGATGTGCCCACCGCGTCGGCCCAGATGGGCGGACGCACCCGAAGTGCATTCCTGCCGATCCCGGAGAACGTCGAACGCTACAACGCCCTCTACGCCGAGTACGTGGCGCTGCACGACTGGTTCGGTCGGGGAAACCCGATGATGCGCAGGCTGCGGGCGATCCGCGCGGCGGCCGGCCAACCCGATATGGCAAGGATTGCCCAGTGACCGTGACATCGGAAGTGTCCCAAGTGATTACCCAGCTTCGGCGACAGGTGTGCGAACTGCACGCCGAGCTGACCCGCTACCAGCTGGTGATCTGGACCGCGGGCAACGTCTCCGCCCGCGTTCCCGACCGGGAACTCATGGTCATCAAACCGTCCGGTGTCTCCTATGATTCGATGACACCGGAGCAGATGGTGGTCTGCGACCTGCACGGTGAACTGGTCGACGGGGAACTCGCGCCATCCTCGGACACCGCGGCGCACGCCTACGTCTACCGGCATATGCCGGAGGTCGGGGGCGTGGTGCACACCCACTCGACCTATGCCACTGCCTGGGCGGCGGTCGGGGAGCCCATCCCGTGCATCCTGACGATGATCGCCGACGAGTTCGGCGGTGAGATACCCGTCGGCCCGTTCGCCCGCATCGGGGACGACTCGATCGGGCGCGGGATCGTGGAGACGCTGCGCGGCAGCCGTTCTGCGGCCGTGCTGATGGCCAATCACGGCCCCTTCACCATCGGACCGGACGCCCGGTCGGCCGTCAAGGCCGCGGTCATGCTTGAAGACGTCGCGCGCACCGCCTACCTCAGTCGCCAGCTCGGCCGCCCGGCGGAACTCTCGGCCGGCGATGTCACCGCGCTCTACGAGCGCTACCAGAACGTCTACGGACAGAAAGAGGGCTGATGTCCAAGATCATGGAAAGTCCTGCCAGAAAAGAGATCTGGTTCGTCACCGGCAGCCAGTCGCTGTACGGTCAGGAGATCCTGGACCAGGTTGCCGAGCAATCACGGATCATCGCCGACCGGCTGGACGCCAGTGCGGACCTGCCGGTCCCGGTGGTGTGGAAGCCCGTCGTCACCACCGGTGATTCCATCTACCGATTGCTCAGCGAGGCGGGCACCAGCGATGAGTGCGTGGGTGTGATCGCCTGGATGCACACCTTCTCGCCGGCCAAGATGTGGATCCGGGGGCTGAACGCGCTGCGCCAGCCGCTGCTGCACTTCCACACCCAGTTCGGTGTCGAGATCCCTTGGGACACCATCGACATGGACTTCATGAACCTCAACCAGGCGGCGCATGGGGATCGCGAGTTCGGCTATATCCAGACGCGGCTATCTGTGCCGCGCACCACGATCGCCGGCCATGTCGGTAATCCCGATACCACCGCGCGGATCGGTTCGTGGGCACGGTCCGCGCTGGCCGCCGCGGACCTGCGCGGCCTGCGGCTTGCCCGGTTCGGCGACAACATGCGGGATGTCGCGGTGACCGAAGGCGACAAGGTGGAAGCCGAATCCCGGTTCGGCATCTCGGTGAACTCGTACTCGGTCAACGATCTGGTGGCCTCGGTCAACAGCGCCGCCGATACCGATATCGACAAGCTGGTGCAGGAGTACCAGGACCGATACGTCGTCGCCATGGAGCTGCGCCCCGGCAACGAGCGACACGACACCCTGCGCGAGGCCGCACGCATCGAGATCGGTCTGCGGCAGTTCCTCGAAGAGGGTGGATTCAGCGCGTTCACCACCAACTTCGAGGATCTCGGTGGCCTACGCCAGCTGCCGGGCATCGCCGTGCAACGGTTGATGGCCGACGGCTACGGCTTCGGCGCGGAGGGTGACTGGAAGACCGCCGCCATGGTGCGTGCCGTCAAGACCATGGCTACCGGGCTGCCCGGTGGTACGTCGTTCATGGAGGACTACACCTACGACCTCACCCCCGGTGCGGAGTCGATCCTCGGGGCGCACATGCTCGAGGTGTGTCCCAGCATCGCCGCGCATACCCCGACCGTGGAAGCGCATCCACTCGGCATCGGTGGCCGGGAGGACCCGGTCCGGCTGCGTTTCACCGCCGCGCCCGGTGATGCCGTGGTGCTGGGTATCTGCGACGTCGGTGGACGGTTCCGCTTGGTGGCCAACGAAGTTCAGGTCATCGAGCCTCCTGCCGCCCTGCCGCGGCTGCCGGTCGCATGTGCGGTGTGGGAACCCCTGCCGTCATGGTCGACCTCGACCGAGACCTGGCTGATGGCCGGCGGGCCGCACCATACCGTGCTCACCACGGCGGTATCGGTGTCCGCCATTCGGGATCTGGCGCTGATCACCGGCACCGAACTCGTGACCATCGACGCCGGTACCGTCACCCATGACTTCCAGCGCGAACTGCGGTGGAATTCGGTGTACTACCACCTTGCCGACGGGCTGTGAGGCCTACCTGAGTTCGGCGATCACCTTCCCGAACGCCTCGGCATGCGCGGACTGCACCACGAAGTAGGTGACGCCGTGTTCGTCGCGCAGCCGGCGCAGCTTGTCGGCCTGGTCTGCGGGCGTCCCGGACAGCACGCCCGGGTTGTCGAGCAGTTCCTCGTCGGTCGCATCCGGTGCGAACCGGCGCGTCATCTTGAGGTCCGGAATCCCGGACCCGTCGGTCGGCACCGCGGTGATGGCCACGTTGAGTTCCAGCGCGTCGAAACGGTCGCCGGCGACGGTGCGCAGAAACGCGAGGCGATCGGCCAGATCGCCGGTGACACCGATGGTGGTGGCCCACCTGGCCGCCACGGTGAGCAGCCGGTCGCCGCCGCCGGCGATCACGATCGGCGCGTCCGGGACGTGCTCGGCCAGATAGGCGGTGACGTGTGCCAAGTAGTCGACGCGCTTCCCGGCGCTGGGGAACGGCAGCTCGGCGGCGTCGAACTCCTCCTTGACGTACCCCGCGCCCAGGCCGACCTCGAACCGGCCGCCTGAGATGTCGTGCAGGGTCTGCACATCGCGGGCCAGCAGGGCCGGCTTGTAGAAACAGGCATTGAGCACGAACGTCCCGAGGTGCAGCCGCTCGGTGGTGGTGGCCGCGGCGGTCAGCGCGGGAAACGGAGCGGCGATCCCCAGATGGTCGGGAACGAGCAGGACGTCGTAGCCGAGCTGCTCGGCGCGCCGGGCCTCGTCCTGGACGAACCCTGCGGAGGTGGCGTCGCGCATGCTGAAGCCGAACCGGAAGTCAGATGCCATACCGCGATCGTAAGCGCCGAGCCGGACAGCCCGGCGAAACGGCGAGGCTCAGCCCGTGCGTGGGGGCCAGGAGCGAGCGGCCGCGACCAGTCCGCGGACCAGGGCCACGGTGGCGGGGGTGAGTCCGTCGGGTCCCGCCATTCCGCTGCGCGGACTGAGTCCGCGCACGCGCGGCGGTAATTCGAGTTGAGTGCCGCCCTGCCGGGCGAGGTTCACCGGGTTCTGCGGATGCAGACCGCGCAGTTCGCGAGGCATCGCCTCGAGATCGGTCACGAGGTGATGGCCCGGTATCGACAGATGCCGGGCCAGGTGTGCGGCCAGCGCCCGGTTGCCGCCCCCGGCGAGCAGTTGGTTGCTCCGGCCGATGCGGCCGTAGCCGTGCAGGGACACCACGATGTCGACGTGGTCGAGAAATGCCGCAAGGTGTTCGGACTGCTCGGGCAGATACCGGGCGGAGGCCAGGTGGTGCGGGTATTCGGCGGGATGACGCACGACATAGGACGACGCCCCGCTGGCGTGGGCGGCGCGTTCGGCGATGACGTCGGTCATCCGCTCCAGCCCGCCGCCGTGGATGGCCAGGAAGCCGAACCGCGATCGCAGGGTCACCGCCTCGGACACCTCCGGGTGGGCCAGGAGCGCGGTGAGTGATTGCGGCGCCGACGCGTGCGCGCCGCGGTCACGGTGGGGCCAGCCGGCGGGGTCCCATCGGTGCAGGAAGTCGATCCACGTCTGTGGCAGCCCGTGGTGGACGGCGCCGGTGATGATCCGTTCCAGGTAGCCGGGCCGCGGCGGTCCGGGCTCGACGCGCGGGTCGATGTAGACCCAGGCGTCGCGCGGGCCGTCCTCGGTGAACACCACCCGGCGGTCGCGCCGGTACCGCACCGGGACTCCTTCGGCGCTGTCCAGGGTGGACAGATCACGGGGGCTGACCCGCCACAGCACACCGTGCACCAGTGCGCCGTCCAGCGGTTCTATCGTGGCCACGCCCCGTTCGTTGATCAACCAGTCGTGATCGGGCAGCGTCGCGGGCCGGGGGTCGGTGGCATCGGGGCAGCGTCGCGCCATCTGGTCCACGCACAGGTTGGACCCGTACGCGAAATAGATGTGCGACAACGTCATTCAGCCTCGCACAGTCAGGTAGATGAGCACGATATTGAGCACGGTGATGACGGCCGCCACCAGCCAGCCCAGTCCGGTGGTGATGCGGTGGTTCACGTCGGCGCCCATCAGGATGCGGTTGCTGGTCAGCCGGACCAGTGGGATGAGCGCGAACGGGATCCCGAACGACAGCACCACCTGGGAGATCACCAGGGCGCGGCTTGGGTCGACACCGATGCCCAGGATGACCAATGCCGGGATGAGCGTCACCAGCCGGCGCAGCAGCAGGGGATAGGTGCGGCGCAGCAGACCCGACATGATCATCGCGCCGGCGTAGGCGCCGACCGAGGTCGAGGCCAGGCCCGAGGCCAGCAACCCGATCGCGAAGAACAAGGCCACCACCGGTCCCAGGGTGTCGGCCACCGCGGCGTGCGCGCCTTCGATCGAGTCGGTGTTGGCCATGCCCTGCAGGTTGGTGGCCGCCACGAGCAGCATGGCGAGGTTCACCGCGCCGGCGATCAGCATCGCGATGCCGACGTCGACGCGTGTGATGCGGAGCAGGCGCCGCCGGGCCGGGCCGGCGGCCGGCTGGCCGTGCCGGTCGCGGGCCAGCCCGGAATGCAGATACACCGCGTGCGGCATGACGGTGGCGCCCAGCATGGCGGCGGCCAGCAGCACGCTCTCCGGGCCGTCGAACCGGGGAATCAGACCCGAGGCGACGTCTGCGGGTGCGGGTGGTTCGACGAACAGGCTGGTGAGAAATCCGATGGCGATGACCAGCAGCAGTCCGGTGATCACCCGCTCGAAGACCTGTTGTCCGCGGCGGTTCTGCACGGCGAGCAGCAGCATGGAGACAAGGCCGGTGATGATCCCGCCGACCAGCAGGGGCAGGTCGAAGAGCAGGTGCAGGGCGATGGCGCCGCCGACAACCTCGGCCAGGTCGGTGGCCATCGCGACCGTCTCGGCCTGCAACCAGAAGGCGATCCGGGTGGGAGTGCGGGTGTTGTCGGCGATCGCTTCCGGCAGCGAGCGGCCGGTGACCAGCCCGAGTTTGGCCGACAGGTACTGCACCAGCCCGGCCATGATGTTGGCCACCAGGATCACCCAGACCAGCAGGTAACCGAACTGGGCTCCGGCACTCACATTGGCCGCGACGTTGCCGGGATCGACGTAGGCGATGGAGGCGACGAAGGCGGGTCCGAGCAGATACCAGCCCGGCCGCACCCGTGCCTGCGTGTCCTGCAACAACTGACCCTCTCTTCTATCCGGGGCTGCGAATAAAGAAGTTAGGGTAGCCGAAACCTTGCGATCGCCACCAGTCGGGTCGGCTCAGCCGAGGCCGATGACGATCCCGCCGCCCCCATAGGGCCAACCGTAGAACGGGCCGTTGTTGGTGGCGGGAGGGGATGTGACGATCTGGGTGTGCCCGGGCGATGCGCATTGCGTCGTCATCGGGCCGGTGTGCACGCATTGGGGTGCGGCCGCCGCGAGCGGCGCAGAAAGCACTGCCGCCACCGGCGCGCCGAGCATCGCGGCGGCGAGCAGGGCCGGTATCACGGCGATGCGCATGTGGCCTCCTAGCGGTGACCGCCACCGCCGCCGTGGTAGCCACCCCCGCCGTCGCCACCGATGATCAGGGCGGGTCCGTAGAACTCGTCGTCCCAGGGGTACGGGTAGGTGGGCTCCGGCGGGGAGGCGTTGAGTTGAACGTTGCCGGGCGTGGCGCATTCGGTTGCGGCGCCGCCCATTTCGTTTCCGCCGACGCTGGTACACGACGGCAGGTTGGAATCGGACGTGGAGTCCGGGTCGGCTGCGGCGGCCGGTGCGAGCACCACGGCGGCCGCAGCAAGGAGTGAAGGCAGAACGAACATTGACCGCATCCGCGGGCCCCTCTCATCGAACTCCGGCGTCACGCGCCAGCGTACAGCCCTTTCCCCGTGATGAGAGGCAGGTCCAATGTGGTGACGATGCCCGCCGGCGCGGCCACCACGGCGGGAATGGCATTGACGACGCGGGCGGCCGTGGCCACCAGTCCGGCGTGGTTGTGGTCGCCCTTGCGGCTGCTCAGGCAGAGATCGAGGGCGTAAGACGGCTCGCCGGTCACTTCGACGCGGTAGGACCCACCCTCCTGTGCGGGCTGGGGCCATTCCGGGCACAGATCGTCGCGCAGCCGGGTGACATGTTCGAGGACGACGGCGGGATGACCTTTGACCATGCCGCGTACCTCGAACCGCATGGCCGCTGTGCTGCCCTTGGGGATGTGCCCCGAGGCGATGTCGAAGTCCTCCGGCGCGGGTACCCGCACGTGGGTCTCGGTGACCTCGTCGAGTTCGATGCCCAGGCCGGCGGCGAGCTGGCGCACCACCGACCCCCAGGCCAGGCTCAGGACCCCCGGCTGCAACAGCATCGGCAGCTCGTCGAGGGACTTGCCGAATCCCATCACGTCGAACATCACCGTGGGGCTGTCGTAGGTGGCGTAGTCGACGATCTCCATGCACCGGATCTGTTCGATGCTCTGACACGTACCGGCAAGAGCAAGGGGCAGAAGGTCATTGGCGAATCCGGGGTCGATCCCATTGATGAAAATGGACGAAGATCCCGCCCGTGCCGCCTCCTCGATGGGGCTGATCAGCTCGACGGGCAACACCTGCCACGGGTACTGCAGGAACACGGCCGCGCTGCCCACCACGTTGACGCCGGCGGCCAGGATCCGGCGGTAGTCCTCCAGGGCCTCGGGCAGCCGGTTGTCGGCCATCGCGGTGTAGACGACACATTCGGGTTCGGTGGCCAGCACGTCGCCGAGGTCGTTGGTGGCGATGACGCCGGTGGTGACGTCGAGACCGGCAAGCGTTCCCGCATCCTGGCCGGCCTTGGCGGCCGAGGACACCCACACGCCGGTGAGCTCGTAGGCCGGGTCGGTGATGAGCTGGCTCAGGGCGTGCCTGCCGACGTTTCCGGTGCCGATCGCGGCGACTTTGATGGCCATTCTTGCGTGCTCCTCAGAGATCCGGGATGGGCAGGTCGAGGTTCGGGAAAGTGAGGCCGCCGTCGACCTCGAGGGTCTTGCCCGTCAGGTAGGAACCGGCCGGCGATGCCAAATAGACTGCCGCAGCGGCAATATCGACGGGATCCCCGAGCCGGCGCATCGGGGTGGCCTTCTCCATCGGATCGCGCAACGCCTCGTTCGAGGCCACGATGTCCAGCGCCGAGGTGAGGATCGATCCCGGTGCGATGGCGTTGACCCGGATCCGCGGGCACAGGTCGAGCGCGGCCAGCCTGGTGTAGTGGGCAAGGGCGGCCTTGGCGGTGCCGTAGGCGACGAACGCGCGTCCGGCGAGCCGGCCCATCGTCGAGGTGATGTTGATGATCGACCCGCCGCCGGAGTGCTCCAGCATGAGCGGTACGGCCGCCTGGGTCAGCGCGTGTGCGGTCCCGACGTTGAACGTGAACGCATCCTTGAGGTCTTGGGTGGAGGTGTTCAACAGCGGGCCGGGCATGGTGCCGCCGACGTTGTTCACGACGATGTCTAGTTTCCCGAACGCGCCGACCGCCTGTTCCGCGAGCGCGGCGGTGGCCTCGGGGTGAGCGAGGTCGGCCACGACGATATGAGCCCTGCGGCCGGTGGCGGCGATCTGTGCCGCGACCTCCTCGAGTTGAGCCTGCGTACGCGACGCGATCAGCACGTCCGCACCGGCTTCCGCGAAGGCGACCGCGATCGCCGCGCCCAGTCCGCGTCCCGCTCCGGTGACCATCGCGACCTGATCGTCGAGCCGGAATCTGTCCAGAATCATGCCTGCCTCGTTTCTCTCTCCGGCGCCACGGTAGCAAGGCTGACTAAGCTTCGGAACCACTTTCTGAAACACGTTCTAATTTGTCGGGGACTGCCACATCGAGGCAGGTTTCGGCCACGGCGCGAGCCGGCGGTCCCGGGGTGAGGAACGGGATGCTCGCCGCTAGTTCTTGGCGGCGGCCTTCTTGGCCGGGGCTTTTTTGGCCGCCGGGGCCTTCTTGGCGGCAGCTTTCTTCGCGGGCGGCTTCTCGCCATCGCCTTGTCTGGCCTTCACGCTGGCCTCGAGTTTGGCCAGCAGGTCCGAGACATCCTCTGCCTCATCGAGGTTGGCCGGCTGCTCCTCCGTGGTGAAGGCCTCGCCACCCTCGAGTTTGGCCGTCACCAGCTCGCGGAGCTCGTCCTGATAGGTGTCGTGGAACTGTTCGGGGTGGAAATCGTCGGTCATCGACTCCACGACCTGCCCGGCCATCTTCAGTTCGGCGGGTTTGATCTCGACTTCCTTGTCCAGCACCGGAAAGTCCGGGTCGCGGATCTCGTCGGGCCACAGCAGGGTGTGCACCACCATGACCTGCCGCTTGCTGAAATCCTTGACCCGCAGCGCCGCCAGCCGCGTCTTGTTGCGCAGGGCGAAGTGGACGATGGCGACCCGGTCGGTCGATGCCAGCGTCTGTGCCAGCAGCACATAGGATTTCGACGATTTGGAATCGGGTTCCAGGTAGTAGCTCTTGTCGTACATCAGCGGGTCCAGCTGCTCGGCGGGAACGAACTCGACCACCTCGATCTCGCGGCTGCGTTCCTCCGGCAGGGTGGCGATGTCCTCGTCGGTGATCACCACCGTCTGCCCGTCGTCAGATTCGTAAGCGCGCGCGATATCCCGGTACTCGACCACCTCGCCGCACACCTCGCAGGTGCGCTTGTAGCGGATGCGCCCGTTGTCCTCCGCGTGCACCTGATGGAACTTGATGTCGTGGTCCTCGGTGGCGCTGTACACCTTCACCGGGACGTTCACCAGACCGAAGGCGACCGAGCCTTTCCAGATCGACCGCATCGGCTACACCGCCGGTACTTCGTCGGGCGTGAGACCTAGCGGTGTCTCGGGATTCGCGCCGGAGTGGTCGTGGGTGAAGACCTGCGACGGCGCCACCCGGCAATTGCTGTCCATCGGCGTCTGATCGCCCGAGCAGTACGGCACCAGGTCGGCCGGATCCGCGCCGGCGGCCGGGGCCCCGGCGGCCGCGGCCACGACCATCAGGCACGCCACGCAGAATCGCCTCACCATCCCAAGGTAACAGCGAGTAATGCTGTCGGGGGGTATGCGGGAATAACCTGAAGGGGTGGAGCGCTACGGCCGCGTCAAATTGACCAACCCCGACAAGGTGCTCTATCCGGCGACCGGCACCAGCAAAGCCGAAGTCTTCGAGTACTACCTGGCCGTCGCCGACGCGATGGTGCCGCATATCGCCGGCCGACCGGTGACCCGGAAACGGTGGCCCAACGGGGTCGACGAGGCCTCGTTCTTCGAGAAGCAACTGGCCTCCTCGGCGCCGGACTGGCTGGGCCGCGGGGCCATCGCGCACAAGTCGGCGACCACCGTGTACCCGATTATCGATAGCCGGGAAGGCCTGGCGTGGATAGCCCAGCAGGCGGCGCTGGAGGTACACGTCCCGCAGTGGAAGTTCGTCGCCCAGACGGTGGGGCCGGCCACCCGCATCGTGTTCGATCTCGACCCCGGAGACGGGGTGCAGATGGGCCAGTTGTGCGCGGTGGCCCGCGAGGTGCGCGATCTGATGGCCGATATCGGGTTGCCGACATTCCCGGTCACCAGCGGAAGCAAGGGTGTGCACCTGTATGTGCCGTTGACCGAACCGGTCAGCTCGCACGGCGCGTCGGTCCTGGCGCGCCGGGTGGCCCAGCAACTGGAGCAGGCGATGCCACAGCAGGTGACGGCCACCATGACCCGCAGCCTGCGCGCGGGAAAAGTGTTCCTGGACTGGAGCCAGAACAGTGCCGCCAAGACCACGGTGGCTCCGTACTCGCTGCGTGGCCGCGAGCACCCGACCGTTGCGGCGCCGCGGACCTGGGATGAGCTCGACGATCCGGCGTTGCGGCAGTTGAGTTTCGACGAGGTGCTGGCCCGCCTCGACCGCGACGGCGACCTGTTGGCCGGACTCGACGACACCGTGGTGCTGCCGGACAAACTCACCACCTACCGCAGCATGCGGGACCCGGGTAAGACGCCAGAGCCGGTGCCCAGCGCCCCGCCGGTGGTAGGGACCACCGCAGAAGGCCGCCTGGGTGGCTCCGGCGACCGGTTCGTCATCCAGGAGCACCACGCCCGGCGCCTGCACTACGACTTCCGGCTGGAACGCGATGGCGTGCTGGTCAGCTGGGCGGTGCCGAAGAACCTGCCCGGTGAGTCCTCGGTGAACCACCTCGCGGTGCACACCGAGGACCACCCGTTGGAGTACGCCACCTTCGAAGGCTCGATTCCCAAGGGTGAATACGGTGGCGGCGAGGTCCGGATCTGGGACTCCGGACGCTATGACACCGAGAAGTTCCGCGATGACGGCGATCCGAGCGGCAAGAAGGGTGAGGTGATCGTCAACCTGCACGGTTCGCGGATCTCCGGCCGCTACGTGCTGATCCAGACCGAGGGCAAGAACTGGATCGTGCAGCGCATGAAGGACCAGCCGGGCGAGATCGCGCCGATGCTGACCACACACGGCTCCGTCGCCGAACTCGATCCGTCGCTATGGGCGTTCGAAGGTAAGTGGGACGGCTACCGGCTGCTCGTCGACGCCGATCACGGTGTAGCGCAACTACGTTCGCGCAGCGGACGCGATGTCACGGCCGAATTCCCGCAGTTGCAGACCGTGGCCGCCGATCTGGCCGACCACCACGTGACCCTCGATGGCGAGGTCGTCGCGCTTGAGGGTGGGGTGCCCAGCTTCCAGGCCATGCAGAACCGCGGACCCGACACCCACATCGAGTTCTGGGCGTTCGACCTGCTGGCACTCGACGGCCGGATGCTGCTGCGCGCCACCTACCGGGATCGGCGGAAGTTGTTGGAAACTCTGGCCGCCGGCGGCGGGCTGATCGTTCCCGACCTGCTCCCGGGCGCCGATGCGCTGGACGAGGCGCGCCGGCGCGGGTTGGAAGGGGTGGTGGCTAAGAAATGGGACTCGACCTATCAGCCCGGCCGTCGGTCCACGGCCTGGATCAAGGACAAGTTCTGGAACACCCAGGAAGTGGTGATCGGCGGTTGGCGCGCGGGCGAGGGCGGGCGCACCAGCGGCATCGGGGCACTGTTGGTCGGTATTCCCGCCCAAGGTGGATTGCACTTCGCCGGCCGGGTCGGCACCGGCTTCACCGACAAGATGCTCAGCGATCTGCGGAAGACGCTGAAGCCGCTGGAAACCCGTGAATCACCCTTCAATGCAGAGCTTTCCACTCTCGACGGGCGTGGCGTGACGTTCGTTCGGCCGGAACTGGTGGGTGAGGTGCGCTACAGCGAACGCACATCGGACGGTCGATTGCGCCAGCCCAGCTGGCGGGGGCTGCGGCCGGACAAGATCCCTGCCGAGGTGGTCTGGGAGTAGGTCATCCCCGCTCGACGGTGTTGTGCCCGCCTGGTCCGGGAAAACCTGCCAATCCGCTGTGAAGTTAGTTCAGCTGTGCAAAATCACAGAAATTTGCTGGACGTCGTGATTTGCTCACCAGGCGGCAAACGCATGGTTGCTGACAATGTTGAATCCGACTGACGGGGGAAGAGTGGACGCTCTGATCGATATCCGTGAACGTATGACGCCGATGATGGCGTTGACCGGTGCCATGGCCATAGCGACCGCGGCGGTGGTGAGCGCACCGTCGGTGCAACACGCCGCAGAACGCGTGGTACCGCTGGCGGTGCACGAGGTGAAATCGCTGCCGTTGCAGCTGACCAGCGGCGTGGACTTCTTCGCGCCGTACTACTACCAACCGGCCGGCCCGTTGGGGACGGCGGTCACCGTTCCGCTCTACGTCGTGACCTATGCGGCGGACACTTTGGTGAAGGGCGTGACGCAGGTCCTCACCGGCCTTCACGTGGATAACCGGCTGGCTCAGCAGCCGAGCCTGTTGACCCAGGGACTCCTGTTTCCGATCGCCACCGGTGTGCAAGGTGCCTTGGCCAGCGCGCTGGACGGCACGTTCGTCCTGGGCAAATTCACTCCGGCCCAGGCCATCAACTTCGCCCTCAACGCCATCAAGACGGCCATCGAAGGGTTCATCGCCGCGGAGAAGGCACTGTTCACCCCGTCGCCGACGCTGGCGGTGACGACCAAGACCGATGCCAAGACCGATGCCAAGACCCAGGATGTGGCGTCCCCGGCGATCGCCGACTCGACTCCGACCGTGACGCTGTCGACGGCGAAGGTGGACACGGCGCCGAAGACGGTGCCCAAGCAGAAGGTGGCGGCTGCCACCGCGGACGGTGCCGCGGAGTCGTCGACGGACGCCGCCGGCGATACCAAGAAGGCAGACCCGGCCGACACCGTCACGGCGGCGAAGCCCGCGTGGAAGAAGCCGACGCTCAAGCTCCCCACGTTCAAGCTGCCGACCCTGAAGTTCTCCGTCCCGAAGAAGGCCACAGCGGGCGCCACGAAGCCGGATAGTGCATCGAGTTCCGATACCCCGAAGGCGTCCCACGAGTCGAACGACGGTGGCTCACAGGGTCCTTCGAAGTAGCGTGCGACCATCGGCTCGGGCGGCGGCGTCGACCGCTGCCCGAGCCGGGGCGACGACTCAGCCGGCCACGCCCATCGCTTCCTGCATCCCGCGGGTGGCCAGCACATCGGCCAGCTCGTTGTCGGCGACGCCGGCGTGGCCCTTCACCCAGAACCACTCGACCTCGTGCCGAGAGCACGCGGCCTGCAGGCGTTGCCACAGGTCGACGTTCTTCACCGGTTGCTTCGCGGCGGTCAGCCAGCCGTTGCGTTCCCAGCCCAACACCCACTTGGTGATGCCATTGCGTACATACGTGCTGTCGGTGTAGAGGTGCACCAGCACGGGCCGGGTGAGCGCCTCCAGCGCCATGATCGGCGCGGTCAGTTCCATCCGGTTGTTGCTCGTCTCGCCGGGCTCGCCACCGCACATCTCCCGGACGTGCTCGCGGTGGCGCAGTACCGCACCCCAGCCGCCGGGGCCGGGGTTGGGGCGACACCCACCGTCGGTATGGATGATCACAGGGTCGGTCATGCGCTGAGGATATGCGGCGAGATCAAGGCCGTCCGGACCGACATTCCGAGGGCCCGGTGATCGAGTGTCGTGATCCGGCGGCCGGGCTGCACCGCGTCCTTCACGGGCGTGCTGTGGTCAGCGAAGAACGCGGCGCTGGTATCGATGTCGGCGACGGTGTAGGTGATCCCCCACAGCGACGACGGACCCGCTCCGGCGACTCCGGGTGAACCGACCACCTCGATGATCACGTCCGCGAACCGGAAGAAGATCTGCCGGATCGCCCGGCCGCCGAGTTCGCCGTCGCGTTCCCGGCGCGGCCGCACGCCGGCTAAGGCCAGCGCCGCGACCGTCCGGTTCAGATCGGGTGACAGGAGCACGATGTGGTCGATCGCGGTGACGCCGTTGGCGTGCGTGCCCGGCGCCGCAGCCACCACGTCTGAGATCTTCGTCGGGATGCCGTCGAGTGCGCCGTCGACCCGCACGCCGTGCAACGACCACCCGAGGATGCCGGTGCCGCCGTCCCGCCCGACCAGACGGATGCCGACACCGCCGACGCGGCACACACCGTCGGCATCGACACCGAACCCGGCCCGCGTCCAGGCGTCCGCCGGATCGGCGACCTCAAGCTCGTCGACGGTCACGGTCATGGACGCGAGACTACTTCGATGTCGGGCCTCCTAAACTGACCCGGTGGATGTACGCACGCGCAACAACGTCACCGTCCTCGGTGCCGAGCGCGGGCCGGTGTTGTTCCTGGCGCATGGCTTCGGTTGCGATCAGAACCTGTGGCGCCCCGTTGTGCAACGACTGCAGTCCACGTTCCGGATCGTGTTGATCGACCACGTCGGCTCCGGAGCAGCGGACCCGGCGGCGTGGGACGAGATCAAGTACTCCGCGCTGAGCGGGTACGCCGAGGATGCCGTGGAGGTCGTGCGCGCCCTCGACCTGCGCGAGGTGGTGTTCGTCGGGCACTCGGTGTCGGCCATGATCGGCGTCCTGGCCACCATCGCCGACCCCACGCGGTTCGCCAAGCTGGTGATGGTCACCCCGTCGCCGCGGTACCTCGATGACGAGGATTACCGCGGTGGCTTCTCCCGAGCCGATATCGACGAGCTGCTGGAGTCGATGGAACTGAACTACCTGGGCTGGTCGGCAGCGATGGCGCCACAGATCATGGGTAACGCCGAGCGTCCCGAACTCGCCGAGGAACTCGAAGCGTCGTTCTGCCGCACCGACCCGGCGCACGCCCGCGTCTTCGCCCGGACCACCTTCCTGTCCGACAACCGCGCAGACCTGGCGCACGTCACGGTGCCCACCCTGGTCATCGAATGCGCGCATGACGCCATCGCGCCGACCGGCGTGGGCGCCTACGTGCACAGCCAGATCGCGGGCAGCCGATTGGTGACCCTCGACGCCACCGGGCACTGCCCGCACGTCAGCCACCCCGAAGCCACCGCCGCCGCGATCACGACGTTCGTCACCGCGCCGTGAGCCCCCTCGACGTCGACGATCTCTGGGAGCACGCGCCGTGCGGGCACATCGTCACCGACGGCGCAGGCCGAATCCTGCGCGTGAACGCCACCGTCCTGGCGTGGCTGGGTCATGAGCACGACGCGCTGCGCGGCACCCTGATCACCGACCTGTTGAGCGTCGGTGGGCGTATTCACTACGAGACGCACTTCGCGCCCCTGCTGGCGATGACCGGTGACCTGCAGGGTGTCACGGTCGACATGGTCGGTGTGGACGGAACACGGCGACCGATGTTCTTGACCGCCAATGTGAAAACGGATGCGGAGGGGAATTTCGAGCTGCTGCGCATCACGGCGGTCGACGCCACGGACCGGCGGGCCTACGAGCGCGAACTGCTGGCTGAACGCACCCGGGCCGAGGCCGAAAGTGCACGGGCCCGAGCGTTCGCCGAGACGCTGCGCCGTTCACTGCTGCCGCCGGTGCTGTCACCACCACCGGGGCTGGATGCCGCCGACTACTACTACGCCGCGTCCACCGATGACATCGGCGGCGACTTCTACGACCTGTTCCCGGTGAACCGGTCGACATGGGGCTTCTTTCTGGGCGACGTCATCGGTAAGGGCGTCGACGCAGCGGTGGTCACCGGGTTGACCCGCTACGTGCTGAGGTCGGCGGCCGTCTCGAACGAGGACCCGGTGGCGGTGCTCGGGAATCTGAACTCCGTTCTCGCCCAACACCTCGGCCTGGCGCCCAAGCGCACGCTGAGCACCCTGATCTACGGCAACATGGTCCGAGCCGGAGACGGGTTCGACATCGAATTGGCAAGCGGCGGCCACCTGCCGCCGTTGCTGCTCGGCGCCGATGGCAGCGCCTACTACGCCGACACCCTCGGGGGTCAGGCGGTCGGGATGGTGGAACGACCACGGTTCGTGGCGCACACCCTGCACCTGAATCCGGGCGACACGATGGTGCTCTACACCGACGGGCTCACCGAGGCCCTGACCGGAACCGGCCGGGAGCGCTTCGATGATGACGGCGCGCTGTTGGCGAGCGCGAAGGGGTGGGCACCGGCGAGCGCACAGGAGGCCGTCGACGAGATCCGCGCATTGCTCGACGGTCTGGGGTCCGGCGTCCAGGACGACGCCGCGGTGCTGGCGTTCGGGGTGCCGGTGACGTGAACTGTGGACAGTTCGTCAGGCCGCCACAGCCGCCGGTTGCCGCGGCGTGGACGAGCGCGAACCCAGCAGATCGTTGGGCAGCGAGAGCCGAATGACCTTGCCCCAGGCCGAGGCAACCTGCTTGATCAACGGGCCGCTGGTGTAGGTCAGCCCGTAGCGCTCGAAGATGTCGCGCACCTGCGGGGCGACCTCGGCGTACCGGTTGCTGGGCAGGTCGGGGAACAGGTGATGCTCGATCTGGAAGGACAGGTTGCCGCTCATCAGGTGCATGAGCCGGCTGCCGGTGATGTTCGCCGAGCCGAGCATCTGGCGCAGGTACCACTGGCCGCGGGTCTCGCCGTCGATGCTGTCGTAGGTGAAAGTCTGCACGCCCTCTGGGAAGTGGCCGCACATGATGACCGAGTGTGTCCACACGTTGCGCACGAGATTGGCGGTGAGGTTGGCGGTCAGGGTGGTGACCGCGCTGGGGCCCGACAGCAGCGGGTGCACGACGTAATCGCGTAGACCCTGCGTGCCGACCTTGCGCAGCGTGGCCTTCACCCGGGCCCGGAAATCGGGGTTGTTGCGGCGTTCCGCGGTCTTCAGGTTCTTGCCGAGCTTGAGGTCATACGCGGCGATCCCGTACTGAAAGATCAACGCGTTGATCGCATTCCATACCGGCTGGCCCAGGTGGAACGGGCTCCAGCGTTGTTCTTCGTCGACCCGCATGATCCCGTAGCCGAGGTCGCCGTCCTTGCCGAGCACGTTGGTGTAGGTGTGATGTTCCTCGTTGTGTGCATGCTTCCACTGCTCGGCGGTGGAGGCGTGATCCCACTCCCAGGTGGTGGAGTGAATCTTGGGATCGCGCATCCAATCCCATTGACCGTGCATGACGTTGTGCCCGATCTCCATGTTCTCCAGGATCTTGGCGGCCGACAACCCGGCGGTGCCCAGCCACCAGGCGGGCGGGAACAGCGAGAAGAGCAGTACCGCGCGGCTTCCCGCTTCCAGGCCGCGTTGGGTCTTGATGACGGTGCGGATGTAGCGGGCGTCGTCCGCGCCGCGGGCGTCCAGGACGCTCTGGCGGATGGCATCCAATTCGCGGCCGAGGTTCTCGATATCGTCGGCGCTCAAGTGGGCGACCGGGCTGGTGGACTGGTTCTGGATGGCGGTCATGATGTCTTCCCGTCGATGTGGGTGGTCAGATGTCGAGTTCGCAGGAGCCGGCGACGGTGGAGACGCAGGTCTGCACCAGGACGCCGGCGTCCGGGGCGCCGATGGTGACGGCGCCGTTGCGCACGTCACGGACCGCGCCGCTGCGCAGGGGCAGGACGCAGCCGAAGCAGACGCCCATCCGGCAGCCCGACGGCATGAGCACGCCGGCGCTCTCGCCGGCCTCCAAAAGCGTCGTCGCGGGGGCAGTGTCGGCGGTGATGCCGGTTCTGGTGAAGCTGACCGGCCCGCCGTCTCCGCCTTCGACCGACGGCATCGTGAAGCGTTCGGTGCGCAGTGCATCGGCGAGGTCATGGCGTGCCCAGTGCGCCTCGAGGTCGTCCAGCAGGCCCGCGGGCCCGCAGGCCCAGGTCTGCCGCTCGGCCCAGTCCGGCACCACGGCGCCGAGATCGGCGGCGGTCAGGCGCACCGATGTGCCGGTGTGGTGTTCGACGAGACGGATGGCACCCGAGTGGGCGAGACGGCGCAGTTCGGCGCCGAACACCACATCCTCGGGGGTGCGGGCGCTGTGCACCACGACGACGTCGCCGAGGTCGGCCAGATGACTGCGCAGCATCCCCATCACCGGGGTGATACCGCTGCCGGCGGTGACGAACAGCGTCTTGGCCGGGCGCGACCGCGGCAGGGTGAAGTCACCGGTGGCCTGGTCGAGATGCACGACGGTGCCTCGCTCGGCTTGGGACACAAAGAAATTCGAGACGATCCCGCCGTCGATCGCCTTGACCGTGATCGCGAGGCGGCGGGTCTGGGTGACCGGTGAGGTCAGGGAATAGGTACGCCACTGCCGGACGCCGTCGATGTCGACGCCGAGGCGGACGTACTGGCCGGCGAGGTGTCCCTGCCAGCCGCGCCCCACCCGGATGTGCACCGTCACCGTGTCGTCGGTCTCGGAGGTGACGGCGTCGATGCGGCCGCGCAGGTCACGCGAACTGCCGAGCGGGTCGACGAGGTCGAGAAAGTCCCGCGGCACTAGGGGAGTGGTCACCATGTGGGCGACAGCGCGCAGCGGTCCACGTCGGACCTTGGCGATGGCTGAAGTCATGTCTCCATCATGGTTGTAAAAATGCGCAGGTTCTCGACAGAATTGTGTGAAACTGGATGCCGATATTGTTCGAAAAGTACAAATAGAACGGCGGGCTGGTGGGCAAGGATGATCGGGTGGGGTGGGCACCGCTACCTGAAGCGGTGTCGGCCGCCATGCGGTCGGTACTGCCTGTCGTTGCCGAGCGGACCGTCGCCGCCGTGGTCAGCGATGTACCGAGCTACGCCGACGCCTTCAGCGGGCGGACCGGGCAGAACATCGAACGCGCCGTCCAGCAATCCCTGGCTGCCTTCTTGCAGCTGGTGTCCAAGGGGGACGACCCGGACACCTCGCCGTCGATCCAGCCGGCGCTCGACGGTGCCTTCGCCCTGGGTCAGGGCGAAGCTCGCCAGAACCGGTCCACCGATGTGCTGCTCGCCGCGTTCCGTAGCGGAGCCCGGACCGCGTGGCGCGAATGGAGCGCCGTCGCCGTCGCACACGAGGTACCGGGGGACCAGTTGGCGGTGTTCGCCGAGAAGGTGTTCGCGTATATCGATCGCCTCTCGGCCGCCAGCGTCGCCGGCCACGCCCACGAACTCGCCAAGTCCGGACTGGCCAGGCAGCGCCACCGGGAAACCCTTGCCCGCCAACTACTCCGCGGCGCACCCCTGGAAGATCTGCTGGCCTGCGCCGAACGCGCCGAGTGGCGTGCGCCCGCCACCTTGACGGCCGTCGCCGTACCGCGCGGGTCGGAACGCCGGGTGGCCGGTGTGCTCGCCGCCGCCAGCCTGGAAGTGCCTGAGGATGCGCTGCCCCCGCTCACCCGGCCGGTGACGGTGCTGTTGTGTACCGACGGCTCCGCGCTGCGCCGGCAGCTGGACATCCCCGGTGTGGTCATCGGGCCGGAGCGGCCGTGGGCGCGGGTGGCCCAATCCGTGGCCCGCGTACTGCGCGCGGTCGATCTCTGCGCTGACGACGCGGATCCGTTCGACACCGAGAAGAACCTCAAAGTCCTGGTCTTGCAGGCCGATCCGGACGCGCTCGCCGACCTGCGGGCCGCGGTGCTCGCACCGCTGGACTCGCAGCGCCCCGCGGTGCGGGACAAACTGGTCGAAACCCTGCGGGCATGGTTGCTCCATCAGGGCCGCCGCGACGATGTCGCCGCCGCGCTCTTCGTGCACCCGCAGACGGTCCGTTATCGCCTCGGGCAACTGCGCGAGCTGTACGGTGAGACGCTCACCGACCCCGACGTCGTCGAACAACTGGTCATCGCGCTGGCCGGTGATACCGCGCGGGCCCGCCGGCCGATTGCCGATCTCCGCACGTGATTCGCCTGCTGGCACTGCCCACCGCTGTCCTGGCTGCATTCGGGGCGAGTGCGCTCGCCACCGCCGAACCGCAGGCCGGCACCCCGGTGTTCGCGATCGGCAGGGCACCCGACTGGTGAACCCCGTTGTCGTGCACGCGTGGAATCCCCAGCCTGCCAAGGATGCCGCCTGCCCGGCCGATGTCCGGTACTTCAGCGATGTGCGGGCGAAGGGTGGCAGTCGGGCGCGGTCAGTGCCATCGTGGTGTCCATGAGTAGTCCGGATAGCCCCGAAGAGACCGCAGGCCTGTACAGCGTCGACGATGACGATCAGCTGACGCAGGAGGACACCCTGCTCGACCGCGGTGTCAACGATCTCCTGGACGAGGGCTACTCGCCGCCGGAGAAATGGCAGGAACCGCGCGATCACGACACGCTCGACGAGTTCCTGGCCGCGGAGGTCCCGGACCCCGCGATGCAACTGGACGAGGCCTTCGTCCCGGACGAACAGGCCGGAGACGACGAGGTGGGCGGTGTCCGGTCGGGCCGGTTGGTCGCACCCAACGGGGGCTCCGGCGAGGACGACGAATCGGATCTGATCGGTACCGATGTCGGCATCGACGGCGGGGCGGCTTCCGCGGAAGAAGCCGCCGTGCACGTCATCGACGAGTGATCCGGCGGGCAGGAGCGGAAGCGACCGGGGGTCAGCGGCGGCGCTGCAGCAGAACCGACAGCGTCAGCACCACCAGACCTGCCACCGCGAGCAGTGCACCGGCCACCGCCGGAGCGGTGTAGCCGTACCCTGCGGCGATCACCACCCCGCCGATCCAGGCTCCGGCGGCGTTGGCGATGTTCAGTGCGGAGTGGTTCAGCGCCGCGGCCAGCGTCTGGGCATCGTGCGCGACGTCCATCAGCCGGGTCTGCAGTGCCGGACCGATGGCGGCTCCCGCGGCCCCGATGAGGAACAGCCCCGGCAGCGCGGTCCACGGATTGTGGGCGGCCAGCACGAACAGGGCGAGCACCACGCCGAGCGCGCTGATCGACAGGTACAGCCCACGGACCACCGAGATGTCGGCCATCCGGCCCCCGGCCAGATTGCCGATCACCATGCCGAGGCCGAAGGCCATCAGCGCCAGCGGTACGAGGGCGCGCGGCAACCCGGCGACGTCGGTCATGGTGGTGGCCACGTAGGTGTAGACGGCGAACATGCCGCCGAAGCCGACCATTCCGACCAGCAGGGCCAGCCACACCTGCACCCGGCGCAGCGCTCCGAGTTCGGTGAGCGGGCTGGTGATGTGCATGCTGCGCAGGGTCGGCACCCAGAACCAGATGGCGGTCAGGGTGACCAGCCCGATGCCCACCACGAGGCCGAAGGCGCTGCGCCAGCCGAAATGCTGGCCCAGAGCCGAGGCGGCCGGGACGCCCACGACGGTGGCCACGGTGAGACCGGTGAGCACGTGTGCGACGGCCTTCGCGCGGTTCTGCGGGCCCATCAGGTGCGCGGCGATCAACGCGGCGATTCCGAAGAAGGCGCCGTGCGGGATACCCGCGACGAATCGGGCGGCCATCAGGGTGCCGTAGGTCGGGGCGAACACGCTGGCCAGATTGCCGAGTGTGAACAGCACCATGAGGGCGAGCACCAGGGTCTTGCGGTTCATCCGCGCGGTCAACGCCGCAATCAGCGGGGCGCCGATCACCACACCGAGGGCGTAGGCGGAGATGACATGCCCCGCGGTCGGCTCGGAGATGTGCAGGCTCGCGGCGATATCGGGCAGCAGCCCCATCGCCACGAACTCGGTGGTACCGATCGCGAAACCACCCAGGGCCAGCGCGAACACCGCCAGCCAGCGCACGGTCGGGTCGGGCGCGACGACGGAGTGGGGCCGGTGTGGCCGGGCAAGGGTGGGGGTCACCTGATCAGCCTAGAACCACTTACGCCTACTGGCCACCTAACTTTTGTCCAAATCCGGTCAAAGTGGCGGAACTTACGTTTTCGGTGTTCAATCGGGGCATGGCCACCGCCGGCGATGTGTTCACCCAGATCAGGGAGCGCGGGGAAACCACGCGCGCCGACATCGCCACCGCGACGGGGCTGTCCCGGACCGCCGTGGCGGCGCGCATCGCGGCGCTCACGGCAGCCGGTCTGGTACTCGAAGGTGAGCAGGTGCCCTCGACCGGTGGGCGACCGGCGACCCCGGTGAGCTTCAATGTCGACGCGGGCGTCGTGCTGTCGGTCTCCGTCGGTATCAGCCGGACCCGGCTGGCGGTCTGTGACCTGGCGGGCACCGTCCTGCGGCTGTCGGATATCGACCAAGAGGTGGCCCTGGGTCCCGACGACCTGATGCCCGATGTCGCCAAGCGTCTCGACGCTCTGCTCGAGGAGTACCCCGATGCCGAGGTGTTCGGTATCGGGTTGAGCCTGCCCGGCCCGGTGGATCGCGAACGGGGTTGCAGCCGGGATTCGCCGATCCTGCGCGGCTGGGACGGGGTGGCGCTGCGCCCGTATTTCGACGACGTGATCCGGCTGGGCAACGTCCCGGTGATCCTGGACAACGACGCCAACGCGATCGCACTCGCCGAGCGCGGCGGAGAGCTCGAGGGGCACAGCGACCTGTTGGTGCTCAAGGCCTCGACCGGTCTGGGCGCGGGCATCATCGCCGGTGGTGCGCTGCAGCGGGGGGCCTCCGGGGCCGCGGGCGAGTTCGGCCACAACAAGATCGCCGTCGCGGCCGGTCGCGCTTGCCGGTGCGGCGACACCGGATGCCTGGAGACCGTCGCCGGCGGCTGGGCGATCGTGCACGAACTGCAGCAGCAGGGCTACGCCGTGCGGCATCTGCGCGATGTCGTCGAGTTGGCCAACGGCGGCGACCCCGAGACCCGCCGGATGATCCGCGACAGCGGGCGCTACGTCGGTGAAGGCATCTCACCCGCGGTGAACCTGCTCAACCCGAAGGTGCTCGTCATCACCGGCGATATGGCCGGTGCCTATGACATCTTCGTCGCGGGCTTGCGACAAGCGTTGTACGGCAACGCGACTGCGATGGCAACTCGCGAGCTGGAGGTGGTGGCCTCGGTGCACGGCGGTGCGGCGGCACCGGTGGGCGGTGCCGTCATGGCGCTGGACGAGGTGCTCAGCGCCCGCGCCGTCGACGCGCTACTGGCTACGTAGCTTTCGCGATGACGTTCTCGGCGAACCACTCCAGGTTGCGGATCTTGGCGTCCAGCGGCTCGGTATCGTCGCCCATGATGTAGGGGACCCGGAAGCCGACGATCACATCGGTGACCCCCTTGTCCTCCAGGCGTTTCACCCCGTCCAGGGAGAACCCGTCGATCGAGATGACGTGGACCTGGAATTCGTCGGCCAGCCCGATCCGCTCCTCGGTCTCGCGGTACTGCTGGAGCTTCTTCAATAGCGGGTCGAGTTCGTCGGGATCTCCGCCGCCGTGCATCCAGCCGTCATTGCGCGCGGCGCGTTTGAGCGCGGCGTCGGCGTGCCCGCCGACCAGGATGGGCACCGGCTTGGTCGGCGCGGGTGTCATCTTGATGCTGGGGATGTCGTAGAACTCGCCGTGATACTCGAAGTAGTCGCCCGAGGTGAGGCCGCGAATGACGTCGATGCACTCGTCGATCCGCTTGCCGCGCCGGGCGAACGGCACACCCATGATCTCGTAGTCCTCGGGCCACGGGCTGGTGCCGACGCCGAGGCCCAGCCGGTTGCCGAACAGTGCGGCCAGCGACCCGGCCTGTTTGGCGACCAGTGCCGGCGGCCGGATGGGCAGCTTCAGCACGAAGATGTTGAAGTGCAGCTTGGTGGTGACGGCCGATAGTGCGCCGATGAGCGAGAAGGACTCGATGAAGGATTTGCCGTCGAGGAATTCGCGGTTGCCGTCCGCGGTGTACAGATATTTGGAGTCCGACACCTCCGGGTACGCGATGCTGTCAGGAATGGTCATGGCGTGGTAACCGGCCTCATCGGCCGCCTTGGCGAGCGGGATGTAGTAGGTCGGGTCTGTCATCGCTTCCGCATAGGTGAACCGCATGCACCGATACTAGAACGTGTTCTAGTTCTGTGTGCCGGAATGGTTCGGAGGATGATGTCCGGATGGGCACCTGGCTGACGCGCAATGTCCGGGTGCTCTCCGCGGTGTCGTTCCTTCAGGACACCGCCAGTGAGCTGCTCTACCCGCTGTTGCCCATCTACCTGACCGCCGTGTTGGGCGCCCCACCCGCTGTCGTCGGCGCGATCGAGGGTGCCGCCGAGGGGGCGGCGTCGCTGACCAAACTCGCCTCGGGGCCGCTGGGCGACCGGTTCGCGCGACGCCCACTCATCGCCACCGGGTACGGGATGGCTGCCCTCGGCAAGGTGATCGTCGCCGCCGCGGGCGCCTGGCAGGGAGTTCTCGCAGGTCGGGTCGTCGACCGGCTGGGAAAGGGATTGCGCGGGGCCCCGCGTGACGCCCTCCTGGTCGCCGATATCGATGAGCGCCACCGCGGCCGGGTGTTCGGCTTCCATCGCGCCATGGACACCTTCGGCGCGGTCGTCGGGCCACTCCTGGGGCTGGCCGGGTACGAGCTGCTGGACCATCGGATCGCGCCGCTGCTGTGGGTGGCCGTCGTACCCGCCGTGCTCAGTGTCGCGCTGGTGTTCCTGTCCAAGGAGCGCAGACGTCCCGCACCCACGACGCGGCCACCGCTCTTCGCGCGCGTCAAGGACCTTCCGCGCCGGTACTGGCGCACCACGGGCATCCTCGTTGCGTTCGGAATCATCAATTTCCCCGACGCCCTGCTGCTGTTGCGGCTCAACGAGATCGGCTTCTCGGTCGTCGAGGTGATCCTGGCCTATGTCGGTTACAACGCGGTCTACGCGCTGAGCAGCTATCCGGCCGGGCTGCTGGCCGACCGGATCGGCCGGGTGCCGGTGTTCGGTATCGGGCTGATGTTCTTTGCCATCGGCTACACCGGGCTGGGGCTGACCACCGATCCGCTGGCCGCCTGGCTGCTGATCGGTGCGTACGGACTGTTCACCGGCTGCACCGACGGCGTCGGCAAGGCGTGGATCTCCACCCTGGTCGGTGCCGATCTGCAGGCCAGTGCGCAGGGTGTCTTCCAGGGTGCGAGCGGGTTCGCGATCCTGATCGCCGGCGTATGGGCCGGGCTGGCCTGGGGGAAGGACGGCACCGTGCCGCTGTTGATCTCCGGCAGTGTCGGTGCGGTGTTCGCGATCGCGATGCTGACGGCCGGCTACCTCAGGCGGAACGGCGGAGCCCCGGCCCCGGCGATCTGATAACCGCCCTGTTGGGTGCGCTCGGTGCACCGGCCCGTCACGGTATTGCCGTCGATGACGACCGGCACCGCGCCGCGTGGGGTCTCGGCCGGCGCGTCGAACACGGTGCCCTGCCAGTGGTACCTGCCGTCGATCGGATCGAGATGTCCTGTCAGCCGGACCCGTACCGCGTGGCCGTCCACGGTGGCGGGTCCGTCGTAGACGTCTTCTACGAAGGTTCCGCAGTCGTCATCCTCGGCGTGTGCGACGGCGGGACCCTTCGCGGGCAGAAACCCGGTGCGCCGCCAGACCCGCCTCGCGATCGGGCCCATCAGGCCGACCTCCTCGAGGAACGCGGCCAACGGGGCGAACCCGGCGATCTGCACCTCGCGCCGGTGCGCGGACGCGCGAGCCATCCTGCGCGCCGCCCGCGCCTCCAGGCCGACCCGGCGGTACTGCACCTTGTTGGTGAACAGGAATCGGAAGAACAGGCCGCCCGCGCCGTTGAGATTGCCGACCCAGAAGCGCTTCCAGCGCGACATCGACGGGGTGCGCTTGCGCAGGCCGTCGCGCGCGAACTGGATGTGGCGGGCCTCCTCGGTGACGTGAATCCGCATCAGCCGCTGCACCATCGGCTGCAGCTCGGGATCGTCCATCATCTGCCGTTGCAGCGAGTCGAAGATCTCCTCGCCGATCAGGGCTGCCACCCAGAGCACCGATCCGCGGAAGACGAACGGCAGCCCGTTGATGATGACGCGCTGGTACAGCCGGGGCAGGATCGGGTCCGCACCGACCTTCGCGATGGCCTTGCCGAACATCACCATGTGCCGGGTCTCGTCGCCCAGTTCGGTCAGCTCATAGTGCGTGGTGGCCGCGGTCGGGTCTTGATGCATCATCTTGCGCAGCAGCGACTGATTGAGGATGTTCTCGAACCAGATGCCGGCGGACAGCGTGTTCACCAGCTCCTGCCGGGACAGCTCGATCTGCTCGGCCCGGCTCATCGCCTCCCACAACGAGGTGCCGTAGAGCGAGACCACCTTGGGGGGCAGGAAGAATTTGTCCGCCTCCAGCGGGGCATCCCAGTCGATATCGACGATCGGGGCGTAGGACTTGCGTACCGACCCCTTCAGTAGCCGCTCGGCGAATTCCGCACGCGTGGTCTGGGATTTCAGCGAAGCCGTCATCGTCGCCACCTTTCGGGTCGGTGAACTCGAAGCTACGTCCGCCCCCGCAGGTAGTCAATACCCCTGGTACCGGATACCTGAGGTTTGGGGCGATGGCGAATTCGGGATTCTCGAGACGATGTGCCGCGACAATGCTCGGCGGAATCGCTGTTGGACGAAACGCGATTGGCCGGCTGAGCGTTAGTGCCAGTCCCAGACGGACATGTCGCCTGCCGGGTAGTTCTGGCAGATGTCGGTGGTGTGGGCGGCGACGCCTTTGTTGTTGAAGAACAGTTTGGCCCAGTTGGGCCAGCGCCAGGACATTTGTTCGTAGAAGGCGTTGGTGGCGGTGTCTTCGGAGTATTGCCGGCGGCCGGCGTAGTCCATGGAGAAGAACCAGTGGATGCGGTCTTGGGCGCCTTGTTGGTCGGCGGCGGGTTTGTTGTTGTAGTCGATCATGTAGCGCTCGTAGTAGACGGGTTCGACGTCGCGGGCGGCGGCCATGATCTGTTCGGCGGTGCACGGGGTGCGCAGGATGCGGTTGGGGATGGGGTAGTCGTCGGTGGCATCTGCTGAAGAGACTGCGGAGGTGGCGATGCCGGTGGTGATGGCGCCGGCCAGGGCGGCGGCGGCCAGGCCTATCCGGGCGGCGTTCCGAAAGTTGGTGCGCATCATGATGATTTCCCTCCTAGGCGGCGTGGTCGATGTCGCCGCGTTTTTCGGGGCAGTAGTAGTCGACGGCCAGCCCCACGAACTGCCACACCTGCTCGGTGCTGCTGTCGCGGTCCAGTTGATTCCGTACGAACGTCGCCGTCTGCGCCGCATCGGTGTCGACGTTGTTGTACATCCGCTTGCACATGATCTTGCCGATCCAGGCGTTGTAATCCTTCTGCCCGTAGATCCCCACGGTGTGCAGCTGATGGGCGAAGTTGGTGTCGGGATCCCGGTCGAACGACGGATCCGCGGCCGCCGGGGCCGCGCCCGCGGTGCCGACAACAAGTGCCGCCGCAACCAACCCGGTGGTGGTGATGGCGAGTTTCATTCTGACCTGCTCTCTTCTTGCAACCAGCCCGCCAAAAGTGCGGTGTTGACGCCGCCGTGATCACGAATTCCGCGCTGCCACTGCAGATTCGTGGTCACGGCCGGCGTCATTGTTAGTTGTGTTACACAAGTCTCTCGCCGTACCCCGTGGTGGCGAAACGGTGGTGTAGAGTCCTGCCCGTGCCTAGGCGGAACCGCGGTTCCGTCCAGGGGAATGATAACCGAATGTTCGGCCCCGTGTGCATCGGCGTGCGCGGTCGTCGTGAAGGTCCGAATGCAGAGGTGCATGGTGTACGCAGTACTGAAGCGGTTCTGGGTGCCGCTGCTCTTGACGGTGGTTGTTGCCATCGGCGCCTACGCGATAGTGCGGATCCGGGATTCGGGCCACCACACGCCTGCCGTCGCTGAGCAATCGGGGATCACCGCCAACTTCAACCCGAAACACATCACCTACGACGTCACCGGTTCGGGGGGAACGGTGACGGTCAACTATCTCGATGAGAACGGGCAACCGCATCTGATCGAGAATGCGCCCCTGCCATGGTCTTTCACCATCGTCACGACGCTGCCGTCGATGTCGGCCAACATCATGGCCCAGGGTGATCGCGACGTCAGCGATCTCAAGTGCCGAGTCACCGTGGACGGAAACGTGCGAGATGACCGGACGAGCACCGACACCGTCAAACCGTTCATCTACTGCTTGGTGAAATCCGTATGAGCACAGCACATTCAGCACCGCATCGCCCGCGCATCGCACACCTGATCCGGGTGCTGGCCATTCCGGTGATCCTGTTTTGGATCGCCCTCGCGGTCATCTTGGCTGTCGTAACACCGCCGCTGGACACCATCGCCGATCAGCATGCGGTGTCGTTGAGCCCCAAGGGCTCGGCGGCGTTTCAGTCGATGCTGAATATCGGCAAGAAGTTTCAGCAATTCGACTCCGACTCGACGGCGATGGTCGTGCTCGAAGGCCAGGACAAGCTGGGGGCCAGCGCCCACGACTATTACAACGAGATCGTCAAGAAACTCAACGCCGATCACCAGCACGTGCAGAACGTGCAGGATTACTGGAGTGATCCGCTGACCGCGGCGGGTTCGCAGAGTGTGGACGGTAAAGCTGCCTACGTTCAGCTCTTCCTCAGCGGTGCGCAGGGCACCACCCCGAGTCACGAGTCGGTGGCCGCGGTGCGCGACATCGTCAACTCGGTTGCCGCCCCGCCAGGGGTGAAGGCCTACGTGACAGGCAACACCGTCTTGGTCACCGACACTTCGGTTGCCGGGCATAAGAGTATGGCGGTGATGGCGCTGCTCTCGATCGCGGTGATCATCGTGATGTTGCTCATCATCTATCGCTCGATCGTGACGATGCTGCTGTCGCTGGTGATCATCGGTATCGAACTGTTCGCCGCCCAGGGTGTGGTGGCCACTGCGGGCAACCTGAACATCATCGGTTTGACCCCGTACGCGGTGAGCATGGTGGTGATGCTGACGATTGCGGCAGGTACGGACTATGTCATTTTCCTGCTGGGTCGCTACCACGAGGCCAGGTCGAACGGGCTGGACCGCGAAGACGCGTTTTACTGGGCCTACCATGGCGTTTCGCACGTCATCATCGGTTCCGGCCTGACCATCGTGGGTGCGACGATGTGCTTGTCGTTCACCACGCTGCCGTACTTCAACACCATGGGTCTGCCGTGTGCCATCGCCATCTTGACCGTCATCGCCGCCGCGCTGACGCTGGCTCCGGCGGTGCTTGCGGTGTCGTCGCGCTTCGGCCTGCTGGACCCCAAACGCCCCATAGACGCCCGTGGGTGGCGCAAAGTTGGCACCACCGTGGTGCGGTGGCCGATCCCGATCGTGGTGGTCACCACGGCCATCGCGATCATCGGCTTCCTGAGCCTGATGACCTATGTGCCCCAATACAACGACGACAAATTCACCCCGGCAGACATGCCGTCCAACCAGGCCATGGCTATCGCCGAGAAACACTTCTCCAAAGCGCGGATGAACCCAGAATTGCTGATGCTGGAAGCTGATCACGATCTGCGCAACCCCGCCGACATGCTGGTGATCGACCGCGTCGCCAAGGCTGTGGTGCATATGCGCGGTATCGATCGCGTACAGACCATCACCCGCCCCCTGGGCGCGCCGATCGAGCACAGCTCGCTGCCCTACCTCATGGGCGCCCAGAACGCCGGGACGCTGCAGGCTGCGCAGTTCAACAACGACAACTCGGCCCAGATGCTGGAGCAGGCCGACGAGATGAGCAAGACCATCGCCAGCATGCAACGCATGCTGACCATCACCACCGAACTGGTCGACACGACGCACACGATGGTCGGAGACACCCACGACCTGGTGTCCACGACACAGCAGTTACGGGACAACATCGCCGATTTCGACGACTTCTTCCGGCCGCTACGCAACTACTTCTATTGGGAACCGCACTGTTTCGACATCCCGATGTGCCATTCACTGCGATCCATCTTCGATGCGCTCGACGGTATCGACGCGCTGTCGGACAAGTTCGGCAACATGGCTGCGGATCTGGACAAGATGGACCAGTTGATGCCCCAGATGCTGCCGGTGCTGCGCTCGACCATCGACTCGATGACCAGGATGCGTGACTTCATGGTCGCCACCCACAGTGTGATGGCCGGAACCCAGGCCCAGCAACAGGAGCTGGCCAAGGGCGAAACCGAAATGGGTCTGTACTTCGACCAGGCCAAGAACGACGACTTCTTCTACCTGCCCCCGGACGTCTTCCAGAACCCCGACTTCCAGCGCGGCTTGAAGATGTTCGTCTCCCCGGACGGCAAAGCGGTGCGCTTCATCATCACCCATCAAGGTGATCCGGCATCGGTGGAGGGAATCAAGCACGTCCAGGATATGCGGGCCGTCGTCGCCGACGCCGTGAAAGGCACACCGCTGTCGAACGCCCAAGTGTCCCTTGCCGGTACCGCCTCGCTCTACAACGACATGCAAAACGGGGTGACCATCGACCTGGCGATCGCCGTCATCGCCGCGATGATCCTGATCTTCGCGATCATGTTGCTCATCACCCGCAGTGTGGTGGCAGCGTTGGTCATCGTGGGCACCGTGGCCGCCTCTTTGGGTACCGCCTGCGGGCTTTCGGTGCTGCTGTGGCAGGACATCCTGGGTCTGGGTGTGCAGTGGATCGTCATCCCGCTGTCCATGGTGATCCTGCTGGCGGTCGGCTCGGACTACAACCTCCTGGTCGTATCGCGACTGAAAGAGGAAATCCACGCCGGGCTGAACACCGGCATCATCCGCGGCATGGGCGCCACCGGACGCGTCGTCACCGCCGCTGGTCTGGTGTTCGCCTTCACCATGATGTCGATGATCGTTTCGGAGCTGCGCGTGGTCGGTCAGCTCGGCATGACGATCGGTATCGGGCTGATCGTCGACACACTGATCGTGCGCTCGTTCATGACCCCGTCCATCGCCGCCGCGCTGGGACGCTGGTTCTGGTGGCCACTGAACACCATCAAAATCACCCATCCGGCCGCCACACCGCCGGCAGGGCCCGATCCTGACGAACCCCACACCGCGCCCATCCCTGCGCCCAGCGCGCCGTGACACCGCTCGCGCACCCCAAGCCCGACCCAGCCGAAGTGGCCGAAGCGCTGCTGAGGGTCCTGACCAAGCTCTACGTCGCGTCACGGCACACCGACATGGCGCGGCGGGCGGCAGGGCAGCTCACCACGGCGCAGTATGAGGTGATGCAAATCGTCGTCGAACGAGGGCGTGCCCGAGTCTCGGAACTGGCGCAGGCCGCAGGTGTGACCCTGCCGACGATGTCGGTTGCCGTCAGTCGGCTGACGCGACGTGAGTTGATTTGCCGCACATCACCCACCGTCAGTCGGCGCAATTCCTACGTCGAGTTGACCGCTCGCGGTGCGCAGTCCTTCGACGCCTTCCTGGAGGCTCATCGGCGCGCCATTGAAAGCCGGTTGCAGTGTGTGAGCGGCGAAGACCAAGCGAAGTTGCGTGCAGCCGTCCCCGTACTCAGACGAATGGTCAGCGGGATCAGCGGCCCGGCCGACCGAATCACGCTGTCGATCACCGCGGGGGGTCACACCTCGACGACGCCGTCTGAGAAGCTGTGGGAAAACGGGTAGAAGGAAACGGGTAAGTGACCGAGCGCGAGTCGAAGCTTCGCCAGCGCACCGACGGGCGGTTGGATCGCTCGCGCGACCCGATCATTCTCGACGCCGCGCTGGCAGAATTGACCGAACACGGGTACGCCAAAACCAGCATGAATGACATCGCTGCACGCGCCGGTGTCGGCAAGGCGGCGATCTATCGCCGATGGTCGTCCAAGGCGGCG
The DNA here is from genome assembly GCF_011758805.1 of Mycolicibacterium fluoranthenivorans. Classification (NCBI taxonomy): domain Bacteria; kingdom Bacillati; phylum Actinomycetota; class Actinomycetes; order Mycobacteriales; family Mycobacteriaceae; genus Mycobacterium; species Mycolicibacterium fluoranthenivorans. Next base: position 171,359 of record NZ_JAANOW010000005.1, on the reverse strand, counting down.
CTGATGACCGACGTCGTCGTCTACTGGCGACCCGAACTTCTGCACGACGACGTGCCGGACACCGGCACCCTGGAGGGCGACTTCGATGTCATCATCGAACGCGCAGCTCGCAACGACAACGAACTCGTCTCCAACGATCTGGTCTTGCGGGTCGCGCTGGAGGCCGCCCACGACCCCGAACTGGCTTCGGCATTCGACGAGTTGATGCTGTTCAAGGGGCGCCGTCTGGTCAGGGCCATCCTTGACCAGGCGGTAGAACGCGGCGATGTGGCCCAGCGGGACTGGTCCATCATCGCCGACACCCTCATCGCGATGGGGCTGATGCGCGTGATGAGCGGGCTCACTGTCGATGCCAGGTTCCTGCGAGAAGTGATCGACACGTTGATCCTCCCCGCTGTATACGCACCCAACGATGCGGCAGGCAATCGGCGCCAGGAGGGTAGTCGCCGCCACTGAGACGGATGCGGGCGCTTCACCGCTCTTGACCCGCGCTCCATGCCCGGTCGGCTAACCTTCTGCGGTGCGCACCCTTCATGTCATCGGTATCGGCGCGGGCGACCCCGACTACGTGACGACGCAGGCGATCTCGGCGCTCAACGACACCGATGTCTTCTTCGCGATGGACAAGGGCGAGACGAAAGACGACCTGGTCGCGCTGCGCCGCCTGATCTGCGACCGGTTCATCACCGAACCCGGCTACCGGTTCGTCGAACTGCCGGACCCCAAAAGGGCCGCCGCCGCCGACAGCGCGGCCTACCGGGACAATGTGAACGAATGGCACGCCGCCCGAGCCCGGCTGTGGGCCCAGGCCATCCAGGACGAACTCGGACCCGACGGTGTCGGCGCGTTTCTGGCCTGGGGTGACCCGTCGCTCTACGACAGCACGCTGCGCATCCTGGAGCGGGTGGCCGAGCACGTCGAGTTCGACTTCGACGTCGTCCCCGGGATCACCGCCATCCAGGCGCTGACCGCACGACATCGCATCGCGCTCAACGACATCGGTGCGCCCGTGCTGATCACCACCGGCCGCCAACTCCGGGAGAACGGCCTGGACACCGACGCCGTGGTGATGCTGGACGGCGAGTGCTCGTTCCTGAGCTGTCCGCCGGACACCCGGATCTGGTGGGGCGCCTACCTGGGGACGCCGGACGAACTGCTGGAGTCCGGCAGGGTGGGTGACGTCGGTGACCGGATCGTGGCGCGCCGGGCCGAAGCCCGGCAGCGGCACGGCTGGATCATGGACATCTATCTGCTGCGCGCCTGACCTGGCAGGATCACAGCATGGGATCATTTCTGCTGCGCGCCACCCTGACCGGCCTGGCGCTGTGGGTGGTGACGCTCTTCGTGCCGGGCATGACGTTCGTCGGCGGTGCCACGACCCTTCAGAAGGTCGGCATCATCTTCGTCGTCGCGGTCATCTTCGGACTGGTCAACGCCGTCATCAAACCGATCGTGCAGATCATCTCGATACCGCTCTACGTCCTGACCCTCGGCCTGTTCCACGTCGTGGTCAACGCACTCATGCTGTGGATCACGTCATGGATCACCGAACACACCACACACTGGGGGCTGTTCATCGACCACTTCTGGTGGACCGCGATCTGGGCGGCCATCATGCTGTCGATCGTCAGCTGGCTGCTCTCCCTGGTCGTTCGCTCCTGACGCCGAAGGCGTTGGGCATGATCGGTTTTCTTTTGCGCTCGAGCGCAGGCAACCTGGTGGAGGCGGCACAGAAGGTTCGTCGACAGGTTCGTCGACAGGTTCGTCGACGCGTACAGAGGGAGGTCCCATCCGATGGGTGCAGACGAGGAGCGTCCACCGCTACCACCGTTCGATCTGCAGTCGGCACTCCAGAAAGTCCAGGCCGCGGAGGACGCGTGGAACACCTGTGACCCCGAGCGGGTGAGCAAGGCGTACACGCGCGACAGCGTGTGGCGTAACCGGAACGTCTTCGTCACCGGCCGCGACGAGATCGTCGCATTCCTGACCGCCAAATGGCAGCGAGAACGGGACTACGCGCTGCGCAAGAGTCTCTGGGATTTCCACGGGAACCGCATCGCGGTGCGCTTCCAGTACGAGTGTCGCGACTCCGCGGGCCAGTGGTGGCGCAGCTACGGCAATGAACTGTGGGAATTCGACGACCACGGGCTGATGCGTCGACGGGAGGCGAGCATCAACGACCTCGCGATCGACGAATCCGAACGCCGCTACTTCGGGCCCCGAACCGACGCCGAACGCGGTCAGGACATACCACTGCAGTGACCTCGATCTGCCCTTCGGTTGACGCGGGGCGTCACTGCGTTTCGGTGGCCGTGATCTGTTCCAGCACCGCGTCCATATCGGTGATATCCCATACGTGGGTGAACTTGTCGCCTTCGACGCGATAGAGCGTGAATTCGGAGGTGACCACCCGACGGCCAGTCGCCGCGATCCCGCGAAAGTCACCGAAGTGGGTGCCTGCCACCGAGAAGTGCAGTGCGACAAGGTCTCCCTCGACGAGTTCGTGCCGCACCTCCCACCGCCAGTCGGGGAAGGCCGACACCAGGGGGACGAACTGCTCGGTGACCCTCGTGGGATCCGTGGGGGTGTCGTTGATGCTGATGGGCGACGCGTAGAACGTGCTCATCCGTGTGAAGTCGTGCTCGTTGCATGCCTCCAGATACGACTGATACAACGCGCGAAGCCGCTCCTGCTCACCACCCACCGAAGGGCCTCCCTTCACACGACGCCACGGTCGACCCTAGCAACACGGGCACTGCCGCGGCGTGTCGCCAAAGATAGTGGCAGCGGCTACTCTTGGCGCGGGCGCCGGTGCTCGGTCTGCCAGCAGGCGGCCAACGTGCGGTACGCGTCGTGCTCGGTGGCCGCCACTGTCGGCCACAGCCGTTCAGCGGCCTCGCGCTGGGAGGCTGATCCGCCGACGGCACCCTGGTACGCGTCGAGCATCGCCATCGCGTGCAGCTGCAGATCGCGGCGGTCGGCCCGGGCCTGCGCGGTGGTGACGGAGCCGGCCTCCAGATGTGTGGTGGTGGCCGCCATCGCCGCCAGGGTGGCATCGATGGCCTCGGTCACCGGTGCGGGACCGCGCGTACGGATCGCCGCCCGGTACACCAGAAGAGCTGCGGCGCATCCGATCACGGTGTCCAGTCCACGGGCCAGCAGCAGACGGCCCAGATCGTCCACCGGATGGCCGGCGGAGGCAATGGTCAGCGCGATCGGGGTGATGAACACGACGGCGATCGCATAGTTGCGCAGCACGAACATCTCAATGATGAACTGCAGCAAGGCGATCACCGCGACCAGCCACAGTCCCTGGGGGTGCCAGGCCAGGATGGCCCCGGCCAGCCCGAGCCCCAGCCACGTGCCCACCAGGCGCTCGACCCCACGCTGTACGGTGCGCGTCCAATCGAAACCCTGATACAGCACGAGCACCGCGGCTGCCATTGCCCAGTAGGCGTGATCGATGGACAACGCCGAGGCGACGGTGCCCGCCACGGCGACCGCGATACCGACCCGCACTGCCAGCCGCAGGGAGTCCGAGCCCGGTGTCAGGGCGCGCCGCAGCAACGTGAGATTCCCCGGACGGCCCAGGGGGATATCGGGGGCGGTGTCGGCGAACGACGGGTCGTCGATATCGGGTAGTGGCTCGCCGCGATCGACGGCAGCCATCGCCGCGGCGAAAACCCGGTGCAGGCGGTGGTTTTCGGCCCGCAGACGTTGCAACGTGCCGTCCCGACGGGGACGAGCCGGCTCGAAGTTGACCAGTGTCACCCACGCCTGGTGTAACGCCCGGGCCGCCTGGTGGCGGTCGGTGCCGTCGCCGGATTCGAGGTAGCGCAGGACAGCGGCGCGTGCGGCGCCCACCGCCGCATACTCCGGTGCGCGGGGCCGCCACAGCACCGCCACCATGTGCGCCAGCCACGCGAACACCCCGCCGGACAACACCAGGGCGCCGATATGCCACGGCGTCAGATGAGTGGCCGCCGTCGCGGTCCCCGCCGCGCAGCCCAGCATGAACATGTACGCCCCGGGCGGCCCGACGCTCAGCGCGTGGCACACCAGCACCGCCACCATCGCGATCGCCGTGATGGTCACCAGACCCAGCAGCGGGATCCGCGCCGCCCAATCACCGAGGGCCACCGCCGCGGCGAAGCTCAGCGCGATGATCGCCAGATAGCCCGCACGGTTGAGGTACGGGCGGCCGCTGCCGTACAAGGCGGTGAATCCGCCGATGGTCGCGATGAGCCCGGCCGCGGTATCGCCCGACAGCCAACCCGCCAGCACCGGCACCGCCATACAGATCCCGGCCCGCAGCGCGAACGGCCAGCGCCTCGGGGCCGGATTGAGGATGAGCAGGCGGCGCAGGAACGGCGGCACGTACCGACGATATCGGTGTGGCGGTTTCCCCCGTCGCTGCGCTCGCCCTGGTACTTTCCCCCGTCGCTGCGCTCGCCCTGGATGTCACACTGGACCCATGCCCGAACTGCCCGAGATCGAGGCACTCGCCGATCACCTGCGCCGGCATGCCGTCGGACGGCCGGTCACGCGGGTGGACGTGGCGGCCCTGTCGGTCCTCAAGACCTTCGATCCACCCGTCACCGCCCTGCACGGGCAGACCGTGACCGGGGCGTCGCGGTGGGGCAAGTACCTCGGTCTGCAGGTCGGTGAGCTGTTCTTGATCACGCATCTGTCCCGCGCCGGCTGGCTGCGTTGGTCCGACAAGCTGGCACCGACCCCGCTCAAACCCGGCAAAGGGCCGATCGCCCTGCGCGTGCACCTGGGAGCCGCCCCGGCGGCGACATCGGACGGGGGCGGCGTGGGTTTCGACCTCACCGAAGCCGGCACGCAGAAGCGGCTCGCGGTATGGGTGGTGTCAGATCCGCTGGCCGTCCCGCAGATCGCCGCGCTCGGGCCGGATGCGCTGTCACTCGGACCTGCCGAACTCGCCGAGGTGCTCGCCACCCAGACCGGCCGGATCAAGACCGTCCTCACCGACCAGAAGATCATCGCCGGTATCGGCAACGCGTACAGCGATGAAATCCTGCATGTGGCAAAGCTTTCCCCGTTCGCCACCGCTGCCAAGTTGACGCCCGATCAGCTCGGCGCCCTGCACGACGCAATGGTGTCGGTGCTCACCGATGCCGTGACGCGGTCGGTGGGGCAGGGGGCTGCCACCTTGAAAGGCGAGAAGCGTTCCGGTCTGCGGGTGCACGCGCGCACCGGACTGCCGTGCCCGGTGTGCGGGGACACCGTGGCCGAGGTGTCCTTCGCCGACAAGTCGTTCCAGTACTGCCCGACGTGCCAGACCGGTGGCAAGAAACTGGCGGACCGCAGGTTGTCCCGGCTGCTCAAGTAGCAACCTCAGGTTTCCGGTCAGTTATCTAACTGGGTTATTCTGCTCGGCATGACTCGCCAGAAGATCCTGATCACCGGCGCCAGTTCCGGACTGGGCGCCGGCATGGCCCGCGCTTTCGCCGCCAAGGGCCGTGACCTGGCCCTTTGTGCCCGCCGCACCGACCGGCTGGAGGAGCTCAAGGCGGAGATCGCCGCGAAGCACCCGCATGTGAAGGTGGCCGTGGCCGCGCTGGACGTCAACGACCATGAGGCCGTCCCCCGGGTCTTCGGTGAGCTGTCCGACGAGCTGGGCGGTATCGACCGGGTCATCGTCAACGCCGGTATCGGCAAGGGCTGGCCGCTGGGCGAGGGCAAGCCCTGGGCCAACAAGGCCACCATCGAGACCAACCTGGTCGCCGGGCTGGTGCAGATCGAGACGGCACTGGAGATGTTCAAGAAATCCGGGGGAGGGCACCTGGTGCTCATCTCGTCGGTGCTGGGCAACACCGGTGTTCCCGGTACGAAGGCCGCATACTGCGCCAGCAAGGCGGGGATGACCTCACTCGGTGAGTCGCTGCGCGCCGAGTACGACAAGGGACCGATCCGGGTCACCGTCATCGAACCCGGGTACATCGAATCCGAGATGACGGCCAAATCCGGGTCGACCCTGCTCATGGTCGACAACGAGACCGGGGTCCGCGCGATGGTCAACGCCATCGAGAAGGAGAAGGGCCGCGCCGTCGTGCCCGGGTGGCCGTGGGCGCCGTTGACGCAGATCATGCGGCTGCTGCCGCCGAAGTACACCAAGCGTTTTGCGTGATTTTTCGGATTGGCTGGTTTAACCCTGCGCAGCGGTCGGGTAGTCGAACCACATGATGGTGAAACTGATGAAGATGACGCCCCTACTGTTCGCAGGTGCTGCGGCTGCTGGAGCCATCGCACTTGCCCCGGCCGCGATGGCCGAGCCGGCCCCCGGCTGCTACAACCCGGACGGCACGCCGTGCACGCCGTCGGCGGGTCCGCAGGGCGCAGGTGCCGAGGTTCCCGGTGGTCCCGGTGCTCAGGCCAGCCCCGACGGCCACGTGTCGGCGCAGGTCCCCGGTGGTCCGTGGGCCGAAGCCGGTCCCGGCGGCGGGATCGCCTGCGTCCCGGGCGGTCCGTGCCGCACGATCCAGCTCCCGGGCTGATCCACGTTGGTGATTTCGGCGCGCTCACCTTCGCTCAGCGAGCGTGAACGCGCCGAAATCGCGGTGGCTCAGGCTGATCGACCGCGCTCGGTGCGGTAGCGGCGCACCAGGGCGTCGGTGGAGGTATCGGTCTGCTCAGCGGGTGACGCGTCGCTGGTGAGCACCGGCAGCAGTGCCTTGGCCTGAGTCTTGCCGAGTTCCACCCCCCACTGGTCGAACGAGTCGATACCCCAGATGACGCCCTCGGTGAAGACCTGGTGCTCGTAGAGCGCGATGAGCTGACCGACCACCGACGGTGTCAGTTTGGTGGCCAGGATCGACGTGGTGGGCCGGTTACCCGGCATCACCTTGTGCGGCACCACGTCGGCGGGTGTGCCTTCGGCTGCGATTTCCTGGGCGGTCTTACCGAACGCCAGCACCTGGGTCTGTGCGAAGAAGTTGCTCATCAGCAGGTCATGCATGCTGCCCGTGCCGTCGGCCGTCGGCAGATCGTCGGTGGGCTGGCTGAACCCGATGAAATCGGCGGGGATCAGCCGGGTGCCCTGATGCAGCAATTGGTAGAAGGCGTGCTGGCCGTTGGTTCCCGGTTCGCCCCAATAGATTTCACCGGTACTGGTGGTCACGGGTGAGCCGTCGGCCTGCACCGACTTGCCGTTGGACTCCATGGTGAGCTGCTGCAGATACGCGGCGAACCGGGACAGATCGTTGGAGTAGGGCAGCACGGCACGCGACTGGGCGCCGAAGAAGTTGTTGTACCAGAGGCCGATCAGGCCGAGCAGTGCCGGGGCGTTCTCGGCCAGGGGTGCGGTGCGGAAATGCTCGTCGACGAGGTGGAAGCCGGCCAGGAACTCCGCGAAGCGTTCCTTACCGATGACGGCCATCACCGACAGCCCGATCGCCGAGTCGACCGAGTAACGGCCCCCGACCCAGTCCCAGAACCCGAACATGTTCGCGGTGTCGATGCCGAACTCGTCGACCAGGCGCTTGTTGGTCGAGACCGCCACGAAATGCTTGGAGACCGCGGCATCGCCGAGCACGTTGGTGAGCCAGCGTCGGGCGGCGGTGGCATTGGTCAGCGTCTCCAGAGTGGAGAAGGTCTTGCTGGCAACGATGAAAAGCGTTGTGGCGGGATCGAGTCCGTCCAGCTTGGCCACCAGGTCGGCCGGATCGACATTGGAGACGAACCGCGCGGAGATGCCCGCGTCGGCGTAATGGCGCAGCGCGTCGTAGACCATCACCGGCCCCAGGTCCGAGCCGCCGATGCCGATGTTGACCACCGTGGTGATCCGCTTGCCGGTCGCGCCGGTCCACTCGCCAGAGCGCAACCGGTCGGTGAACGCACCCATCGCGTCGAGCACCTCGTGCACATCGGTGACGACGTTCTGGCCGTCGACGGTGAGTGCGGCACCGCGCGGCAGCCGCAGTGCGGTGTGCAGGACCGCGCGGTTCTCGGAGGTGTTGATGTGCTCGCCGGAGAACATGGCGTTCCGGCGGCCTTCCAGGTCAGCGGCTTTGGCGAGATCGACCAGCAAATCCAGGGTTTCGCGGGTGACGCGGTGCTTGCTGTAGTCGATGTAGAGGTCGCCGACGGTCAGTGTCAGTTCGGTGCCGCGGGCCGGATCCTCGGCGAAGATCTCCCGAAGATTCTTCGACGCGAGGGCGTCATGGTGGCGCGCCAGCGAATGCCATGCGGCCGTAGCGGTGATGTCAGCACTCATTCTTCAGACCTTAGTGCGGTATGCGTGTCGAGGGTGTACATGATGGATGTATGCGCACCGAACACTTGGCAGAGCTGATTTCATCCGTGCCCACCGGACTGTGGATCGGCGGCGAAGAGCGCGCCGGCTCGTCCACCTTCGAGGTGCACAATCCCGCGACCGACGAGGTGATCACCTCCGTCGCCGATGCCACGCCGGAAGACGGTATCGCCGCGCTGGACGCCGCGGTGGCCGTGCAGGCCGAGTGGGCTGCCACCGCACCCCGCGAGCGCGGCGAGATTCTCCGGTCGGTCTTCGAAACGCTCACTGCGCGTGCCGAAGACGTCGCCACGCTGATGACGCTGGAGATGGGCAAGGTCATCGCCGAGAGCCGCGGCGAGGTGAAGTACGGCTCCGAGTTCTTCCGCTGGTTCTCCGAGGAGGCCGTGCGCATCGGCGGCCGCTACACCCACAGCCCCGCCGGTACCGGCCGCATCGTCGTCACCAAGATGCCGGTCGGCCCGTGCTACGCCATCACGCCGTGGAACTTCCCGCTGGCGATGGGCACCCGCAAGATCGGCCCGGCCCTGGCCGCCGGCTGCACCATGCTGGTCAAGCCCGCGCAGGAGACCCCACTGACCATGTTGCTGCTGGCCAAGCTGATCGACGAGGCGGGCCTGCCCAAGGGTGTGCTCTCGGTGCTGCCCACCTCGAACCCCGGCGCGCTGACCACCGCGCTGATCGACGACGGCCGGCTGCGCAAGCTGACGTTCACCGGCTCCACCGGCGTGGGCAAGGCGCTGGTGAAGCAGTCCTCGGACAAACTGCTGCGCACATCGATGGAACTCGGCGGCAACGCCCCCTTCGTGGTGTTCGACGACGCCGATGTCGATGCCGCCGTCGAGGGCGCCCTGTTGGCCAAGATGCGTAACGGCGGCGAGGCCTGCACGGCGGCCAACCGGTTCCACGTCGCCAACGCGGTGCGCGCGGAATTCACCGAGAAGCTCGTCAAGCGGATGAGCGAGTACCAGCTGGGCAACGGGCTCGATGATGCGTCCACGCTGGGGCCGCTGATCTCACCGAAGCAGCTGGGCATCGTCAACGCGCTGGTGTCGGATGCGGTGGACCGCGGTGCAGAGGTCGCCGTCGGCGGGGAGGCCCCGGCCGGCCCCGGCAACTTCTTCCCGGCCACGGTGCTGGCCGGGGTGCCCGCCGATGCCCGCATCCTCAAGGAGGAGGTGTTCGGGCCCGTCGCGCCGATCGCCGGGTTCGACACCGAGGAAGAGGGCATCGCCGCGGCCAACGCCACCGAATACGGCTTGGCGTCCTACATCTACACCCAGTCCCTGGACCGTGCCCTACGGGTGGCCGAGGCGATCGAGTCGGGCATGGTCGGGGTGAACCGCGGGGTCATCTCGGATCCCGCCGCACCGTTCGGCGGCGTGAAGGAATCCGGGTTCGGCCGCGAGGGCGGCACCGAGGGTATCGAGGAGTATCTGGAGACGAAGTACATCGCCTTCACCCCGTAGCCTTCACCCCGTAGCCGCATCTTCGGTGCTATCTGTGTGAATTATCCGCAGATGCGGATACGATCCTGCCGTGCCGACACTCCGTATCCGCGAGGCCGCCGAGCTGCTCGGGGTCAGCGATGACACCGTCCGGCGCTGGATCGACGACGGCAGCATCGCGGCGAGTACGGACGAGTCGGGACGCAAGGTGCTCGACGGCGCCCAGCTGGCTGGCTTCGTCCGCGAGCATGCCGGCCGGGTGCCGCAGGATCCGGTCGCGATCGGCAGTTCCGCGCGCAACCGATTCGCCGGGCTGGTCACCAAGGTCGTCTCGGACACGGTGATGTCCCAGGTCGAGATGCAGTGCGGACCGTTCACCGTCGTCTCCCTGATGAGCACCGACGCCGTGCGCGATCTTCAGCTCGAGCCCGGCAGCGTCGCCGTGGCCGTCGTCAAGGCCACCACCGTCATCGTCGAGACCCCGGGAGACACGTAGTGAAGCGCATGAGGGCGTGGGCGGCTGCCGGACTGGCCACGGCGGCAGTGGTCAGCGGCTGCGGGTCGGACACGTCGCCCGGCGGCGCGGCGCCCGCGCAGCACCTCGTGGTGTTCGCCGCGGCCTCGCTGAAGCAGACCTTCACCCAGATCGGCGATCAGTTCAAGACCGACAATCCGGGGGCGACGGTGGAGTTCTCCTTCGCCGGATCCTCGGACCTGGTGACGCAGCTGACGCAGGGCGCCACCGCCGATGTGTTCGCCTCGGCAGACGCCAAGAACATGGACAAGGCGGCCGCGGCCGGGCTGCTGGCCGGGGACCCGGTGACCTTCGCGACGAACGTGCTGACCATCGCGGTGGCCCCCGGTAACCCCAAGGGCATCAAGACTTTCGGCGATCTGGCCAAACCCGGTCTGAACGTGGTGGTGTGCGCGCCGCAGGTGCCGTGCGGGTCAGCGACGAAGAAGGTCGAGGACACCACCAAGGTGACGCTGGCGCCGGTCAGCGAGGAAACCTCGGTGACCGATGTGCTGGGCAAGGTGTCCACCGGCCAGGCCGACGCGGGGCTGGTGTACGTCACCGATGTCGCGGGATCGGGCGGCAAGGTCGACGGCGTCGGGTTCCCGGAGTCCTCCGGTGCGGTGAACACCTACCCGATCGCCACCCTGAAGAGTGCCGCGAATGCGGACCTGGCCCACAAGTTCATCGACCTCGTGACCGGTGCGGCGGGTCAGAAGGTGCTGGAGCAGGCGGGCTTCGGTAGGCCGCGTTAGTGGCCGAGCCGGCCGCGGCCCATGCGCAGCAGCAGCATCGCGAGGTCCTTGCCCTCGGGACCCAGCTCGCTGTAGCGCTCGATCACCTTCATCTCGCGGCTGTGCACCAGGCGGGTGCCGCCGGAGGCCATCCGGATCTTGCCGATGGTCTGGGAGACCTCTTTGCGGCGTGCGATGGCGGCCAGGATCTCGGCGTCGAGGCGGTCGATCTCCAGGCGCAGATCGTCGATGTTCGGCAGCTCGCTGGTTTCGATGGTCATGGGTTCCTCGCTGTTGGTGGGTTTTGGTTTCATCCGGTTTCGGGCCTCACACAACAGACGAGCCCCGGATCCGGATGCGGACCGCGGGGCTCTGGGGAAGCAGCTAGACCACGGGCACCGCGGATCGGTACCCGTAAAAAAATCGTCGCTGCTGATGGAGCACAAATCGAGTGTGCCACTAACGGCCGGGCCAGCGCAAAGTGTCTGCCCGCGGTTGTAGGTTTGACTGCGATATGACTCTTGCTGCTGACACCGACAACTTGCTGGACGGCCTCAACCCGCAGCAGCGCCAGGCCGTGCTGCACGAAGGTTCGCCGCTGCTCATCGTGGCGGGCGCCGGCTCGGGTAAGACGGCGGTGCTCACCCGGCGGGTCGCCTACCTGCTGGCCGCCCGCGACGTCGGCGTCGGCCAGATCCTGGCCATCACCTTCACCAACAAGGCCGCCGCGGAGATGCGCGAACGGGTGGTGCAACTGGTCGGGCCCCGCGCGCGCAACATGTGGGTCTCGACGTTCCACTCCACATGTGTGCGCATCCTGCGCAACCAGGCCTCCCTGATGCCCGGGCTGAACTCGAACTTCTCCATCTACGACGCCGACGATTCCCGGCGGCTGCTGATGATGATCGCCAAGGACATGGGACTGGACACCAAGCGGTATTCACCGCGGGTGCTGTCCAATGGCATCTCCAATCTGAAGAACGAGCTGATCGACCCGGAGCGCGCGGTCGCCGAGCTGACCGATTCCTCCGATGACATGTCGCGCACCGTGGCCTCGGTGTTCGGCGAATACCAGCGGCGCCTGCGCGCGGCCAACGCCCTGGACTTCGATGACCTCATCGGTGAGACGGTCTATGTGCTGCAGGCGTTCCCACAGGTGGCGCAGTACTACCGCAGGCGCTTCCGGCACATCCTGGTCGACGAGTACCAGGACACCAACCACGCCCAGTACATGTTGGTGCGTGAGTTGGTGGGCCACGATCCTGACGATCAGGTGCCCCCGGGTGAGCTGTGTGTGGTCGGTGACGCCGACCAGTCCATCTACGCGTTCCGCGGCGCCACCATCCGCAACATCGAGGACTTCGAGCGCGACTACCCGAACGCGACAACCATTCTGCTGGAACAGAATTACCGCTCCACCCAGACCATCCTGAACGCTGCCAACGCGGTCATCTCCCGCAATGCCGGGCGGCGCGAGAAGCGGCTGTGGACCGATTCCGGCGAGGGTGAGCTGATCGTCGGTTTCGTCGCCGACAACGAGCATGACGAGGCGCGGTTCGTGGCGGGCGAGATCGACGCGCTGGGCGACCAGAACCAGATCAACTACAACGATGTGGCGGTCTTCTACCGCACCAACAACTCGTCGCGTGCGCTGGAGGAGGTGTTCATCCGCTCCGGCATCCCGTACAAGGTCGTCGGCGGCGTGCGGTTCTACGAGCGCAAGGAGATTCGCGATATCGTCGCCTACCTGCGGGTGCTGGACAACCCCGGCGACTCGGTGAGCATGCGGCGCATCCTCAACACCCCGCGCCGCGGCATCGGGGACCGGGCCGAGGCCTGTGTGGCGGTGTACGCGGAGAACACCGGCACCAACTTCAACGACGCGCTGCAGGTGGCCGCCGAGGGCAAGGTCCCGATGCTCAACACCCGCTCGGAGAAGGCTATCGCCTCCTTCGTGGGGCTGCTGGACTCGTTGCGGGCCGGGCTCGACGGTGAACTCGGCGATCTGGTCGAGGCGGTGCTCGACCGCACCGGATACCGCCGCGAACTCGAATCGTCGAACGACCCGCAAGATCTCGCGCGGCTGGACAACCTCAACGAATTGGTCAGCGTCGCACACGAATTCAGCATCGACCTGGCCAATGCGCATGCGCTGCGCGAGGAAGAGGACCTAGTCGACGAGGACATTCCCGACACCGGGGTGCTGGCCCAGTTCCTGGAGCGGGTGTCGCTGGTGGCCGACGCCGACGGCATCCCCGAAGAGGGTTCGGGTGTGGTCACCATGATGACCCTGCACACGGCCAAGGGCCTGGAATTCCCGGTGGTCTTCGTCACGGGCTGGGAGGACGGCATGTTCCCGCACATGCGCGCCCTCGGCGACCCGACGGAGCTGTCCGAGGAACGCCGGCTGGCTTATGTCGGTATCACCCGGGCCCGGCAACGGCTGTATCTGAGCCGCGCCAAGGTGCGGTCGTCCTGGGGACAGCCGATGCTGAACCCGGAGTCCCGGTTCCTGCGTGAGATCCCCGAAGACCTCATCAACTGGCGCCGCGTCGAGACGCCGGCATCAGTGCTGAGCGCCCCGCGCAGTGTGGGGCGGTTCGCCGACAGCGCACGCCCGGCGCCGGCCAAGGTGCGCAACCGCACGGTGATCACCCTGGAACCAGGCGACCGGGTGACCCATGACAAGTACGGGCTGGGCCGGGTCGAGGAGGTGTCCGGCGTCGGCGAATCGGCCATGTCGCTCATCGACTTCGGTAGCGCCGGCCGGGTCAAGCTGATGCACAACCACGCGCCGGTGAGCAAGCTCTGACCGGGACGGCCTAACCCTTCGCCCACCGCGCCGTCGCGGGCAGCAACGCCAGCACGATCGCGGCGACCGGTAACGCCGGCATCGCGTACACGACGGGGTGCAGCCGCGCGCCGGCGAGGAACAAGCAGCCGAAGATCAACAGGCCGATGGTGGCGCCGACGACGATCAGCAGCCGTCCCATCCGGCGCTGAAGCAGCAGCACGATCAAACCCCCGATGCCGGCGGCCGCCGAGATCGCGGTGAGAAAGCCGATCGCGACGCAGAACAACCGGTCGGTGCGCCACCACCCGGCGATCAGATCGGTGGCGATGACGGCGGTGGCCCAGCCGGTCAAGATGCTCAACACGGCGGCGGCGATGGCCGCGGCCGGGCCGGCCTCGCGGCGCGGTGCCACGGCCTGCGGTGTGGGCCGGGGGATATAGCTGGTTTGGTCCCGCTCGGCAGGGGTACGCACGAACATGGTGGGGTCGGTGCCGAGGGCAGGCGAAAGCGCCGGGAACGAACCGGTGGGGTTCCGGCGGATGATACTGGTGCGGGGATCCTCAGGGACGTGCTCGGGACTCACGTCATCCAACGTAGGTGCCGGGGCTAAGCCCCCGCTGAGCGAGCCACGGCACCGGGTCGATGCGGTTGCTGCCGTTGAGCAAGACTTCGAAGTGGCAGTGCGGTCCGGTGGAGTTGCCGCGGTTGCCGATGGTGGCGATCTGGTCACCGGCCATCACGCGCTGGCCCACGGACACCAGCCAGGTGTTCACGTGGCCGTAGAGCGTCACGGTGCCGTCGTTGTGGCGGATCTTGACCCATGCGCCGTAACCGGCGGTCGGGCCGGCGTCGATGACGGTGCCGTCGGCGACGGCCACGATGGGCGTGCCGATCGGCCCGGCGATGTCGATTCCGGCATGCAGTACGCCCCAGCGGTAGCCGAAGCCCGATGTCCACACGCCCTTGGTGGGCATGACGAACAGCGGCCGGTTCAACCGCGCTTCACGCTCGGCACGTTCCTGGGCGAATGCGGCGGCCTTGGTGATCTCCTCGGCGTGCACGGCCGAGCTGGCGGCCGGCTCGACGGTCACGATCTGCATCCCGTCGGCCGACCCGGTGATGACGCCGCCGCTGATCCCGGCTTGGGCGCCGGTCAGCACGGTGTCCGAGGTGGCCGTGGACGAGTCGGCGGTGCTCAGCGTGTAAGCACCCGAGGCGGTGGCGCCGGCGGCCATGGCGGCGATCAGGAGCCGGCTCTTGACCGCACCCACGGTCTGCTTGCGGTGCGCACCACCGATGCGCTGGCCGCGGATATCGATGACATCGGTCTGGGCCAGGCCGTCGCTCAGGTCGGTGTGACTGTCGCGGTAGCCGCGGGCCGAGGGCCGGGGCTCGTGGGATTCGAACTCGGTCGGCACGGCGAGCCGCAGCGGGACCAGGTCGTCGGTGTCGTGCAGATCGTCGAGTTCGGGAGCGGCGATGACGCGCTGCTCCTTGTCGAAGGCGGAGCTGTCGCGGAACTCGAGTTCGTGCAGGTCACCGAACTCGTTGAACGGGATGATGTCGGTGATTTCGGCGGCCGAGAGTGGATTCTTCGCGGTGCGAGCGTTCGTCGGTGTTCCCTGGGGGAACCGGGACGAACTGTGCTCAGGCAACCTGCGATGTCCTTCTTTTCGTGACCTTGCCGTGATCTGGACCAGTAGGCACGTTAACCAAACCCCAATGTTGGTGGCAACCTAAGCGCGTATTCCGGGCGGGATTGTGACTTGTCTCACTGGACCCTCTCGGTGAGATTTAGCACAAGTCAGGTGGGCGATGGGGGAGCCCGCGCCAAGGGTCGATAAAGTGCCCAGCGAGCCGGTCAGGCCTACACGCTGAAGTGAAACCAATCGTCAACGCAGACAGACAGGGATTTCTCAGAGCTCATGGATCTCTTCGAATATCAGGCGAAAGAGCTGTTCGCCAAGCACAACGTCCCCACCACTCCCGGCCGGGTCACCGACTCGCCCGAGGACGCCAAGGCGATCGCCGAGGAGATCGGTAAGCCGGTCATGGTGAAGGCTCAGGTCAAGGTCGGCGGCCGCGGCAAGGCCGGCGGCGTGAAGTACGCGGCCACCCCCGAGGACGCCTTCACCCACGCCCAGAACATTCTCGGCCTCGACATCAAGGGCCACGTCGTCAAGAAGCTGCTCGTTGCCGAGGCCAGCGATATCGCCGAGGAGTACTACATCTCCTTCCTGCTGGACCGCTCCAACCGCACCTACCTGGCCATGTGCTCGGTCGAGGGCGGTATGGAGATCGAAGAGGTCGCCGCGACCAAGCCCGAACGGCTGGCCAAGGTGCCCGTCAACGCCGTCAAGGGTGTCGACCTGGCCTTCGCACGCGAGATCGCCGAGAAGGGCCACCTGCCCGCCGAGGTGCTCGACGCCGCGGCCGTCACCATCCAGAAGCTGTGGGAGGTGTTCGTCGGCGAGGACGCCACCCTGGTGGAGGTCAACCCGCTGGTCCGCACTCCCGACGACCAGATCCTGGCCCTGGACGGCAAGGTCACCCTGGACGCCAACGCCGACTTCCGCCAGCCCGGCCACGCCGAGTTCGAGGACAAGGACGCCACCGATCCCCTGGAGCTCAAGGCCAAGGAGAACGACCTCAACTACGTCAAGCTCGACGGCGAGGTCGGCATCATCGGTAACGGCGCCGGCCTGGTCATGTCGACCCTGGACGTCGTCGCCTACGCCGGTGAGAAGCACGGCAACGTCAAGCCCGCCAACTTCCTCGACATCGGTGGTGGCGCCTCGGCCGAGGTCATGGCCGCCGGTCTGGACGTCATCCTCAACGACGCTCAGGTCAAGAGCGTGTTCGTGAACGTCTTCGGCGGCATCACCGCGTGTGACGCGGTGGCCAACGGCATCGTCAAGGCGCTGCAGATCCTCGGCGACGAGGCCAACAAGCCGCTCGTGGTGCGCCTGGACGGCAACAACGTCGAAGAGGGCCGCCGCATCCTGGCCGAAGCCAACCACCCCCTGGTCATCCAGGCCGAGACCATGGACGCCGGCGCCGACAAGGCCGCCGAGCTGGCCAACAAGTAAGGGAGCCAACAAAGATGTCTATATTCCTGAACGCGGATTCCAAGGTCATCGTCCAGGGCATTACCGGCGGCGAGGGCACCAAGCACACCGCGCTGATGCTCAAGGCCGGCACCCAGGTCGTCGGCGGCGTCAACGCCCGCAAGGCCGGAACGACGGTGTCGCACAAAGATAAAGATGGCAACGATATCGAGCTGCCGGTGTTCGCGTCGGTGGCCGAGGCCATGAAGGAGACCGGCGCCGACGTGTCGATCGCCTTCGTGCCGCCGGCCTTCTCCAAGGACGCCATCATCGAGGCCATCGACGCCGAGATCCCGCTGCTGGTGGTCATCACCGAGGGAATCCCGGTGCAGGACAGCGCCTACGCGTGGGCCTACAACGTCGACAAGGGTGAGAAGACCCGCATCATCGGGCCCAACTGCCCCGGCATCATCACCCCCGGTGAGTCGCTGGTCGGCATCACGCCGAACAACATCACCGGCAAGGGCCCGATCGGCCTGGTGTCCAAGTCCGGCACCCTGACCTACCAGATGATGTACGAGCTGCGCGATCTCGGGTTCTCCACCGCCATCGGCATCGGCGGCGACCCGGTCATCGGCACGACCCACATCGACGCCATCGAGGCGTTCGAGAAGGATCCCGAGACCAAGCTGATCGTGATGATCGGTGAGATCGGTGGCGATGCGGAGGAGAAGGCGGGGGCCTACATCAAGGCCAACGTCACCAAGCCCGTCGTCGGCTATGTCGCCGGCTTCACCGCACCCGAGGGCAAGACCATGGGCCACGCCGGCGCCATCGTCTCCGACGGTGCGGGCACCGCACAGGGCAAGAAGGAAGCCCTCGAGGCCGCAGGTGTGAAGGTCGGCAAGACGCCGTCCGAGACCGCCAAGCTGGCCCGGGAGATCTTCGAAACCCTGTAGATCGTTTCTACCGAAGGGCCCCGGAATCGGTTGATTCCGGGGCCTTTTCGTATGTCAGACCTGTTCGGCCGGCCTGAGTCTGAACCTCACGGAGTCCACCGTCCCTCCCGATAGCGCACCACGTGCCGCACGAGCGGTTCGGTGAGGTCATACCAGGTGGCGCGGCGGTCACCCGCATCGGATTTGGTGGCCACCACCCAGCGAGCGGTCACCAGGCGGCCCAGGGCCGCCGACGCAGTCTGGCTCGAAACGCCCACCGCTGCAGCCAGATCGGATACCGTGCGTGGCCCGTCGCCGCGGGCGATCTCGACCACCAGGCGCTGTTCGCCCGCCGGTAGTTGCCAGAGTCGCTGCTGGTAGAGGGGGGAGAGCCGGTCCAGCAGGGCGGTGATCACCGGTGTCACCGCGCACAAGCTGTCGCGGTCGGCGACCTCGGCGACCAGGCGCCACAACCGCGGTGTCCCGCCGGCCGTCGCCGCGACCTCGCCGAGGCGGTACAACCCGTCTGGCGATATCGCATAGCCGGCCAGTTCGTCGTCCCCGCGGTCATGGGCCGCCCGGGCGATGAGCTGGGCTCCCTCGGCGGTGTCCAGATCGCCCAGCTCCTCGATGATGAAAGAGCCGTACCACGGCAGTGTGCGCGACGAGACCCCCGGGAACAGTGCCGGCGTGGTGGCGAAAATTGTTACCGCGGTGGAGGTTTCGACCCAGGCCCGCAAGCTGCCCTGACCCGCCTCGCCGATCGCATCGAACACGCGGTCCAGATTCTCGATGACCGCCAGTACCATCCTGCCGTCGGCGATGTCGAGGATGGCCCGCTCGAGGGCGACGACGTCACGTCTGAGGTTCTTGGCGGTCGGATCGTGTGTCCGCAGCAGTTCGACGAGTAGGTCGCCGTAGTTGCCGATGGCCAGGGCGTCTTCCGGGATGATCAGGGGCAGTACATCTTCGGCGTGTGAACCCAGCGTGCGGTGCAGAGCGACGCGGACGGTGTGCGTCTTACCGCTGCCGCGAGGCCCGACGAGCAGGGTGTGGGGGCGGGATCCGTCGGTCGAGGCGGTACCGAAACGCTGGACCAGCCGTGACAACAGGGCTTGGCGGCCGACGGTCCGCGTGTCGAGGTCTCCGGCGTCGGCGGCACCCGGGCTGTAGAGGGGAGCGCTCATCGCGTCATCTCCGCAAGGCCCGCCAGGCGCGCTGGACCAGTCCGGAGGCGAACGTGTCGTCATCACCGCGCCTGCGCAGGTAGTGATCCTGCTCCAGGCGTTCGATGAAGGACACCAACTGATCGCGCTCGCGCACCGGGGAGCCCTCGCTATGCAGCAGCTGCAGCACCGCGTCGACGCCCAGAGGTTCTGGTGCGTGCGCATAGATGTCGAGCAGGCCGGCGATGGCCGGTGCGTCCTCGCCGTAGTAGTTGCGCAACCGGTCCCGGTAGTGGCGCAGATCCCAAGGGTCGTGCGGGTCGGTGATGGCGGAGTCCAGGAGCAGCGGGATGCGGTCGGCGTTCACTGGTTCGCCGAGCCGTGCGGCCGCGGCGACCAGATGCTGGATGTAGTACGGCCCACACTCGGCTGCGGTGGCGATGGCGGCCCCGACCTGTGGCCGGTCGCTGACCTCGACCCGAGCCCCCAGCAGCAGGCATTCGGCCAGGTATGTGGCGTGGTCGTGGCGGATCGGCCCGACCGTGACCTTGCGGATGTCGTTGACCGAACTCAGGGCTTCGCCGGAAACATGGTGGAACCCAATCGATCCCGAGAGTACGGTGGCCAGCCGGCCGGCATGGTCCTGCCGCAGTCGGCGCAGGAGATGCAGGAAACCGTCACCGCCACCTACCTTTTCGCGCTCCAAGTTGCGGGCCAGTACCGTGACCTCGTCGATGAACAGGACCAGCGGCCCGACTCGGGTGCGGCTCACCGCGCGTTGCAGCAGGTCGTCGAGCGCGGCTTCGGCGCGGGCCCGCTCGAATCGCACCGGGCCTGTGCCGAACGCGATCCTCCAGCGCTCGACCTCCTGGCGCAACGTGGTGTCGAGGCGGCCGAGTTCACCCGCCAGGGCGGAGATGAACTCGGCGTACGACTGCCGTTCGGCGCTCACCGATATCACCGTCAGACCGCTGTCGCGGGCGGTGCGGGCCACCAGGCGGGAGAGGGAGGTCTTCCCGTGCCTACGGTCGCCCACCAGCGCGGCACCGCCGTCGGGGAGGCTGGTCAGGATCTCCTGCTGCTCCCGGATGCGGCCGACAACGTTCTCGGGCGGCACCACGCCGCCCACCACCAGGGACATCGGACGAATCGGCCACGACACCCAGTGAGTATACGTCGAAAGCGATGTACGTCGAAGTAGGCGTACATCAATGGCGACGTAAAAACTCTGCTCAGCCGTAGTCGCGCAGCGTCATGACCACGCCGACGCAGGCCGCGGCCGCCGCCGCCGCGTAGATCAGGGCCGATACCCAGGCGATGTGCACGGAGGCTGCCAGCCAACAGGACAGGAATGCGGCCAGGAGCAGGCATGCCCCGTAGAACGGGGTGCGTTGTGGGTGCTCGCCGCGGGCCATGGTCCAGGGATACCCGGTTCGTCGGCAATGTCACCGGTGACGAACTGGAACGTGTTCCCGTTTTCCATTAGCCTGGCGAATTAACACGTGTCAGGAGAATCGTCATGGTCGATCCACGCACCCCCGTCATCGTCGGCGTAGGGCAGTTCACCGAACGCCTCGGCGATTCCGGATACCGCGGGATGTCCTCGGTGGACCTGGCCGCCGCGGCCGCGCAGGCTGCCGTGGAGAACACCGATGCCGACCCCGCGACCGTCGCCGCGGCCATCGACATCATCGCCGGAACCCGCCAGTTCGAGATCTCCGGGCGCACACCGGCACCGCTGGGCAAGTCGGACAACTACCCACGCTCGGTCGCGGCCCGGATCGGCGCCGACCCGGCCCGCGCCGTCCTCGAGGTCATCGGCGGCCAGAGCCCGCAGCACCTGATCACCGAGTTCGCCGCCGCCATCGCCGCCGGCGAGGCCGATGTGGTCTTGGTGATGGGATCCGAGAACACCTCCAGCCTCCGGTATTTCGCCGACCGCGAGGACAAGCCCGACCATTCCGAGGTCGTCGGCGGGCAACTGGAAGATCGCGGCTACGGCTATGACGGCATCTTCGACGAGTACACCGTCACACACGGCCTGATCGGCGCCCCGGTGCAGTACGGGCTGCTGGAGAACGCGCGGCGGGCCCGGCTGGGTCTGTCGGTCGCGGACTACCGGCAGGCGATGGCCGAACTGTTCGCGCCGTTCTCCAAAGTCGCCGCCAAGAACCCGTACTCGTCGGCGCCGACGGAGCGTTCCGTGGACGAACTGGCCACCGTCACGGCCGCCAACCGGATGATCTGCGACCCCTATCCGCGGCTGATGGTGGCTCGCGATCAGGTGAACCAGGGGGCTGCGGCACTGATCATGTCGGTGGGCTCGGCCCGCGAACTCGGTGTGCCCGAAGACAAATGGGTGTACTTGCGCGGACACGCCGATATGAAAGAGCAGAAGCTGCTCGAGCGGGCCGACCTGGGTGCCAGCCCTGCCTCGATTCTCGCGGTGCACGAGGCACTGCGGGTGGCCGGTATCGGTATCGACGGCATCGCGGCCTTCGACCTCTACAGCTGCTTCGCGTTCCCTGTGTTCAACATCTGCGACGGCGTCGGCCTGTCCACCGAGGACGAGCGCGGCCTGACGCTGACGGGCGGGCTGCCCTTCTTCGGTGGCCCCGGCAACAACTACTCACTGCACGGTATCGCCGAGGCGGTCAATGAAATGCGCGATACACCAGGACGGTTCGCGCTGGTGGGCGCCAACGGTGGCATCGCGAGCAAGTACTCGGTCGGGATCTACTCCACCGAACCCGCCGACTGGGTGGCCGATCGCAGCGCCGACCTGCAGGCCGAGGTCGCCGCGTTTCCGGCCGTCGCCGTCACCGAACAGGCCGACGGGGCCGCGACCATCGAGACCTATACGGTGCGCTACGACTGGACGCCGCACACCGGCGTCATCGTCGGCCGCCTGGACGCCGACGGCTCTCGATTCCTGGCCACCACCACGGATGAGGCGCTGGTGGCGCTGCTGTCCGGGGGTGAGCCCCTGGGTGCCCGGATCTCGGTGCGACCGACCGAGAAGGGCAACCGCGCAACGCTGGCTTGAGGCGCCGAATTCCATTCCCGCTGATCCGAATTCGCTCAGCTGAGCAGGAAACGCTCCGTCAACGCGGCCAGCAGTCGGCGAGCCTCGTCGACGCGGGCGTGCTGGCGGGACAAGCCGTCCGGGCGTTTGGCCTTGGCCGGGTGGCTGCGCATCCACTTCGCCTCGGCGGCGATGGCATAAGCACTGAGTTCGGCGATCTCGGCCTCCAGCAGCGCCGCGAACAGGCGCGCCTGGGCGGCATCGGCCGTGCCGGGATGCGACCTCCGGGCGGCCACGAGCACCGGCCGGGTGGGGGCACTGGTCTTGTGCCCGTACTCGTGTTCGTCCGGGAGCGCGGCGACTGACATGCGAGCATCGTCTGACCTCAACCAGTGAATATCCTGTGAGTCCGGCCATGCCCCGGTTCGCTCGGGGGCCACCGAAAAGTCGGCGCTGGAATACCTTCTGGCGGCCTCCGACAACCTCTAGACGAGCGCGGCGAGCTTGCCTGCGAGGCGCTCGACGTAGGCGCCGACTTCCGCCTCGGGCTTGTCGGGCAGGCCGAACAGCACCTCGGTGACGCCGAGGTCGCGCCAGTGTGCGAGCTTGTCGGCATCCGGCTTGAAGTCGAGCGCGACGATCTGGGGTGCCCCGTCGCGTCCGGCCGCGGCCCAGGTGTCCTGCAGCAGCTTCACCGGCGCGTCGATGTCGAAGTCGCGCGGCGTGGTGATCCAGCCGTCGGCCGACTTCGCGATCCACTTGAAGTTCTTCTCGTTGCCCGCGGCGCCGACCAGCACCGGGATGTGTGACTGCATCGGCTTGGGCCACGCCCAACTCGGTCCGAAGTTGACGAACTCGCCGTCGTACTCGGCTTCTTCCTGCGTCCACAGCGCGCGCATCGCCTCCAGGTACTCGCGCAGCATCGTCCGACGCCGGCCCGGCGGCACCTTGTGGTCGGCGAGTTCGTCTGTGTTCCAGCCGAACCCGACGCCCAGGCTGACCCGTCCGCCGGACAGGTGGTCCAGCGTGGCGATCGACTTGGCCAGCGTGATCGGATCGTGCTCGACGGGCAGGGCCACCGCGGTGGACAGGCGCACCCGCTCGGTCACGGCCGCCACCCCACCGAGGGAGACCCACGGATCCAGGGTGCGCATGTAGCGGTCGTCGGGCAGGGACTCGTCGCCGGTGGTCGGGTGCGCGGCTTCCCGCTTGATCGGGATATGGGTGTGTTCGGGCACATAAAAGGTGGTGAAACCGTGGTCGTCGGCGAGTTTGCCGGCAGCCGCCGGGGTGATGCCGCGGTCACTGGTGAAGAGTACGAGCCCATAGTCCATGGCAAGAATTAGAACGTGTTCTAGTCTGCCAGCGCAAGCGCGGGGTGGATTCTCAGGTTCACGCAGATCATTACTCGTGACGTCGTGGTCGCGGCGAGATGGAATCAGACGCCATGACCACTGAACGGATTGCCGATCACATCAAGTTCGCCTATTGGGTGCCCAATGTCAGCGGTGGTTTGGTGACCAGTGATATTGAGCAGCGCACCGACTGGAACTACGAGTACAACAAGAAGCTGGCTCAGACCGCGGAGAACAACGGGTTCGAGTACGCGCTGTCGCAGGTGCGATACGAGGCCAGCTACGGCGCGGAGTATCAGCACGAGTCGACAAGCTTCAGCCTGGCGTTGTTGTTGGCCACCGAGCGGTTGAAGGTGATCGCGGCGGTGCATCCGGGGCTGTGGCAGCCGGCGGTGCTGGCCAAGCTGGGTGCCACCGCCGATCACCTCTCGAACGGACGGTTCGCCGTCAACGTCGTCTCCGGCTGGTTCAAGGACGAGTTCACCCATCTGGGTGAACCGTGGCTGGAGCACGATGAGCGCTACCGGCGCAGCGCGGAGTTCCTGCAGGTGCTGCGGGCCATTTGGACGAACGACGACCCGGTTGAATTCCGTGGCGACTTCTACCGCATCCACGACTTCACCCTGAAGCCCAAACCGCTCAACACCCCGGAGCGTCCGAATCCGGAACTGTTCCAGGGCGGCAACTCCACTGCCGCTCGGCGTAACGGCGGCTATTACGCGGACTGGTACTTCTCCAACGGTAAGGACTACCAGGGCCTTACCGAGCAGGTGGTCGAGGTGCGCGATCATGCCCGCGAGGCCGGACGGGAGGTGAAGTTCGGCCTGAACGGGTTCATCATCGCCCGCGATACCGAGAAGGAGGCGCGCGAGACCCTGCGCGAGATCATTGCCAAGGCCAACAAGCCGGCGGTGGAAGCGTTCCGCGGGGCGGTGCAGCAGGCCGGCAACTCGACCGGCGACAAGAAGGGTATGTGGGCCGATTCGTCGTTCGAGGATCTCGTTCAGTACAACGACGGGTTCCGCACCCAGTTGATCGGAACTCCCGAGCAGATCGCCGAGCGGATCGCCGAGTACCGCAAACGCGGCGCCGATCTGATTCTCGGCGGTTTCCTACACTTCCAGGAGGAGATCGAGTACTTCGGCAAGCACGTGCTGCCCCTGGTCCGCGAAATCGAAGCATCCGAACAGGACACAATCGATGCTCCGGTGCTCGTATCGGCTTAGGTGTCGCTCACACCTCGGTGCGCTAGCGTGGGTGGTCGAGATCGCTGACACAGGAGAGTCATGACCTACCCACCCGGTAGTCCCGGATATCCGCCCGCCCAGCAGAGCAGCCAGTACGGTGCTCCGACCCAGCAGTACGGAAGGGTCGCCGAGCCGGCCGGGCCGTCCAAGTTGCCGGTCTACCTGTTCGCCGCGGTCACCGTGCTCGGACTGGCGACCTACGCGTTCAACTTCGGCCCGCTGCTGACCATCAAGAGTTCGGACTTCCCGCAGTTCGGCAGCGCCAGCGGAAGCACCATCGGCATCGGCCTGGCCGTCGCCGCCTCGGTGCTCGCCGGTCTGATCGTCGCCGTGGGTCTGCTGCCCAAACAGAAGGTGTCCACCGGAGTGGTGGCGGCCATCGCGCTGCTGTCGTTCCTGCTGGTGCTCGGCGAGGTGATCAATGCGCCGCGGGGCGTCTCGATCGGCTGGGCGTTGTACCTGGTGATCATCAGCACCGTGCTGCAGGCCAGCGCCGCCATCGCGGCGCTGCTGCTGGAGTCCGGAATCATCGCCGCGCCGGAACCGCGCCCGCGTTACGAGCAGTCCTACGGCCAGTACGGTGCGCCGTATTACGGCCAGCCGGGCCAGCCCGGTCAGCCTTATGGTGCGCCCCAGGCGCCGCCGCAGCAGGGCCGGCCCGGCTACGCACCGCCGGCGCAGTACGGCGGTTACCAGGGATCGAACACCGGTGGCTTCTCCGCCGTCCCCGCACCCGGCCCGCAGAGCGGACCGCCGACCCCGCCCACCGGGTTTCCTGCGTTCGGCCAGCCCCAACCAGCGGGCTCGTCCGAGCCGACCACCGCGGTCCCGACACAGCAGCAACCCCCGGCCGCGTCCTCACAGCAAGCTGGGCCGCCGCCGTCGTAGTCTGGGCGTCGCGCGCCCGAGCAATGTGGACACGGCGTGCGTAGGCCCAGCGCGCGAGGAGCGACCCAGCTAGTGGAGAACCGATCAGTCGGCACCCGGCAGGCGCGTGACCTGCTACGGGTCGCCTTCGGTCCGTCGGTCGTCGCCCTCGGGATCATCGCCGCGGTGACGCTGCTGCAGTTGCTCATCGCCAACAGCGATATGACGGGCGCCTTCGGTGCCATCGCCAGCATGTGGCTGGGGGTGCACCAGGTGCCGGTGTCCATCGGCGGCCGCGAGCTCGGTGTCATGCCGTTGCTGCCGGTGTTGCTGATGGTCTGGGGTACCGCGCGCACCACCGCGGCCGCCTCGGCCCGGGCGTCGTGGTTCGTCATCCGCTGGGTGGTGGCCTCCGCGCTGGGTGGTCCGCTGTTGATCGCGGCGCTGTCCCTGGCGGTGATCCACGACGCGTCCTCGGTTCTGACCGAACTGCAGACGCCGAGTGCGGGGCGTGCCTTCGCCGGTGTGCTCATGGTGCACGCCATCGGTGCGGCCATCGGCGTCCTGCTCACCGGGAAGGTGCAGACCGTTCCCTGGATCCCGCGTTGGGTGTCCGATGCGCTGCGCGCCGCCGGCGCCGGGGTGCTGGCATTGCTCGGCTTGTCCGGTGTGGTCGCGGTCGGATCGCTGGTGGTGCACTGGGGCACCATGCACGACCTGTTCGGGATCACCGACTCGATGTTCGGCCAGTTCAGTCTGGCCCTGCTCTCGATGCTCTATATCCCCAACGTCATCGTCGGCACCGCGGCGGTGGCGGTCGGGTCGACCGCACATGTCGGGCTGGCCAGCTTCAGCTCGTTCGTCGTGCTGGGGGGTGACATTCCGGCGGTCCCCGTGTTGGCGGCCGTCCCGACGCCACCGCTGGGACCGATCTGGGTCGCTCTGCTGATCGTCGCCGCGGTCTCGGCGGTGGCACTCGGCCAACAGTGTGCGCGGCGTCCGCTGCCGTTGCCGACGGCCGCCGCGAAGCTGGTGGTGGCGGCCGGACTCGCCGCAGCGGTGATGGCGCTGCTCGGCTACGCCGGCGGCGGCCGGCTGGGCAACTTCGGCGAGGTCGGGGTGGACCAGGTCACCTTCGGGCCCGCGGTGTTCCTGTGGTTCTTCTCGATCGGCGGTCTGACCGTGGCGATGGCCGGCGGTCTGGCGCGCCGGCCGAAACCGGTCACACCTGTCGCGGTGCCCGAACCGGAACCCGAGATCGCAGCCGATGACGACGCCATCACCGATGTGGTCGTGCTCGGCGACCCGATCGACGCCGAGGTGGTCGAGTCCGTCGAGTCCGTCGAGGTGGTCGACGAGCCGCCGCTGGATGCGCCACTGCTGGATCCTGAAGAGCACTTCCTCACCGACGGGGATCCGGTCGAAAAGCCCCGCGAGCAGGCCGACTAGGCTGCTGGGCGTGCAGCCCACGCTTCGAGTGCCCCCGACTGCACCGTCGCGGCTGGTGGTACTGGCCTCGGGGACGGGTTCCCTGCTGGAATCGCTGCTGGCCGCCGCTGCCGCTGACTTTCCGGGTGAGGTGGTCGCGGTGGGCACCGACCGGCCGTGCCACGCCCTGGAGATCGCCGCCGGGGCCGGGGTGCCGTCGTTCACCGTGCGGCTGGGTGATCATGCCGACCGAGCCGCCTGGGACGCCGCGCTGACCGAAGCGGTCGCCGGCCACGAGCCGGACCTCGTCGTCAGCGCGGGATTCATGAAAATTCTTGGACCCGAGTTTCTTTCGCGATTCTCCGGCCGTGTGGTCAACACCCATCCGGCGCTGCTGCCGTCTTTTCCCGGTGCGCAGGGCGTGGCCGAGGCACTGGCCTACGGCGTGCGGGTGACGGGCGCCACGGTGCACCTCGTGGATGCCGGAATGGACACCGGGCCGATTCTGGCGCAGGAAGCCGTCCCCGTGCTCGATGATGACAACGTAGAGACTTTGCACGAACGCATCAAGGTGGTCGAACGTCGACTGCTGGTGGACGTGCTCGCCGCGGTGGCTACCCGCGGCCTCACCTGGAACGGGCGAAAGGCGACCTTCGGATGTTGAGGAGACTGTGGTGACCGATGAAGGACGCAGGCCGATCCGGCGCGCGTTGATCAGCGTGTACGACAAGACCGGTCTGGGGGCCTTGGCCCGCGGCCTGCACGAGGCGGGTGTGAGCATCGTCTCCACCGGCTCGACCGCGAAAGCGATTGCCGAGGCCGGTGTTCCGGTGACACCGGTGGAGGACATCACCGGGTTTCCCGAGGTGCTCGACGGCCGGGTGAAGACCCTGCACCCGAGGGTGCACGCCGGGCTGCTCGCGGATCTGCGCAAGTCCGAGCACGAGTCGGCGCTGGCCGACCTGGGTATCGCCCCCTTCGAACTCGTCGTGGTCAACCTGTACCCGTTCAGCGAGACGGTGTCCTCCGGCGCCGGACCGGATGAGTGCGTGGAACAGATCGACATCGGCGGCCCGTCCATGGTGCGTGCGGCCGCCAAGAACCATCCCAGCGTGGCCGTGGTCGTCGACCCGCTCGGCTACGAGGGTCTGCTGGTTGCGGTGCGTGGCGGCGGATTCACCCTCGCCGAGCGAAAGCGTCTGGCGTCGTTGGCGTTCCGGCACACCGCCGAGTACGACGTGGCGGTGGCCAGCTGGATGGGTTCGGTGCTCTCACCGGAAGCGGGCGCCGCGCCGGATGCTCCGCCGCAATGGGTCGGTGCGACCTGGCGGCGCGCCGCGGTGCTGCGCTACGGCGAGAATCCGCACCAGGGTGCGGCGCTGTACCGCAACGACGCGGGCTGGCCGGGCTTGGCGCAGGCCGAGCAACTGCACGGCAAGGAGATGTCGTACAACAACTACACCGACGCCGATGCCGCGTGGCGGGCCGCGTTCGACCACGAGCAGACCTGTGTGGCCATCATCAAGCACGCCAATCCGTGCGGGATCGCGGTCTCGTCGGTCTCGGTGGCCGATGCGCACCGCAAAGCCCATGAGTGCGACCCGCTTTCGGCCTTCGGTGGCGTGATCGCCACCAACACCACCGTCAGCGTGGAGATGGCGCAGACGGTGGCCGACATCTTCACCGAGGTGATCGTCGCCCCGGCCTATGAACCCGGTGCGGTGGAAGTGCTGTCGGGCAAGAAGAACATCCGCATCCTGGTGGCGTCCGAACCGCAGGAGTCCAGCGTCGAATTCCGTCAGATCAGCGGCGGGCTGCTGCTGCAGGAACGCGACGTGCTGGACGCCGAAGGTGACAACCCGGCCAACTGGACGCTGGCGACCGGTACGCCCGCCGATCCCGCGACGCTGGCAGATCTGGTGTTCGCCTGGCGCGCCTGCCGTGCGGTGAAATCGAACGCCATCGTGGTCGCGTCCGACGGCGCCACCGTGGGCGTGGGTATGGGACAGGTCAACAGAGTGGACGCCGCCCGGCTGGCGGTCGAACGTGGCGGTGACCGGGTCAAGGGCGCCGTCGCCGCGTCCGACGCCTTCTTCCCGTTCCCGGACGGGCTGGAGACACTCACCAACGCGGGCGTGAAAGCGATTGTGCATCCCGGTGGTTCGATGCGTGACGACGTCGTGACCGAGGCTGCGGCCAAGGCCGGTATCACCTTGTACCTGACCGGGGCGCGGCACTTTTACCATTAGAGTCGATTGGCCAGTTATTGCACACCAGATTCGAGAATGCGTGCAATAACTGGCCAATCGGCGCCCGCTTCCGCGAGCGCTGCGCACGTTCGCGCCAGGATGACGCGCCGGCGGTAGCGCAGGATCTGTGCGCTGACGCGAATAATCCGCCACCCGAGAGCAGCAAGATCGGCCAACCGGTCGATGTCACGGGCATGCTGTGCCGGGTCTTTCCAGTGCTGATCGCCGTCGTACTCGACGCCGACTTTCAATTCCTCCCACCCCATATCGATTCGGTAGCGCGCAACCACGATCTGTGTCGTGGGTCGCGGCAACCCAGCGTCGTTGAGCACCAGGCGGGTTCTGGTTTCCTGCGGCGATTCGGCACCGCCATCGACGAGGTCGAGCACTTTGCGTAGCTGGACCATGCCGCGTAGGCCAGGGTGGCACTCGAGGAGAGGCTGCATGTCGCTGACTCGCAGCCCGGTCGACTGGGCGAGCGCGTCGATGCGTATCACGGCGAGGGTGCGGCCAGGTCGACGTCCGAGATCGAATGCCGTACGAGCAGGCGTGGTCGCCGGGATGCCCGATGCGGAGCCGATCTCCCACGGCAGAAGTGTGTCGCGGTGGATGAGGATTCCACTTACGGGTTTTCCGTTGGTCCGGTACAACTCGGCGGGCTCGGTGGCGTCGACCCATCGCGTGCCATAAAGTGCCGCCGCCGACAGTCCTGCGGCGATTGCCTTTCGGCCGGACCACAGCCAGGCGGCCTCAGCGCGGGTTGCGGCAGTCAGCTCGGTTTGTACAGGCAGATAGACATTTCGGTACACCGGACGATATTCCCCGCGAAGCCCTCGCCGGGTAGCGGTGCCGGCTGTCAATGCCTCAGTGCCGAGAATGGGACGTGTCGTCATGACGCCACGGTGTCGGTGCGGGCAGACAAATCTCCGGCGTCGGCCCGCCACAACGTCCGGGCTGTGGATGGATCCTCAGGTGTGGATAACCCGTTGGCCAGTTATGACCCGCGAAAGTCGAGAACGCGTGTCACAACTGGCCATTCGACGCTAGGACACCGCCTCGTCGCGAGCCGCCATCGTCACATACTCCACGAACGACGCAATCTCCTCGACCGCCCGTCGCGCGTCCGGGTTCACGTCGAACGACAGCTGGAACATGTGCATGGCCTTGTCCCACACCTGAACCCAGACCGGGACACCGTCGGCGCGCAGCCGGTCGGCGAGCGTGAAGGTGTCATTGCGCAGCATCTCGTTGGTGCCGATCTGCAACAGGAAGGGGCCCAGACCGCTCATGTTCGCCTCCGACGGCATGACCGGTACCGGCCGCGTGCCGTTCACGGTGGCGAATACGTCGTAGATGAACTTCACGGTCATGAACGGGAACAGCACGTCCATGTGTTCCTTGAGGGCCTCGTACTTCAGCTGCATATCGGCCGACGTCAGGGCTGACAGCAGCACCTGACCTGCGGGCACCGGCAGGCCGGCGTCCCGCGCGGCGAGCGCAGTGTCGGCCGCCATCAAACCGCCGGCCGAATCACCGGCGAACACCAC
This sequence comes from Mycolicibacterium fluoranthenivorans, assembly GCF_011758805.1. Taxonomy (NCBI): domain Bacteria; kingdom Bacillati; phylum Actinomycetota; class Actinomycetes; order Mycobacteriales; family Mycobacteriaceae; genus Mycobacterium; species Mycolicibacterium fluoranthenivorans. Next base: position 140,722 of record NZ_JAANOW010000005.1, on the reverse strand, counting down.
CCGGTCGGGGGAGAAACCCAGCGCGAGCACATGCCGGTAGGCGTCCAACCCGTCTTCGACGGCCTCGTCGATGCTGGCCTGTGGGGCCAGCCGGTAGCCGACGTTGAACACCTGCGCGCCCGTGGCCTCCGACAGCTTGGAGGCGAACCGCCGGTGCGAGTTGAGCCCCAGGGTGACCAGGGCGGACCCGTGGAAGTAGACGATGACGCGCTCGGAGTCCCGCGCGTTCGGGGCGACGAGCCACTCGGCCGTGCAGTGCGGCAGCGCCTCTTTGGTCACCGCCGTACCGGGCAGGGGCCTGATGACTCGAAGCGGGCGGTCGACGACATCGAGGTGTGCCCGTTGCAGCCCGGCCGGCCACACCTTGTTGAAGATCAGGCCGATGACGGTGAGTGCGCCGAGCACCGGCCGGACGAAGATTGCGGTCAGCAGACCGAGCAGCTTGGATTGCCTGGATGCCGGGCCGAACTGCACGGTATCGGGCCGATCGCGCCATTCGAGCAAATTCACGGTACCCATGGTACCGGGTATCTCGTCGGTGGAAATCACAGGTGGCCATGCCGCTGCCCGGGAGCAGTCGTAGCGTGGAGTGGTGACGTCACCTAACAATCTGCCCCGTACCGTCGGCGAGCTGCGCGCAACGGGTCACGTCGAGCGTGGAATCAAGCAGGAGATCCGGGAGAATCTGCTGACTCGCCTCGCTGACGGCGACGATATCTGGCCGGGTCTGTTCGGTTTCGAGGACACCGTGCTGCCGCAGGTCGAGCGGGCCCTGATCGCCGGGCACGATTTCGTGCTGCTCGGCGAACGCGGGCAGGGCAAGACCCGCCTGCTGCGTTCACTGGCCGGACTGCTCGACGAGTGGACGCCCGTCATCACCGGCTCCGAACTCGGTGAGCACCCGTACAGCCCCATCACCCCGGAGTCGATCCGGCGGGCCGCCGAGGTCGGCGACGACCTCCCGATCTCCTGGCGTCACCGCAGCGAGCGCTACACCGAGAAGCTGGCCACCCCCGACACCAGCGTCGCCGACCTGGTCGGCGATATCGACCCCATCAAGGTGGCCGAGGGCCGCAGCCTCGGTGACCCGGAGACCATCGCCTACGGCCTCATCCCGCGCGCCCATCGCGGCATCGTCGCCGTCAACGAACTACCCGACCTCGCCGAGCGCATCCAGGTGTCGATGCTCAATGTGATGGAGGAGCGCGACATCCAGGTCCGCGGCTACACACTGCGGCTGCCGCTGGACGTCCTCGTCGTGGCCAGCGCCAATCCCGAGGACTACACCAACCGCGGCCGCATCATCACCCCGCTCAAGGACCGGTTCGGCGCCGAGATCCGCACCCACTATCCGCTGGAGCTGGAAGCGGAGGTGGCCGTCATCAAGCAGGAGGCGCACCTGAGTGCGCCGGTGCCGGACTATCTGCTGCAGATCGTCGCCCGCTTCGCCCGCTCACTGCGTGAATCCACCGCCATCGACCAGCGTTCGGGTGTGTCGGCCCGGTTTGCGATCGCCGCGGCCGAAACGGTCGCCGCCTCCGCACGACACCGCGGCGCGATCCTCGGCGAGCAGGAGCCGGTGGCCCGCGTGGTCGACCTCGGCACGGTGATCGACGTGCTGCGCGGCAAACTCGAATTCGAATCCGGCGAAGAGGGCCGGGAGCAGGTGGTGCTGGAGCACCTGTTGCGGCGGGCGACCGCCGACACCGCGTCGCGTGCGCTCGGCGGTATCGACGTCGGCCCGTTGGTCTCCGCGATCGAGGGGGGCTCCCCGGTCACCACCGGGGAACGGGTCAGTGCCAAGGATGTGCTGGCGGCTCTGCCGGATCTGCCCGTACTGGATGCGATCGCCGAACGGCTCGGGGCGAGCACCGACGGGGAACGCGCCGCCGCGGTGGAACTGGCCCTGGAAGCGCTGTACCTGGCGAAGCGGATCGACAAGACCTCAGGTGAGGGCGAAACCGTATATGGATAAACACCTCTCGCGTTATTCGCCGTACACCGGCGGCCCGGACCCCCTGGCGCCACCGGTCGACCTTCGGGAGGCACTCGAACAGATCGGCCAGGACGTCATGGAGGGCAGCTCGCCGCGGCGCGCCCTGTCCGAACTGCTGCGCCGCGGCACCCGCAATATGACGGGCGCGGACAAGCTTGCCGCCGAAGCCAACCGCAAGCGCCGGGAATTGTTGCAGCGCAACAACCTCGACGGCACCCTGCAGGACATCAAGAAGTTGCTCGACGAGGCGGTGCTGGCCGAACGCAAGGAACTGGCCCGTGCCCTCGATGACGACGCCCGCTTCGGCGAGCTGCAGATGGAGGCCCTGTCGCCGTCGCCGGCCAAGGCGGTGCGGGAACTCGCAGACTATGACTGGCGCTCATCGGAGGCGCGGCAGAAGTACGAGCAGATCCGGGATCTGCTCGGCCGCGAGATGCTCGATCAGCGTTTCGCCGGGATGAAGCAAGCGCTGGAGAATGCCACCGACGAGGACCGCCGGGCCGTCAACGAGATGCTCGACGACCTCAACAACCTGCTCGACAAACACGCCAAAGGGCAGGATTCCGAGCAGGATTTTCAGGACTTCATGGCCAAGCACGGTCAGCACTTCCCCGAGAACCCGCGCAATGTGGAGGAGCTGATCGACTCGCTGGCCAAGCGCGCCGCGGCAGCCCAGCGCTTCCGCAACAGTCTGTCCGCGGAGCAGCGTGCAGAGCTGGATGCCCTGGCGCAGCAGGCTTTCGGATCGCCGTCGCTGATGAATGCGCTGGACCGGTTGGACTCGCACCTGCAGGCAGCGCGGCCCGGCGAGGACTGGACGGGCTCACAGGAGTTCTCCGGCGGCGACCCGCTGGGTATGGGGGAGGGCGCCCAGGCGCTGGCCGATATCGCCGAACTGGAGCAGCTGGCCGAGCAGCTCTCGCAGAGCTATGCGGGCGCGACGATGGAAGACGTCGACCTGGACGCCCTGGCCCGTCAGCTCGGCGAGGACGCGGCGGTCAATGCCCGCACGCTCGCCGATCTGGAGCGCGCACTGATGAATCAGGGCTTCCTGGACCGTGGGTCGGACGGAAAGTGGCGGCTCTCACCGAAGGCCATGCGTCAGCTGGGCCAGACCGCCCTGCGCGATGTGGCGCGCCAGTTGTCCGGGCGCAGCGGGGAACGCCAGACCCAGCGCGCCGGCGCGGCGGGGGAGTTGACCGGGGCGACGCGGCCGTGGGAGTTCGGCGATACCGAACCCTGGAACGTGACAAGGACGTTGACCAATGCCGTGCTGCGCACGGCCGGAACCACTGCCGAAGGTCCCCTGCGCATCACGGTCGACGATGTCGAGGTGTCCGAAACCGAGACCCGCACGCAGGCCTGCGTGGCGCTGTTGGTGGACACCAGCTTCTCGATGGTGATGGAGAATCGGTGGTTACCGATGAAGCGCACCGCGTTGGCGCTGAATCATCTGGTGAGCACCCGGTTCCGGTCCGACGATCTGCAGATCATCGCGTTCGGACGGTATGCCCGCACGGTGAGTGCGGCCGAACTCACCGGGCTGGAAGGTGTCTACGAGCAGGGCACCAACCTGCACCACGCGCTGGCGCTGGCGACTCGGCACCTGCGCCGGCATCCGAACGCGCAGCCGGTCATCATGATCGTCACCGACGGCGAACCCACCGCGCACCTGGAGGACTACGGCAGCGTAGAAGGAAGTTCTGCCGTTTTCTTTGATTACCCGCCGCACCCGCGCACCATCGCGTTCACGGTCAAGGGTTTCGACGAGGTGGCCCGGCTCGGTGCGCAGGTGACCATCTTCCGGCTCGGCAACGATCCCGGACTGGCACGGTTCATCGATCAGGTTGCGCGCCGCGTGCAGGGCCGGGTGGTCGTCCCGGATCTGGACGGACTCGGTGCCGCGGTGGTCGGCGACTACCTGACCTCACGGCGTCGGTGACGCCGGATCGCCGGTAGCTCAGCCGTCAGATTCGGAACTCGGGCTGCGCCGCTTCTTGCGTTTCACACCGACGGAGCCCCACAGCGAGAAACCACGGACTCGCACCCGGGGACCGCCGGGTGTCCCGCTGCCCGCGATGTTGTGGTCGAAGCTGCCCATCACGCCGACGCCGGCGATGTCGACATTGACCTCCGGTGGCACCAGGATGGTCTGCCCACCGAAGATCGAGTAACTGCGGATCTCCACATCGGCGGTGGTGAAGTCGGCGTAGCGCAGGTCGACCACGCCGCCGCCGAACAGGGCGAAGGTGGTCAGCTTCTTGGGCACGTTCCAGCGACCGCGGCGTTCGTAGCCGCTCATGATGGCCAGCAACAGCGTCGACGGCGCCGGACGACAGATACCCTTGCCGGTCGCGCTGCCCCCGGGGAGGTCGGCGCTGAGGCGGTCCAGTTCGGCACATGTCTGCGCGGCATACGCCTTCGCCAGCCGGGTCTCGTACTCCTCCAGCGACAGGCGGCCCTGCGCGGCGGCATCGGTGAGCAACTGCGCAACCTGGATCCGGTCGGTGTCGGCAGCCCGCATCGATCCGCTCCGCGGCGCTGAAGTGCTCATCGGGGCCATCTGTTCTTCGCGCAGGCGCTCATCAGAGATGAGCCTACGGCCAATGGCGGTACATGCAATACCGTCAGCCAAATATTGTCCGGCTCAGCGATGTTTGCTGTATCGCCCTGGCCTGGTTTATTTCGGCCAGTTCGGGGTGCGCTTCTGCAGAAAGGCGAGCATGCCTTCGCGTGCCTCGTCGGAGACGAAGAGCCGTGCCGACTGCACCGCCAGGCCGTCGGCGTGCGTGTCGAAATCGGCCAGGATGCTGGCCGTGGTCAGGGCTTTTGAGGCTGCCAGCCCCTGCGGCGAACCCTTGGCGATCTCATCGGTGAGGGCTGCCACGGCGGCACTGACATCGTCGGCGGCGATGCTGATGAGCCCGATGGCGGCGGCCTCGGCGGAACCGAACTTCTCACCCGTGACGAAGTAGCGGCCCGCCGCGCGAGCGGTCAACTTCGGCAACAGGGTCAACGAGATGATCGATGGCGCCACCCCGATCCGGGCTTCGGTCAGGGCGAACGTGCTGGCCGGCCCCGCCACCGCGATATCGCACGCACCGATCAAGCCCATACCGCCGGCGCGGACATGCCCGTCGACCGCCGCAACGACCGGGATCGGCAACTCCAGGATCGAGCGGAGCACCACCGCCATCTCGCGGGCCCGATCCACGGCGAGGTCACCCGGGTCCCGGCCGGTGGCCTCACTCAGGTCGGCGCCCGCACAGAATGTCTTACCGGTGTGCCCGAGCACGACGGCGCGTATCCCGGGTGCGGCGGCCGCTTGTGCCAGCCCATCCCGCAGCTGGCTCACCAGTGCGGTGGACAGGGCGTTGTGGTTGTGCGGTGAATCCAGCGTGAGCCTCGCGACGGCGTCGTCGACGTCGTAGCGGACGAGTGTGCCGGACATCAGTACGACCGCGGCAGGCCGAGCGACGTCTGGGCGACGAAGTTCAGGATCATCTCCCGGCTGACCGGGGCGATGCGGGCCAGCCGCGAGGCGGTCAGTACCGACGCGATGCCGTACTCCTTGGTCAACCCGTTGCCGCCGAGGGATTGCACGGCTTGGTCGACCGCCCGCACCGACGCCTCACCCGCGGCGTACTTGGCCATGTTCGCCGCCTCGGCGGCCCCGAAATCGTCACCGCTGTCATACAGCGAGGCGGCCTTCTGCATCATCAGCTTGGCGAGTTCGATCTCGATGTGGTTCTGCGCCAAGGGATGTGAAATGCCCTGATGCGCACCGATGGGCGTCTTCCAGACCTGGCGGGTCTTGACGTACTCGGTGGCCTTGTTGATGGCGAAGCGTCCCATGCCGATCGCGCTGGCCGCACCCATGATGCGTTCGGGATTGAGCCCGGCGAACAGCTGGGCAATGGCCGCGTCCTCGGAGCCGACCAGCGCATCGGCGGGCAACCGGACGTCGTCGAGGAACACCTGGAACTGGAACTCAGGGCTGACGATCTCCATCTCGATCTTGGTCCAGTGCAGCCCGGGGGTGTCGGTCGGCACCACGAACAGGGCCGGCTTGAGGTTGCCGGTCTTGTGGTCTTCGGTGCGTCCCACCACCAGCACGGCCTGCGCCTGGTCGACACCTGAGATGTAGACCTTCTGTCCCGACAGGATCCAGTCGCTGCCGTCGCGGCGCGCCGTGGTGGTGATGCGGTGGCTGTTGGACCCGGCGTCGGGTTCGGTGATCGCGAAGGCCATGGTGATCGAGCCGTCGGCGATGCCCGGGATCCAGCGTTTCTTCTGTTCCTCGGTGCCGAACTTGGAGATGATGGTGCCGTTGATGGCGGGGGAGACCACCATCATCAGCAGTGCCGACCCGGCCGCCGACATCTCCTCCATGACCAGGCTCAGCTCGTACATGCCCGCGCCGCCGCCGCCGTACTCCTCGGGGAGGTTCACCCCGATGAAGCCGAGTTTTCCTGCTTCACTCCACAATTCGGTGGTGTGCTGGCCCGCCCGGGCCTTTTCCAGGTAGTAGTCCTGGCCGTAGTTGGCGGCCATCGCCTTGACGGCGTCGCGCAGCGCCCGCTGTTCCTCGGTTTCGATGAAGTTCACGGTTGTTCTCCTTCGGGGGTGTCTACACGGGCAAGTACGGCGCCGACGTCGACCTGCTGGCCGGTCGCGACGTGGAGTTCGGCGAGCACGCCGGCATGCGGGCTGGCGATGGTGTGTTCCATCTTCATGGCCTCCAGCCAGATCAGGGGTTGGCCCGCCGTGACGGTGTCGCCGACGGCGGCGCCGACGCGCACCACCGACCCGGGCATGGGGGCCAGCAGTGAGCCGTGCGCGACCGCGGCGTCCGGGTCCGGGAACCGCGGCAGCACCGTCAGTCGCGCGGCGCCCAGCGGGGAATCGACGAAGACCTCGTCTCCGTAGCGGGCCACGTCGAACGGCAGCTCCACCCCGTCGACGGCCAGCACCACCCGGTCCGGTGTCGCGGTGACGACGGACAGCCCGGCGTGGTCGGGAAGCTCGGCCCCGGTCCGGGTGAACCGGTAGCGAACCACGTGCTCGGTGCCACCGGTATCCCGATACCCGCGGGTCTGGTAGCCCGACGCGAGATTGCGCCAGCCGCTCGGCGACGGCGCGAAAACCGTTGCCGTGGAGCGGTTATATGCGGCCTCGGCCAGTGCGGCAGCCACCGTGGACGGGACGGTCGCCGTGGCGGGCGCCGTCGCCAACTCGGAAAGGCCGTAGGTGTCGAAGAACGCGGTATCGGTATCGCCGTCGCGGAATGCCCGGTGCCGCAGCACATTGACCAGCAGATCGCGGTTGGTCCTGATGCCGTGCAGCTGGGTGCGGGCCAGGGCGTCGGCCAGGATTGCTGCGGCGCGGTCGCGGGTCGGTGCGTACGAGATGACCTTGGCCAGCATCGGGTCGTAGAACACCGAGACCACCGAGCCGTCGACGATGCCGGAGTCCACCCGCACCCCGCTGCGCCCGCCCAGCGGGCTGAACTGCGTGCGGGCGGCGGGGACGCCGAACCGGTACACCGGGCCGGCCTGTGGCTGCCAATTCTCGGCCGGATCCTCGGCGTACAGCCGGGCCTCGATCGAATGGCCATGGGCGGCAGGGGGATCCGGGTCGAGGCGGCGCCCGTCGGCGACGTCGATCTGCAGTTCGACCAGGTCCAGGCCGGTGGTCTCCTCGGTCACCGGATGCTCGACCTGCAGGCGGGTGTTCATCTCCAGGAAGAAGAAGTCGCCCCGGTGGTCGGCCATGAACTCGACGGTGCCGGCGCCGGTGTATCCGATCGCGCCGGCGGCCAACCGGGCCGCTTCGTAGAGCTTGTCGCGCATCCCGGGCGTGCGTTCCACCAGCGGTGACGGTGCCTCCTCGATGACCTTCTGATGGCGGCGCTGGATGGAGCATTCGCGTTCCCCGACCGCCCACACGGTGCCGTGCGCGTCGGCCATCACCTGCACCTCGATGTGGTGCCCGGCGGCCAGGTAGCGCTCGCAGAACACCGTCGGGTCGCCGAACGCCGATTGCGCCTCCCGCTGGGCCGCGGCCACCTCGGCGGGCAACGCCGACAACTCGCGCACCACCCGCATCCCGCGGCCACCGCCACCGGCGGAGGCCTTGATCAGCACCGGGAGCTGGTCGGCGGTGACGGTGTCCGGGTGCAATTCGGTCAGCACCGGCACGCCGGCGGCGGACATCAGCTTCTTGGCCTCGATCTTGGAACCCATGGCCTGTACCGCGGGCACCGGCGGGCCGATCCAGATCAGCCCGGCCTGCTCGACGGCGTCCGCGAAGTCGGGGTTCTCCGAGAGGAATCCGTAGCCGGGGTGGATCGCGTCGGCACCGGATACCTGCGCTGCGGCGATCAACTGGGCGCTGTCCAGGTAGCCGTTGCGGCCGTCCAGACGTACCCGGGTGTCGGCTTCGGCCACATGCGCTGAGCCGGCGTCGGGGTCGGTGTACACCGCGACGGTGCCGATACCGAGCCGACGGCAGGTGGTGAAGACACGGCGCGCGATCTCACCGCGGTTGGCAACGAGAACTTTGGTGATCATGTGCCGTGCTTTCTGTTCTTCGCGCAAGCGCTCATCACTACATCCTGAAGACGCCGAAGTTCGACGTCCCCTCGATCGGGCCACTGGCGATGGCGGACAGGCACATTCCCAACACGGTGCGGGTGTCGCGGGGATCGATCACGCCGTCGTCGTAGAGCCGGCCGGACAGGAAGGCCGGCAGTGATTCGGCCTCGATCTGTGCCTCCACCGCGGCCCGCAGAGCCGCATCGGCGTCCTCGTCGACCGTCTGTCCGCGGGCCTCGGCGGCGGCCCGGCTGACGATGGAGAGCACACCGGCCAGCTGGGTACCGCCCATCACCGCGGATTTAGCGCTGGGCCAGGCGAACAGGAACCGCGGATCATAGGCCCGCCCGCACATGCCGTAATGGCCCGCGCCGTAGGACGCTCCGATCAGCAACGAGATGTGCGGCACGGTCGAGTTGGAGACCGCGTTGATCATCATCGAACCGTGTTTGATCATGCCGCCCTCTTCGTACTGCTTGCCCACCATGTAGCCGGTGGTGTTGTGCAGGAACAGCAACGGGGTGTCGGCGCGGTTGGCGAGCTGGATGAACTGGGTGGCCTTCTGGGATTCCTCGCTGAACAGCACGCCCCGCGCATTGGCCAGGATGCCGACCGGGTAGCCGTACAGCCGGGCCCACCCCGTCACCAGCGAGGAACCGTACAGCGGTTTGAACTCGTCGAAATCGGAGTCGTCCACGATCCGGGCGATCACATCGCGCGGATCGAACGGGATGCGCAGGTCGGCGCCGACCAGGCCGATCAGCTCCTCCGCGTCGAAGCGTGGTTCGACCACCGGGGCGGGTGCGGGGCCTTGTTTGCGCCAGTTCAGCCGCGCCACGATGCGCCGCCCGATCCGGATGGCGTCGAGTTCGTCGATGGCCAGGTAATCACCCAGACCGGAAGTGCGGGCGTGCATCTCGGCGCCGCCGAGGGATTCGTCGTCGGACTCCTCGCCGGTGGCCATCTTCACCAGCGGCGGACCGGCCAGGAACACCTTGGAGCGTTCCTTGATCATCACGACGTGGTCGGACATGCCGGGGATGTAGGCGCCGCCGGCGGTGGAGTTGCCGAAGACCAGCGCGATGGTGGGAATGCCGGCGGCGGACAACCTGGTCAGATCCCGGAAACCCCGGCCGCCGGGGATGAAGATCTCCTTCTGGGTGGGCAGGTCGGCCCCGCCGGATTCGACCAGGGAAATCAGTGGGAGCCGGTTCTCCAGCGCGATCTGGTTGGCCCGCAGCATCTTTTTCAACGTCCACGGATTGGTGGTGCCGCCCTTGACCGTCGGGTCGTTGGCGACGATCAGGCATTCGACGCCTTCTACCGCGCCGATCCCGGTCACCACGCTGGCGCCGACGGCGAAATCGCTGCCCCACGCCGCGAGCGGGCTCAGTTCCAGGAACGGCGAATCCGGATCCACCAACAGTTCGACCCGTTCCCGCGCGGTCAGCTTGCCCCGGGCATGATGGCGGTCGACGTATTTCTCCCCGCCGCCGGCGAGCGCCTTGGCGTGCTCGGTGTCGAGCTCGGCGAGCTTGGCCGTCATCGCCTCGGCCGCCTCGGCGTACGCGGGCGAGCGCGGGTCCAGGGTGGATTTCAGTGTGGTCATGCCTGATACCCCAACGTCTTGGCGGCCAGTGCGGTGAGGATCTCCGTGGTACCCCCGCCGATGCCGAGGATCCGCATATCGCGGTATTGCCGCTCCACCTCGGACTCGGCCATATAGCCCATGCCGCCGAACAACTGGACGGCCTGGTTGGCCACCCACTCGCCGGCCTCCACGGCGGTGTTCTTGGCGAAGCACACCTCGGTGATCAGGTTGTCATCCCCGTTCAGTTGCCGCTCCACCAGCCGGCGCGTGTACACCCGGGCCACATCGATCCGGCGCGCCATCTCGGCCAGCGTGTTCTGCACGGCCTGGCGGGTGATGAGTGGCCTACCGAACGTCTCGCGGTTGCGGCACCAGTCGACGGTGAGGTCGAGGCACCGCTGCGCACTCGAATAGGCTTGGGCGGCAAGACCGACCCGTTCGGACACGAATGCGCCCGCGATCTGCAGGAAGCCGGTGTTCTCCACGCCCACCAGATTGGTGATGGGGACCCGCACATCGGTGTAGGACAGCTCGGCGGTATCGCTGGAGCGCCAGCCCATCTTGTCCAGCTTGCGGCTGACCTCGAATCCCGGTGTGCCCTTGTCGACCACGATCAGGGACACCCCGGCCGCGCCCGGGCCGCCGGTGCGCACGGCGGTCACCACGTAGTCGGCTCGCACGCCCGAGGTGATGTAGGTCTTGGCGCCGTTGACGACGTAATGGTCGCCGTCGCGGACAGCTTTGGTGGTGAGGTGCCCGACATCGGAGCCACCGCCGGGCTCGGTGATGGCCAGCGAGCCGATCAGGTTGCCCTGCAAGGTGGGTCGCACGTAGGTGTCGATCAGCCGCTGGTCGCCCGAGGCGATCATGTGCGGCACCGCGATCCCGCAGGTGAACAGGGAGGCGAACACGCCGCCGGGGGCGCCGGCCTGGTGCATCTCCTCGCAGATGACGACGGCGTCGGCGCCGTCGCCACCCCCACCACCCACCGATTCGGGCATGCCGGCGCCGAGCAGTCCCGCGGCGCCGGCCTTGAGGTGCAGATCGCGCGGCAGCTCACCGTCGCGTTCCCACGCCGAGGCGTTGGGCAGGATTTCGCGTTCGGCGAAGGTGCGCACCGTCTTTCGGAGCTCGTCGCGTTCTGGGGTGTGCCAGATGTCGGTCACAGCAGCCTTTCCGGGATGTCGAGACAGCGGGATCGCAACCATTCGCCGAGGCCCTTGGCCTGCGGGTCGAACCGGGCTTGATAGGCGACACCCTTGCCCAGGATGCCGTCGATGACGAAGTTGAGTGCGCGCAGATTGGGCAGCACGTACCGGGTGACCTCCAGTTCGGCAGTCTCCGGCAGCAATTCGCGCAGCTTGTCCACCGTCAGGGTGTGCGCCAGCCACTGCCACTGCGGGTCGGTGCGCACCCACACGCCGACGTTCGCCGATCCGCCCTTGTCGCCGCTGCGGGCACCCGCGACGCGGCCCAGCGGGGCCCGCACCGTCGGCCCATCGGCAGGTGGTGGCGGCGAGGGAGGTTCGTCGGCGGGGGCAAGTACCAGCGTCTCGGTGGCGGCGGGGATATCGACCCGGTTGCCGTCGGCGTGCACCGCGATATGTGGCACCAGCCCGGCGTCGACGTAGCCAGGGGTGAACACGCCGTACACCTGACCTTCCCCGGGGGGTGCGGTCGAGGTGAAGCCGGGGTAGCTGGCCAGTGCGAGTTCGACTGCGGCCGAAGAGAACTGGCGGCCCACCGTGGCGGGATCGGGGTCGCGGACCGCGCAGTGCAGCAGGGCGCTGGCGGCTTCTTCGGTGTCGGCATCGGGATGGTCGGTACGGGCCAGGGTCCATTCCAGTTCGGCCGGTCGCTTCGTGAGACTGCTCTCCAGCTGGCGCTGCAGCAATTCGGCCTTGGCCTCGATGTCCAGGCCGGTGAGCACGAACGACGTCGCGTTGCGGAACCCGCCGATGCTGTTGAGCGACACCTTCAGCGTCGGTGGCGGTGCCTCGCCGCGCACGCCGTCCACCCGTACCCGGTCCGGCCCGTCGGGGGACAGCGATATCGAATCCATCCGCAGCGTCACGTCCGGGTTGGCGTACCGCGCACCGGTGATCTCGTAGAGCAGTTGCGCGGTGACGGTATCCGGGCTGACCAGGCCGCCGGTCCCGGCGTGTTTGGTGATGATCGAGGATCCGTCGGCGGCGATCTCGGCCAGCGGGAAGCCGGGCCGGAACACCCCGTCGGTCGCCGGGATCTCCGTGAAGAAGGAGAAGTTGCCGCCGGTGGCCTGCGTGCCGCATTCGATGATGTGGCCCGCGGCGACGGCACCGGCCAGCGCGTCGTAGTCGGTCCTGCTCCAGCCGTGATGTGCTGCGGCCGGCCCGACGATCACCGAGGCGTCGGTGACGCGGCCGGTCACCACGATGTCGGCGCCGGCGTTCAGGCAGTCGACGATGCCCCACGCGCCGAGGTAGGCGTTGGCGGCGAGCACATTCCCGAACCCCAGTTCCTCGGCGCGCCCGACGAGGTCGTCACCTTCCACATGGGCGACGTTGACGGTCAGGCCCAGGCGGTCGGCGAGTTCGCGCACCGCGGTGGCCAGAGCCGCGGGGTTCAGGCCGCCCGCGTTGGCCACGATCTTCACGCCCCGGTCGAGCGCGATGCCCAGGCAGTCTTCGAGCTGACGCAGGAAGGTCTTGGCGTAGCCCAGCCCGGGGTTCTTCGCGCGGTCGCGCGCCAGGATGAGCATGGTGAGTTCGGCGAGATAGTCGCCGGTCAGAAAATCCAGCTCACCGCCGCTGAGCATCTCCCGCATCGCCGCGAGGCGATCGCCGTAGAAGCCCGAACAGTTGCCGATCCGGACCGCACCAGCTGCAGGCGTCACGCATTCTCCCTCGAACTGGACGCGATCTGACCGCGACCAACCAACCGGTAGGTTAATGGGTACCGCCGGTCTCGAGTCAAGGGGTCGGGTGGACCCGAGCCTGAAGCGAGGCATCGATCCGGAAGCCGGCGTCGCCCTGGGTTCAGTCTCGGCGACGAGGTGTCGCGTGGTGGGCCGATTGCGCGAGGAAACGGCGTCCGGTGACCGCCGACCGTCCAGCGGTTTGGAGGCAACCGGCGGCCCGGGCTATCCTGGATGCCAATTGCCGCCGCTGTGCTCTGCGCGTCGGTGCCCCCTCAAGAGGAGATCTCGATCATGGCTGTGCCCAAGCGCCGGATGTCGCGCTCGAACACCCGTAGCCGCCGCGCGCAGTGGAAGACCGAGGCCACCGGCCTGGTCAACGTCAATGTCGCCGGTCAGCAGCACAAGGTGCCGCGTCGCCTGCTCAAGGCTGCCCGTCTCGGCCTCGTTGACCTCGACCGCAAGTAAGCGTCCGACAGACACGTCTCCGGCGCGCCTCTCAGGTCGCTCTCAGACGCGCGGGTGACACTGTGGCAGTGCGCATTCTTGTCGTTGACGACGATCGCGCGGTGCGCGAATCACTGCGCCGGTCGCTCTCTTTCAACGGGTACTCGGTCGAGTTGGCCCAGGATGGTGTCGAGGCACTGGATCTGATTTCCAGTGACCGTCCGGACGCCCTGGTCCTGGATGTCATGATGCCGAGGCTCGATGGCCTGGAGGTCTGCCGGCATCTTCGGAGCACCGGTGACGATCTGCCGATCCTGGTGCTGACCGCCCGTGATTCGGTATCCGAACGGGTGGCCGGCCTCGATGCGGGCGCCGATGACTACCTGCCCAAGCCGTTCGCGCTCGAGGAGCTGCTGGCCCGGATGCGGGCGCTGCTCCGGCGCCGGGTGCCCGACGACAGCAGCGAATCCCGCGCACTGACCTTCTCGGATCTGAGCCTGGATCCCGTCACCCGCGAGGTCACCCGCGGTGAGCGGTCCATCAGCCTCACCCGCACCGAGTTCTCCTTGCTGGAGATGCTGATCGCCAATCCGCGCCGGGTGCTCACCCGCAGCCGCATTCTCGAAGAGGTGTGGGGATTCGATTTCCCGACATCGGGCAATGCTCTCGAGGTGTATGTCGGATACCTACGGCGCAAGACCGAGGCCGAAGGAGAACCGCGGCTGATCCACACCGTGCGCGGGGTGGGTTATGTGCTGCGTGAAACGCCACCCTGATGCCCGGTCGGATGAACGCCGTGAAAGCGCCTCATCGTCGTTACAGCACGGTTCGCAATGTCAGTTCGGTCTCGCTGCGCTGGCGGGTGATGCTGCTGGCGATGTCGATGGTGGCCATGGTCGTGGTCCTGATGGCCGTCGCCGTCTACGTGGTGGTGTCGCGTTCGGTGTTCGCCGATATCGACAATCAGCTGCACAGCCGGGCCCAGCTGCTCATCGAGAGCGGGTCGCTGGCCGCGGATCCGGGTAAGGCCATCGAGGGCACCGCCTATTCGGATGTGAACGCCATGCTGGTCAGCCCCGGCCGCTATATCTACACGGCCAATCAGCAGGGCCAGACGCTGCCACTGGGCGCGCCCGAGAAGGCGGTGGTGCAGGGCGAGCTGCTCATGTCGCTGCGCACCGTCAACAACCAGCGGGTGCTGGCCGTCCATCTCGCCGACGGTAACTCGCTGCTGATCTCCAAGAGTCTCGCGCCGACGCTGGCACTGCTCAAACGGCTGGGCACAGTGCTGGCCATCGTGGGCGGCGCGGGGATGGCGGTGGCCGCCATCGCCGGCGGGATGGTGGCCCGCGCCGGCCTGCGTCCGGTGGGCAGGCTGACCCAGGCCGCCGAACGGGTGGCTCGCACCGACGACCTGCGGCCGATCCCGGTGGTGGGCACCGACGAACTCGCCCGGCTCACCGAGGCTTTCAACATGATGCTGCGCGCCCTGGCCGAATCCAGGGAACGCCAGGCCAGACTCGTCACCGATGCCGGACACGAACTGCGCACGCCGCTGACTTCGCTGCGTACCAACGTCGAGCTGCTGATCGCCTCCATGGCGCCGGGGGCGCCCCGGCTACCCGACGACGAGATGGCCGGCCTGCAAGCCGACGTGGTCGCTCAGATCGGCGAATTGTCCACCCTGGTGGGCGATTTGGTGGACCTCAGCCGGGACGACGCCGGTGTCGTCATCCACGAGGCGGTGGACATCTCCGAGGTGGTGGAACGCTCGTTGGAGCGGGTGCGCCGCCGCCGCGGCGATATCGAGTTCGACGCCGACGTCATCTCGTGGCAGGTCTACGGCGATGCCGCGGGGCTGTCCAGGGCAGTGCTCAATTTGCTGGACAACGCAGCGAAATGGAGTCCGCCCGGCGGCCGGGTGTCGGTACGGCTCCAGCAGCGCGACGCCGTGCACGCGGAACTGGTGGTGGCCGATCGCGGGCCGGGCATTCCGCCCGAGGAGCGTGACCTGGTCTTCGAACGGTTCTACCGGTCGACGTCGGCCCGGGCCATGCCCGGCTCCGGTCTCGGCCTGGCGATCGTCAAACAGGTGGTGCTCAAACACGGTGGGACTCTTCGGGTCGAGGACACCGTGCCGGGTGGCGACCCGCCGGGCACCTCGATCCGGGTACTGCTGCCGGGTCGGCGGGCGATCCCCGAAAGCACTGTCGACATGCCCGCCGCGACACGCGCCGTCAATTCAGTGGACGGTGCGGTGGCCGGCGCGGAGAATAATTGACGCTCGGCCTGAGGGTACTGCGGCGCATCGGGGTGTGATCTGAGACGCGAGGGGGATCTCTTCGTGTTGTCCTGGACGTTCTCTAAGTGGATTCTCAGCCCAAGTGGGCACTGTGTACGTGACGGATGCGTTGACCAGGTAACAGGATCTCGACAGAAAGAACGCGGAGCCACATGACGAACCACCCCAGGTACACGCCCCCGCAGCGCCCCGGCGGGTATGAACCGGGGGCCGGGTACTCCCCGCCGCACGGTGTTCCGCAAACCGGCTACCAGCAGTCGTACGACTGGCGATACGCGCAGCAACCCCGTCAACAGCACCCGCCGCAGCCTCAGTACGACCCGTATCGACCCGCCGGAGGGCCGGGTCCGGTGCCCGGACGTCGTCCGGAAAAGCGTTCGCGCACAGGTGCTTTGGTCGCCGGAGCGATCGCCGTCGCGGTGGTGTCGGCCGGAGTCGGCGGCGGGGTGGCCGTCTTGGCCCAGCCGGACCGGACCACGGCCACCACCTCTTTCGGTGGCGCCACCCCGGGTGTCCCGGCCGCCAACCTGCCGGTGGGCTCCGTCGAGCAGGTCGCCGCCAAGGTGGTGCCCAGCGTCGTCAAGCTGGAGACCGATATGGGCCGGGCGTCCGAGGAGGGCTCAGGCATCATCTTGAGCACCGACGGGCTGATCCTCACCAACAACCATGTGGTGGCCGGCGCGGGTCCAGGGGGCCCCTCCGCACCCGGGGCGCCGTCCGCCGGTGGTGCCGCACAGACCAAGGTGACCTTCGCCGACGGCCGGACCGCGACGTACAGCGTCGTCGGGACCGATCCCAGCAGCGATATCGCGGTCGTGCGCGCACAGGGCGTGTCCGGCCTCACCCCGATCACGGTGGGCTCCTCGGAGAATCTGCGGGTGGGCCAGGACGTGGTGGCGATCGGCTCGCCACTCGGACTGGAGGGCACCGTCACCACCGGCATCGTCAGTGCGTTGAACCGGCCGGTGGCCGCCGGCGGCGATGCCAAGAACCAGAACACCGTGCTCGACGCCATCCAGACCGATGCCGCGATCAATCCCGGTAACTCCGGCGGCGCGCTGGTCAACATGAACGGTGAGCTGGTGGGCGTGAACTCGGCCATCGCCACCCTCGGTGGCGATTCGGGCCAGTCCCAGAGCGGTTCGATCGGGCTCGGCTTCGCGATCCCGGTGGACCAGGCGAAGCGGATCGCCGACGAGCTGGTCCAGAACGGGACCGCCACACACGCCTCGCTGGGCGTGCAGGTCGGTAATGACGCGGGTGTCGACGGTGCCAAGATCGTCGAGGTGACCGCGGGCGGCGCGGCCGCGTCGGCGGGCCTGCCCAGCGGTGTGGTGGTGACCAAGGTCGATGACCGGGTGATCGGCAGCGCGGACGCGTTGGTGGCGGCGGTGCGATCCAAAGCACCCGGCACCAAGATCACCCTGACCTACCTGGATCAGTCCGGGAAGCCGGCCACGGTGGACGTCACCCTGGGCAAGGCCGCGCAGTGACCCGCACACGTGGCGACGCGCGGCTGTCGGCTGCTCCGTTGTCTGTGGCCGGATATACGGTGGCACTCATGGAACAACCTGGGTCGATGGTAGGGCGTGCACTCGTCGTCGTGGTCGACGACCGGACTGCACATGGGGAAGAAGATCACAGCGGGCCGTTGGTCACCGAGCTGCTCGGAGAGGCCGGATTCCTGGTCGATGGCGTCGTGGTGGTGTCCGCCGATGAGGTGGAGATCCGCAACGCGCTCAACACGGCGGTGATCGGTGGGGTGGATCTGGTCATCTCTGTCGGTGGCACGGGTGTGAGTCCGCGCGATGTGACCCCAGAGGCCACCGTCGACATCCTGGACCGCGAGCTGCTCGGCATCTCGGAGGCGCTGCGGGCGTCGGGACTGTCCGCCGGCATCATCGACGCCGGTGTCTCGCGGGGTCTGGCCGGTATCTCGGGCAGCACCCTCGTGGTGAACATCGCGGGTTCGCGGGCTGCAGTGCGCGACGGAATGGCCACCCTGGGCCCCCTCGCGGGCCAGATCATCGGCCAGCTCTCGAGCCTGGACATTTAGCAGCGTTTGTCAGATCCGAAATATGCTCGTTCGCGCACGTGAAGGAAGAAATCGCAGGCCCGTTGCGTTACATGCGTGTGAACAGCACCGGGCCTGCGATTGTGATCTTAGTCACACCTGGAGAATGATGTGAGCGGTCCCCCGAAGCCTTCGCGAGATGTAGTTAACGCCATCTTCGGCGACGAGCTGCCGAGCACGACGAGCGATGAGCGCGGTGACAATTTGCCGGCGGAGGCATCTGATCGCGATCGGTGGCTGCGCGACAACGTGCCGCCGCACCACGGCTGAGCTGTGTTTTCGTTCTGATCGGCTGAAATCTCTTTGATTTCGGCGCAAATCTCTGTGCGCCTTGACGCGTGAGGCAAATACGAACCCGTTGTGGTGCGCTGCCACTGGTGCGCCCGATCGTTGCTGCATCTGCATGACCCAGCAAACTCCCGTCGCGGTGTAGGGGGGTGCCGGATGTCGCCATGTACGCGTTGCCGGGTGGATGCCTCCCCGTTATGTTCCTCGTGTCAACGATGAGCAAAGAGTAAGAGCAACATGTGGGCTTTCTAATTTGGTTCACATGGAGGTCTTGCAAGGTGTGAGGTTGCGTGAGGGCCGGGCCACACATCGACAGATACGGTGTTCCACGCCAGAACACCGTCGGCACAGCTAGGGAGAACATGAAGGCATTCAGTCGGGTGCTGCTCGCGATGGTGGCGGCTTTTGCCGCGCTGTTCGTGGGTACGGGCACTTCTCACGCGGGTCTGGACAACGAGTTGAGTCTCGTGGACGGCAAGGACCGGACCCTCACCATCCAGCAGTGGGACACGTTCCTCAATGGTGTGTTCCCGTTGGACCGCAACCGGCTGACCCGTGAGTGGTTCCACTCGGGTAAGGCCAAGTACATCGTCTCGGGCCCGGGCGCGGATGACTTCGAGGGCACGTTGGAGCTGGGTTACCAGATCGGCTTCCCGTGGTCGCTCGGTGTGGGTATCAACTTCAGCTACACCACGCCGAACATCCTGCTCGACGATGCGACGCCGTCGAACCCGCTGCAGGTGATCACGCCGAACCTGTTCCCGGGTGCGTCGATCAGCGCGGATCTGGGTAACGGCCCGGGTATCCAGGAAGTGGCGACCTTCTCCACCGATGTTTCGGGCGCCAATGGTGCGGTGGCGGTGTCGAATGCGCATGGCACGGTGACCGGTGCTGCCGGTGGTGTGCTGCTGCGTCCGTTCGCTCGGCTGATCGCCAAGGAGGGTGACTCGGTCACCACCTACGGCGAGCCCTGGAACATGAACTGACGTTTCGGCGATAAACGGCGCGGGGGTGCCGTCTGGGCTTCGGCTCCGGACGGCACCACCTGCGTATTTAGGCCACCACACACAGGTAAGGGAGAACATGAAGGCATTCAGTCGGGTGCTGCTCGCGATGGTGGCGGCTTTTGCCGCGCTGTTCGTGGGTACGGGCACTTCTCACGCGGGTCTGGACAACGAGTTGAGTCTCGTGGACGGCAAGGACCGGACCCTCACCATCCAGCAGTGGGACACGTTCCTCAATGGTGTGTTCCCGTTGGACCGCAACCGGCTGACCCGTGAGTGGTTCCACTCGGGTAAGGCCAAGTACATCGTCTCGGGCCCGGGCGCGGATGACTTCGAGGGCACGTTGGAGCTGGGTTACCAGATCGGCTTCCCGTGGTCGCTCGGTGTGGGTATCAACTTCAGCTACACCACGCCGAACATCCTGCTCGACGATGCGACGCCGTCGAACCCGCTGCAGGTGATCACGCCGAACCTGTTCCCGGGTGCGTCGATCAGCGCGGATCTGGGTAACGGCCCGGGTATCCAGGAAGTGGCGACCTTCTCCACCGATGTTTCGGGCGCCAATGGTGCGGTGGCGGTGTCGAATGCGCATGGCACGGTGACCGGTGCTGCCGGTGGTGTGCTGCTGCGTCCGTTCGCTCGGCTGATCGCCAAGGAGGGTGACTCGGTCACCACCTACGGCGAGCCCTGGAACATGAACTAGCAATTCGCCGAACCAACGAAATCAGCCCCCGGTCATCACCGGGGGCTGATTTCGTCTCTACGCCTTGTCGAGCGGATTGCCTTCTGGGTGGCCGGCCAACAGGTCGCGGATCTCGGTGAGCAGGACCACCTCGGCGTCGGCGACCTCTTCCTTCTCCTTACGGAACTTGCTGTAGGGCAGCACGATCAGGAAGTAGACGACACCCGCGACGAGGACGAAGTTGATCATCGCCGACAACAGCAGGTTGAAGTCGATGGTCTGCCCGCCGCCGATGTTGACGCGCAGGATGCCGTAATCGGAATCACCCGCGCCGATACGGCTGATCAGCGGAGTGATGATGCTCTCGGTGAACTTCGTGACCAGCGCAGTGAAGGCGGTGCCGATGACGACAGCCACCGACAGATCGATGATGTTGCCGCGGAGCAGGAACTCTTTGAAACCTTTGAGCATGCGGGGACCCTTCCAGCAGTTCGATGAGGTAATCGGCCACGCAAACTTTACCGAGCACAGGCGATCACGACGTCAGTGGAAGGTGACCGTGATCTGCCTGGTCAGTGCCGTCCCGGCCACCTGGTGGGCCGCTGTCCGGGGCAACGTCACCAGCACGACCCGGTCGGCATCGGCCGACGGACCCGTCGCGCGCGGTGACACCAGGGTCACCACGGCGTCGGTGGCGATCACTTCGGGGCGGCCCTCGGTCCCGGCCGAGGTGCTGTCACCGGCCAGCACGTCGACCACATCACCGGGCCGGATCAGATCGACCAGCGCATCATCGGCCAGGTGCAGCGAGACGATGCGGGCGTCCGGCCCAGCCGTGGCCTCGGCCAGACGCGAGCCGAGCAGCCGCACATCGGTGAGCACCTCACCCCGGCGCGCCGGGCCGGCCAGCGTGGCGTCCAGGACGGCCGCGACATCGCTCTGTGCGCCGTCGGGGACGGCTGTCACCGAGCGGGTCTCGACCCGGACGTCGGAGGGGGTGAGAGCGGTGCCGGGCGCCAGATCGCGCGCCGCGACGAGAACCGGACGTCGCGCGGTGTCCGGGTCGGGACGCAGCGCCGCGATGGCCGCGAGGACCACGAGCAAACCCGCCGCGATACGACGGGCAGTGACGGTCTGGGTCCACTCGGGGCGCAGGGCCTGGCGTACGCGTGTCCACAGCGCAGGATTCAGTGATTCCCCCACACGGCCACGCTAGGCCGCCGATGAGGGCGTGCACAGCCCGCGGTCGGCGGGCCTGTGGATAACTAGCTGGACGCGGCCGCAGCCGGTGCTGAGCTGCCCGAACTGGAGCTCGACGATGTCGATGACGAGGTGCCGGACCCCGACGAGGACGTGCTCGACGAATCCGACGAGGACGAGGTCGACGAGCTGTCGCTCTTGGCCGACGACGTCGTGCTGCCGCTGGACGACTTCGAAGCATCGCGGCTGTCGTTGCGGTAGAAACCGCTGCCCTTGAACACCACTCCCACCTTGCCGAACAGCTTGCGCAGGCGGCCGGAGCACTGGGGACAGGTGGTCAACGCATCGTCGCTGAACGCCTGTACGGCATCGAAGCGGTTGTCGCATTCGGTACACGCATAGGAATAGGTAGGCACGAAAACCTCCGAGACAGTCAAAACTTTCTAGCACTCTAGCGGTCCAAGTGCTAGAACCGCTATGTGGGTCAGGTCATTCCCGGCTCGGCAGCGCCACGACGCCCCGCTCCGGGGTGAGGGCGTGCGTCATCGGCACGTCATGGGGTTCGACGGGCACCTCGTCGACCAGTTCGTCATCGCGCACCACCGCGATCAGCTGAGCGTGCGGATCGGCCAGTGGCAGCGCTCGATCGTAGAAACCCGCGCCGCGGCCGAGTCGCGCCCCGCGCCGGTCGACCGCCAGCGCGGGCACCAACACCACCGTCGCGGTGCTGATCGCCTCGGGTTCCCGCCACGGCGGCGCCGGTTCGCGCAACCCGAACGGCGCCGCGACCAGTCGGCCGGGCACGTACTCGCCCCACTGCATCGGCTCTCCGTTGCGGGCGACCGGCAGCAGCACCCGCACTCCGGCGTGGGTGAGCGCGTCGAGCATCGCCACCGAACCCGGTTCCGCCCCTACGGGTACGTAGCCGCACACCGTGTCGCCGGGCCGGGCTCGCGACGACAGGTGGGCGGTCAGATGAGTTTGCAGAGCGGCCGACTCGGCCCGCTTCTGCTGCGAGGTTACTGTGCGGCGAGCCGCCAGAATTCGCATCCGGAGCACGGGTTTTGTCAGGATTGCCACGATTGCGCCGCTATCCCTTCGCCTTCGATCGCGCGGGCATTAGTGTGTCAACGATGACACAGGCACAGGTCAAGATTCCGCGGACGGCCGTCGTACCCGCCGCTGGTCTGGGGACGCGCTTCCTCCCGGCCACCAAGACGGTTCCCAAAGAATTGCTGCCGGTGGTGGACACCCCGGGGATCGAGCTCGTGGCCGCTGAAGCCGCCGAGGCCGGAGCCGAACGACTGGTGATCATCACCTCCGAAGGCAAGGACGGTGTCGTCGCGCATTTCGTCGAGGACCTGGTCCTGGAGGGCACGCTGGAAGCCCGCGGCAAGCACGTGATGCTGGAAAAGGTCCGTCGTGCACCGGCCTTGATCAAGGTCGAGTCGGTGGTGCAGGCCGAACCGCTCGGGCTGGGCCACGCGGTCGGCTGCGTCGAGCACAAGTTGCTGCCCGACGAGGACGCCATCGCGGTGCTGCTGCCCGATGATCTGGTGCTGCCGACCGGGGTACTGGAGACGATGTCGAAGGTGCGGGCCAAGCGAGGTGGCTCGGTGCTGTGTGCCATCGAGGTACCCGAGGACGAGATCAGCGCCTACGGTGTCTTCGACGTCGAGGTGGTGCCCGACGCGGCCAATCCGAACGTGCTGCGGGTCAAGGGCATGGTGGAGAAACCGAAGAAGGAAGATGCGCCGTCGCTGTTCGCCGCCGCCGGACGCTATGTTCTGGACCGGGCCATCTTCGACGCGCTGCGGCGGGTCGACCGCGGTGTCGGTGGCGAGATCCAGCTCACCGATGCGATCGCGTTGTTGATCGAGGAGGGGCATCCGGTGCATGTGGTGGTGCACCGCGGGTCCCGACACGACTTGGGAAATCCCGGCGGGTACCTCAAGGCTGCGGTTGACTTTGCGTTGGAACGCGACGACTACGGACCGGAGCTGCGGCGCTGGTTGGTCGAGCGATTGGACCTGGTCGAGAAATAGCGACTGCGCGGCCGGTCCTGGACAGGAGAAAGGCGTGCCGTGCGTTCGGTTGAGGAGCAGCAAGCTCGAGTAGGGGCTGCTGCGGTGGCGCCCCGGCCGGTACGGGTGGCGATCGCCGAATCACAGGGCCTGATGTGTGCCGAAGAGGTGGTCACCGAGCGGCCCCTGCCGGGCTTCGATCAGGCTGCCATCGACGGGTACGCCGTCCGTAGCGTCGACGTGGTCGCGGTCGGCGGTACCGACGACGACGGCGTGAGCCGCGAGGTGAGCCTGCCGGTGGTCGGTCACGTGGATGCCGGTGCGCGGACTCCGAGCAGGTTGCAGCCGCGCCAAGCCGCCCGGGTGCAGACCGGTGCGCCGATGCCCACCCTGGCCGATGCGGTGTTACCGCTGCGCTGGACCGACGGCGGTCAGTCGCGGGTGCGGGTGCTGCGCGGGGTGCGCTCGGGTGCCTATGTGCGCCGGACCGGCGACGATGTCCAGCCGGGCGATGTGGCGGTGCGCGCGGGCACGATCATCGGGGCGGCTCAGGTGGGTCTGCTGGCGGCGGTCGGCCGGGACCGGGTGCTGGTGCATCCGCGCCCCCGGATGTCGGTGCTCTCGGTGGGCGGCGAACTGGTCGACGTGTCGCGGACGCCGGGCAACGGGCAGGTCTACGACGTCAACTCCTATGCCTTGGCCGCGGCCGGGCGCGATGCCGGTGCCGAGGTCAATCGGGTCGGGATCGTCAGCGCCGACCCGGGGGAGCTGCGCGAGGTCGTCGAGGGGCAGATCAGCAGGTCCGAGGTGGTGGTCATCGCCGGAGCGGTGGGCGGGGCGGCCGCGGAATCGGTCCGCTCGGTGCTCTCCGGGCTGGGGGAGATGGAAGTGGTGCGGGTGGCCATGCACCCCGGTTCGGTGCAGGGCTTCGGACAACTCGGGCGCGACGGTGTTCCGGTGTTCCTGCTGCCGGCCAATCCGGTGAGCGCCCTGGTGGTCTTCGAGGTGATGGTGCGTCCGCTGATCCGGATGTCGCTGGGCAAGCGGCAGCCGATGCGCCGGGTGATCCAGGCCAGGACCTTGGCGCCGATCAGTTCGGTGGCCGGGCGCAAGGGTTACCTGCGCGGGCAGTTGATGCGGGATCAGGACACCGGTGAGTATCTGGTGCAGGCCCTCGGTGGCACGCCCGGCGCGTCCTCACACCTGTTGGCCACCCTGGCCGAGGCGAACTGTCTGGTGATCGTGCCGAGCGAAGCCGAGCAGATCCGCACCGGCGAGGTCGTCGACGTTGCATTCCTCGCACAGCGCGGCTGACGTCGAGTGAGCGAAGCTTGCGGAGCGAATCGACTGATGGCACGTGGGAGCCGAGCCTGCGAGGCAACCACGTGAGCCGCTGGCGTACGAGTGCTGTCCATCCTGGATGGCCGATACCCGTAGGGCCCATCCGGGTGCGGGCCGGCCTGGTGAGCCTGCGCCCGATCCGGCTGCGCGACGGCGCTCAGTGGAGCCGCCTGCGCCTGTCCGACCGTGCCCACCTGGAGCCATGGGAGCCCAGTGCCGAGGTGAGCTGGGAAGTGCGCCATGCCCTTTCGTCGTGGCCGGCGGTGTGTTCGGGACTGCGTGGGGAGGCCCGTAAAGGTCGCATGCTGCCCTATGTCATCGAACTCGACGGGCAGTTCGCCGGGCAGATCACCATCGGCAATGTGACGCACGGCGCGCTGCGCTCGGCGTGGATCGGGTACTGGGTGGCCAAGGAGTTCACCGGCGCCGGGGTGGCGACGGCGGCGCTGGCGCTGGGGCTGGATCACGCCTTCGGCCCGGTGATGCTGCATCGGGTGGAGGCGACGGTGCGACCGGAGAACGCGCCCAGCCGCGCGGTACTGGCCAGGGCCGGTTTCCGTGAGGAGGGCCTGCTGCGGCGCTATCTCGATGTGGACGGGGCGTGGCGGGACCATCTGCTGGTGGCGATCACCGTCGAAGAGGTGCAGGGTTCGGTGGCCGCCCAGCTGGTCCGCAACGGCCGGGCCAGTTGGACCTAGCCAATTTCCGCCCAGATGATCAAACAGGCGGAGAAGTGCGAGTGAAATCCGACATTTCGTCGACCTCGGTGACGCGCCGTGTGGCAAATGTGACGCGTGTGACTGATGGTGCTTGTATCCAGCGAATTACAGGTGTGTAATTGTGTCGGCGCGCCGCGGACGGATGCGCTGGTCACAGACCTAGCCTGAAGGGGAAAGGAAAGGCGTCATGCCAAGCATCCCCCAATCTCTGTTGTGGATCTCCCTCGTCGTGCTCTGGCTCTTTGTTCTGGTGCCGATGCTGGTGAGTAAACGCGACACCGTCCGCCGCACCAGCGATGTCGCCTTGGCGACGCGGGTGCTCAACACGGGCCGTAACGCGCGCCTGCGGCGGCGCGGGCGCCCCGCCGGCGGGCACCACAGTGACCCCGAATGGCAACCGGCCGAGGACGAGTACGTCGGCGACCTGGACGGCGCGGACGACCTGGAAGGCGACCGCGCCGAGCAGCCCGTACGCCGCGCGGTGGTGCTGGCCGCGGCAGCGCCGGAGGTTTCCGAGTCGGACTATCTGGACGTGGACATCGTCGAAGAGGACTCCGGCGCCCTGCCGATCGGGAAGTCGTTCGGCAACGAGTCGTTCGGCAAAGACGAGCCCCAAACCGAGGAATTGCCCTTGGATTTCGGTGACTCCGTCGCCGAGCCTGCGGACGAACCCGTCGCCGAGGCAGCTGAGGGCACGGAGGCCGCCGAGGATGAGGTCGAGGACGAACCGGCCGACGATCTGTCCGACGGTGCCGACGACGACTACGAGTACATCGACGACACGTCGGGACTGGAAGCCGAGGCCGAGACCGGGGCCGACTCCCTGTCGGCGGCGCGGCGCAACCGCTTCGAGTCGAAGACCGCCCAGGCGGTCAGCGCCCGCAAGTACACCTTCCGCAAGCGCGTGCTGTCGGTCATGGCGGTGCTCCTGGTGGGGACCGCATTGCTCCCGTTCCTGCTCGGCCCGAGTGCGTGGTGGCTGTGCGGAGCGGTCGGCGCGGTGACCGTGCTGTATCTGGCCTACCTGCGCCGCCAGACCCGCATCGAGGAGCAGCTGCGCCGCCGGCGTGCACACCGGATGATGCGGTCGCGGTTGGGTGTGGAGAACACCACCGACCAGGAGTACGACGTGGTGCCGGCCCGGCTGCGCCGTCCCGGTGCGGCGGTCCTGGAGATCGACGACGAGGACCCGATCTTCGAGCATCTGGAGTACACCAGAGCCGCCCGGAGCTGGGATCTGCCCCGCGCGGCGGGGCAATGATCGCTCGCTAGCGGCCGGTTTCAGCCGTCGCCGGTGTTCCTGGTAACGTGCTACCGGCACAAGGGGCTATAGCGCAGTTGGTAGCGCGTCTCGTTCGCATCGAGAAGGTCAGGGGTTCGATTCCCCTTAGCTCCACCATAATATGCAGGTCGCAGCACTGATGTAAACAAGCAACACCGTAAATCAACAGAACGTCCTTTAGACTGCCGTCATGGCGTCCATCCGCAAGGTCGACCGCAAGGACGGCACCGTCGCGCACACCGTCCTGTTCCGACTCGAAAACCGCCAACGCGCACTCGCCTTCAACGACACCCTCTCCGCCGAAGCCTTCCGCGCCGCCATCGAAGCCCACGGCCCACTACGCGCCATGGAGATGCACGGACTCAACCCCACCCCGCGACGCGAAAACCACAAGACCGAACTCACCGTCGCCGACTGGGTACGCACCCACATCGACGCACTGACCGGAATCGAGCAGTACACCCTCGACAAATACGAGGAATACCTGCGCTCCGACATCACCGCCCGGCCGATCGGATCCATCCCCCTGGCCAAACTGCGCGAGTCCGATATCGCCACCTGGGTCGACTCACTAGCCGCCGGCGGCGGCACCGGCCGCCGCGCGCGCCCCAACGGCCCCAAGACCATCGCCAACAAACACGGCTTCCTGTCGGCAGCCCTGAACACCGCGGTCAAAGCCGGCCACATCCCATCCAACCCGGCCGCCGGCCGGCGCCTACCCAAGCGCAAGGCCAGCCAGGACCACGAGATGCGGATGCTCACCGTCGACGAGTACGACGCGCTGCGCACCGCCACACCACCGCCCTGGCAGCCCATGCTCGAGTTCATGGTCGCCTCAGGAATGCGATGGGGCGAAGTCGCCGCCCTGCAACCCAAGCACGTCGACATCCGGCAGGGCACCGTACGCGTCCGGCAGGCATGGAAGTACTCACCCAGCAGCGGCTACACCCTCGGCCCACCGAAGACGAAACGGTCCCGCCGCACCATCAACCTGCCCGCCGACGTCATCGATGCCCTGGACCTCTCCGGGGACTGGGTGTTCACCAACCAGCGCGACGGCGGCCCCGTGCGGTACTGGGCGTTCCGCCGCTACGTGTGGGACTCCGCGGTCGCCGCAGCCGGACTCGACCCGGTACCCACCCCACACGACCTCAGGCACACCTGCGCCTCATGGATGCTCGCCGCCGGACAACCCATCACCACCGTGTCGAGGGTGCTTGGCCACGAGAACATCTCAGTGACCGCCGACATCTACACCGACGTCGACCGCACCTCATTCAAAGCCGCCGCCGACGTCATGGCCGCACTCCTCAAAGGCCGCTCCGACGACGATCAGTAGGTCACTGCAGCAGAACCATCATCACGCCGGGGTCGATCTTCCAGCTGGGCGTCCCGTTGTCGTTGAACACGTGCACGGGGATATCGTGCGGTGGGTTGCCGAACGCTGTCATCGTCGCGATCCCCTCGAACGTGGTGGGGCCCGTCTGCGTCAGCGACACCCGCTGCACTCTCACGTTGGCCTGCGCGTTTTCCGGGTTGGCGTCGAACGTGTTCTGGATGCTGGACATGACCCAGGTGGCGAGCGTGTCGATCGGGTTCGGCGCGGCGTCGGGCGGTATCGCGGGGGCGGCCGGCTGGGTGTATGTGGGCACCCACGGGACATTGCCGCCGGTGAACACCTCGGGGCCTTGGTAGATCGGCGTCAAGTCGTGGCCGCTGACGACGCACTTCTGATACCCGGGCCCGGTCTTGAAACAGAACGGGGCAGCTGAGGCGATGTCGCTTGACACCACGATTGCTCCCCCGATGACGACGGACACCGCCAGGTTGCGCGTCCTGCTCATTTGGCGATCGTAGGTGCCGTTGATGACCTTCATCAGGCGCCCGCTCGAATGTCATCCGAACAGACGACGGGCCGAACGCCATCCTGGACTGAGTCCAAACTGCGGAACCCGTTATTCGCACAGGTGTTTTCGACTGAAACCGCAGGAACCTTACAGGCACTCGGTGCGGGTTCCGTGTTTGTGACCCATACTGCTAGCGAAGCGAACTGTTGCTAGGGCAAAGTCTGACATCAGGCGCTGTCATCTTTGCTAAACAGCCAGCAAGGCAACGCTTTCGCAAACCATGTCTTGACGCGACGACCTGCGGGGGAGTTAGTCGCACCCACAGCAAGGGGGAATCTCTGATGGGCGCGCCTCGCATCCAACGCCAACCCAGCATCCACGTGCTTCGGAGGGAGTTGGCTAATCGCCTCGACCACTACCCGGTGCAGACGTGGCCCTCATCCGTGATCACGGCTGTCATCGGTGTCCTCGACGGGTACGGCGTTTGGAGAGAGTCGAGCTTGCAGGCGTCGGAGGTTACGCGCCCGTTCCGCCTCGTTCAGTAACTCCTCCTCGGCTTTGTCGCCTTCCGTCGATGCTCCCGTCGACGCTTCAGTTTCCACGACATCACTCTTCTCCTTCGGTTCGAAAAACCGCTGCTGTCCCGATTCCC
Organism: Mycolicibacterium fluoranthenivorans; assembly: GCF_011758805.1. NCBI lineage: Bacteria > Bacillati > Actinomycetota > Actinomycetes > Mycobacteriales > Mycobacteriaceae > Mycobacterium > Mycolicibacterium fluoranthenivorans. The sequence continues at coordinate 111,781 of NZ_JAANOW010000005.1, read as the reverse complement.
GATCGATCTCATCCACTCGGGCCTGCGCCAATGCCTGCATGCGTGAGTAACCGCCAACTGCCTGCTCCGCATAGGACGACACCTCACGGGCCAAGCTGACCGCGGCATCAGTTAGTCCGTCGATGTCGCTCGTGGCTAGGAAGATGTCTGGCTGTGAAAGTGGGCGCGCCTGACGCCACAGGTCAACCAACTTGCGTGTCTGGATGTCGACCGTCCGGTCGCGCTCGGCGAGCTGCCGTAGCGCCTCGGTCTTAACCGCCTCGAACTCATCGGACATATTCGGCCCGCGATCATCAGCGGTGCCCCCAGTACGCACGATTGGGACGCCCCCGCGTAGTACTAAGTCGGCGCTCCCGGGGGCCCATTGAAAAGCAGTCTCGAGCTTGCCCAGGGTATCGGCGACGCTACGTTTCGGGCGCCATTTTCCGTGTTCGATCTTGCTGATCGTCTCGTCCGACGGACCCCCGTTGTCACTGATGTCCTTCTGGGAGCGGGTACCGCGAGCATCTCTGACGAATCTGCCGAGCCGCTCCCAATCCATACCTGATTCCATGCGGCCAACAATGCCCGAAAACTTTGGCAAACAATACCCACGCTTGGCAAACATCACAGATGTAGTTCTACCTGCGCATTTAGTTACGCCAATGTTCTTCCGCATCTAAACCGATGTAATCCACACCAAACGCTGGACGAGAGCCAATGTTTGCCGTACTCTTGGCTTCATGCCCAAGCCAACTCCGATCAAGTCCGGTCGGTACGCCAAGCAAAGGCCGGCGGTGCCAATCCCGATGGTCACGATCGCGACCCTCCGGAAGGCCAAGGGGCTCACATTGCAGGCCATCTGCGACCACATCAATGAGGAACTGGGGCTCAAGGTTGACCGGGGGACGATTTCAGCGATCGAGCTCGGGCACCGGCGCGCCAGCACTCAGATGCTGGCCGCGATAGCGGAGGCGCTCGGAATCCACCCCACTGATGTTGATACCGCCTACGAGCCTCGTGAGCGACGCTCTGGGGTGGTGGCGTGATGGCCCCGCACTACGTCTATCGGGTGTACGACGAAAACGACCAGCTCATCTATGTGGGTTGCACCGTCAATCTCTTTGGCCGGCTGAAGTCCCACGAGCTGAACTCGTGGTGGGCATACCAGGCGCGCCGGGTGGTCAGCAAGGTGTATGCCGACAAGTGGAGTGGCCGTGCTGCCGAGAATGCAGCGATCCGCGCCGAGAAGCCTCGTTGGAATCTGTTTGGCCGCGGAAGTCGTGAGAACTGGACCGCAGCTGAGTACGTCGACTACGTCACTGCGTCTACGAACCTCTCCGAACCGATGACTCCATCGCGGCTCAAGCGCCTTGAAAAACTCGGGCGCCACTACCGCTTTCGTTTCGGCCACGACATCCCCGTGCAGATTCCCGATCTTCAGACCGCCTGATCAAAAGAAGCCCCCACCCGGCTAGGGGTGAGGGCCACCGACAACCGAGAGGAAAGCTCAGTGTCAGAACTCAATGGTAAGGGATCGCTCGTTCCGTTCAACTACGGAGACACCCAGGTACGCGTCGTCGTCATCGACGGATATCCAGAGTTCGTGCTCGCCGATCTGTGCAAGGTGCTCAGCCTGAGCAATCCGAGCGTCGTCGCTCAGCGTCTCGACTCTGATGCCCTAAGGCACGCTTACCCCATCGCGGACGCGAAGGGTCGCATCCAGCATGCAACTCTCGTCAACGAATCGGGCATGTACGAGGTCATCTTTCGCAGCGACAAGCCAGAAGCCATCACCTTCCGTCGCTGGGTCACTGGAACGCTCCTCCCTGAGGTTCGCCGGACCGGATCTTTCAACGCACAACCCGCCCTTGCCGGTCCTGAGTTGATGGCAGCCGGATATGCCGAGGCGATGAAGACGCTGGAGGCGCGTGACGCGCGAATCTTCCAGTTGGAGCAGAAGAATACGACTGATGCACCGAAGGTGTCGTATGTCGACACCTACGTCACCGATGCAGACCTCCTTTCGTTCTCCACTGTTGCTTCGACAAATGGAGTCACTGAGAAGTGGCTGCGCCAACTTCTCATCGAAAAAGACTGGATCTACTGCCAATCCGACTCGCGATGGTCGGAGAAGGAGCAGAAGAAGGTCACTCGCAATCGATACAGCGAGAAATCCGACAAGAAGAGGTACTTCCGCAGGGTCGAGGTCCATGAGGCGCCGCGGTTCCGTGGTTCCGAGGTGATGCACACCTTGAAGATCACGCCGCAGGGTGCCGAGGCCATCGCACGCCTGGTCGCCAAGGAGCAGGCCGCATGAACAGCCCACAGATGCTGCCGCACGTTCCGGACGACGGGCGTGAATGGCGCACTGTCGCAACGTTGATCAACGGTGAGCCGATGTTCTCGACGCTAGGTTTGTCGATCCTGACCGGCTACCCCGAAGCGTTCGTCGCAACCGAGGGGAATGTGTCAGCTTTGGCTATCCAGGCCGGGCGGCGTCGTGCCTCGGAAGCGGCGGCTGCTACCGGCAGTCGCGATCTGGACTTCTGCTTGCCGTACCTCGCAGACCAAATGGGTCTCGATCTCGCTAACCCCGATCCATTCGAAATCGTTGCGGCTCGGCGGGTCTCATGAAGCAGTCGTATTCACTGGAACAGGTTGCTGCTGAGCATCTTCCGGCTGGTTGGAAGGACGGTGTTCGTTGGTTGAAGCGGCGTCTGGCTTCGGGGGAGATTCCGGGTAAGCGGATCAGTCGGGGGGTGTGGCGGATGACTGATGAGGATGTCGAGGCGTGGTTGTCGTCGCGTAATCAGCATGCCGGGCCGTCTTCGGGTGATGAGCGGCCGGCGGTGTCGATCTTGGATGGGCTTTCGTCTCGGTCGAGGGCGAGGCGGGCGTCATGACCGCGGTCGTTGATTTGTGGGGTCCGCTGACCGTGCTCGTGCTGATCCTGCTGGCTGCTGTGCGGTGGGGCCGCAGTCAGGAGCGTGCACGGGGCTTGGCCGGCCGGTGGGCGGAGGCGTGGTCGCGTGAGTCGGCTGTGCTGGATGCTGCGGACCGCGCGGCTGATGAGGATCCCCGGCCGTTCGAGCTGCGGGGACGGTCATGAGCGCTTTGGTTGTCGCGCTGATTGTGGGCGTGTACCTGTTTCTCGGCGGACTGATTGGGTTTGCAACCCGATTGCGCCTGATGGGCAAATGTCCGAGCTGCAGCGCGCACAAATACTGCTATTACGGTCACCAGTTTGGCCTACCGATTGCGGTTGGCGTTTTATGGCCACTCGCGATTCCTGTTGTGGGCGGTGCGTGTGTCGCCAACAGGGTGGCTACGTCTGATGGAATTCAGGCTGACGTGCCAGGACTCTTTGACGTGAACGGCGGCCGGTCGTGAGCGCCGGGGTGTTTCGTCCGGGCTGGGACATCGTCGTTGGTGTGATGTGCGAAGCGCTCGACAACATCGCCAGCCTGTTCTCGAAGTCGGATGCGCAGCGCCGCGGTGACGCGCTCATCGAGGCCGGCTACGACCTCGGAACCGACCCGGACGACTTCCTCGCCCCAGTCCTGACCCACCCAACAGTCGAACCGTTCTGGGGATGCCTCGTGCATGGCCGGTCTGGTCCGTGCCATGACTGCCTCATCGAGGACGAGTTCCCAGCCGACGAACCACCGCCCTTGCCGCCGAATTGCGTTGCGGCGTCCCAGATGTTCCCGCAGCACACCCGCACCAAGTAGTAAGCCCACCCCCGGGGACAGGCCGGGAGCGGGCTCATCGACAACGGAATCACCCACTGGAAGGACTCATCCGATGTCAACCAACACAGTAACCGAGGTCGGTTACGAACTCTGTGAACAGCACACGCCAAGCGGGCCGCGGATACAGGTCGTAGACGCCCGAAAGTTCTGGGTGGCCTCCGCGTTCTTGATCAAAAAGGACTGGTGCATCGTCATCTTCGGCGGGGTCCCTGAGATTGACGCCCTCACTATTCCCGGGACCTACCTACGTGCATCCGACAAGGACGCCGCGGTGGAGTGGCTCCATTTCATCGCGAAGCTGTACGTCAAGGCGGTCGGAGCATGAGCGAGAAGAGTAGCTACCCGTTCAACGGAATCGATATTCCGCGCGTACTTCAGGAGCTCGATCTGCGGGACGCGCAGTCGCGTCGCCGGCCGCGCACCCGGTTAGGGCGTGCTGCACGTTGGTTCTTCAGCCTCGGATCGCTCAGCCTCATGGGCATCGGCGCGCTGATCGGTGTCGTCCTCGTGCTGCTGTCCACCCCGGAGGCCCGCGCCGATGCAGCTGACGATGCCGCGTTCCTGTCGGTGCTCGCCGCTGAAGGCTTCACCTACGACCACGGTAAATCGGCCGGCGTCATCGCGAACGGGCACCGTGTCTGTGAACTCCTGTTGGCCGGGGCGGCGCCGTTCGACATTGTCACCGCGATCGACCGGGCAGAACCGAAGATCGGCCGCAACGATGCCGCCCAGTTCGCCGCCCTCGCGAACGCTGTCTTCTGCCCCCAGTTCGGCACCGAAGCGGTGCAAGCGTGACGTGCACGAAGTGCGACGAGGAAGTCCACGCCCGTGGACTGTGCAGCACCCACTGGGCCAGCTTGCGGCGACGGCTCATGGCCTACGGGAAGTGGGATTGCTTCTACGTCGACGCGGCCGCGGTGCAGAAGCATGTCGCAGGGTTGCGCGCCCGGGGGATGGGGCACCGGCGGATCGAAGCGTTGTCCGGTCTGACACGTGCGGCGTTGCAGGCGCTCCCGAACGTCACTCGGGTGTCGCGGCGAACGGAAGCCATCATCCTCGCTATCCCGTTGCCTGCCTGCGTGTTTGACCCGATACTCGCCGACGGCGCCCAAATATCGGTGATCGGTTCGCAGCGCCGTATCCAGGCATTGGCGCGGATGGGGTGGTCGGCCGAGATGCTGGCCGCCCGGGTCGGCTGCGACAGGCGCCGGCTGGCTGCGCTCACCTCGGGGCAGCAGACCAAGGTGACGGTGCGTTGGGCCCGGCGGATCGACGAGTTGTTCAACGAGCTGCAGGACGTGCCGGGCCCGGGTCGGAAGGCTGCCCGGTTCGCTGAGCTGAAGGGTTGGGCGCCGCCGATCGCGTGGGACGACGACACCATCGACGACCCGAATGCCAAGCCGCAGCACGACGCCCATCGCTTCGTCTCCTTCGCTGAGAAGTACGAGGAGCTGCGCGACCACTGCTTAGTGACCGGCCTCGACGCGATCACAGAGCGCCTCAACCGTGACGACCCGGCCAGCGTGAAACGGCAGATCGAGCGATACCTGGAGCAAGAACGGAAGGTCGCATCATGACCCTCACCGCAGGAGTCTTCCGGCCCGGCCAGCCCGGCTACATCGCACCCGGCACCGACGAATGGTTGCAGTGCATCACCCCGTCGAAAGTCGCCGCCATCCTGGGTGTTTCACGGTGGGAGTCGCCGTACTCGCTGTGGCACCGCATGAACGGGTCGCTGCCGCCGAGTGAGCCGAAGGACATCTACCAGGTCGGGCACGACTACGAGGCGTCCGCGGCGAACCGGTGGCGCTCCCGCAACCCCGGCTGGACCCTGTCCCGCGGGGAGCTGCAGTTCGTCATCCCCGCCGAACAGTTCGGGTTCCCCGTCCTGGCGACACTCGACCGTCGGGCCACCCGAAACAAGGTGCAGCACTGCGTGGAATTCAAACTCGCACGCGACCTTTCGGACATGGAGAAGTGGGGCGACAACTTCACCGGTGACTGCCCCGAGGACTACTGGACGCAGGTCCAGGCGCAGATGCTGTTCACCGGCCTCACCAAACGCCCCGGGCAGCTGCTCGCGCTGGGCCCGTTCTGGAACGAAGGTCTCTACACCATCCCGTTCGACCCGCCGACTGGTGCATACATCGTCACTAAGTGCCTGGAGTTCTGGGAGTCCGTGCAGGCCGGCGTCGAACCCGATCTGGACAACACCGTCCCCACCTATGAGTGTGTCCGGTCCCAGCACCCCGGCATCGTCACCGCATCCGAAGCCCCGATCCCCGAAGATCTCGCGGCTGAGTATCACGAGGCTGTGGCGGCGAAAAAGGCTGCGGAGGAACGGGAACGGTTCGCCAAGACCCGCGTCCTGGACCTGATGGGCGACTCGCAGTTCGCCACCACCAACGGTGTGAAGATCGCCCGCCGTCAGCCCAGCCGCGGCGCCGTAGCCCTGTACGCCGTGAAACCCCCCAAAGCGCAGGAAGAAGTCGCATGACCAGCACCGAGATCGCCACCACCGGCGACTACAAGACGTCGTGGAGTGATCAGGAAATCGCGATGCTCCGCCAGGTCGGCATCGAATCCGCCGAACCCGCAGAGCTCAATCTGTTCTTCCACATATGCAAGCGGTCCGGGCTGGACCCGTTCGCCCGCCAGATCTACATGATCCCCCGCGAGACCGATGTGAAGGTCCGCGTGGAGATGGAGAACGGCAACACCCGCCTGGAGACCCGGCGTGTGGTGAAGCAGTCCATCCAGACGGCGATCGACGGGTTCCGGCTGATCGGGATGCGCGCCGCAGCGAAAGCCGGGGTGAAGGTCGCCCACGACCCGGCGGTGTGGGCGGGGGAGGACGGGGACTGGCGGCAGGTGTTCAAGGGCACCCCGGTGGCCGCGCAGTACGTGCTGCGCATCGCAGACACACCGGTGGCCACCACGGTGCTGTTCGAAGAGTTCGCCCAGTTCTCCGGCCGCGGTGAGCTCACGCCGATGTGGAAGAAGTCGCCGTGCAACCAGTTGTCGGTGCGCGCGGAGGCGGCGTGCTGGCGCAAGGCGTTCCCCGCGGACTTCGCCGGCATCGAACTGGAGGGCAGCGATGACCCCACGGTCATCGACTCCGACGGCACCCCCGTCCCGCGCGCTGAGCGCGGCGGCCGCGGTGGCTCCACGATCCGGGATCGGGCCCGCGAAGCCACCGTCGTCGAAGGCGACATCACCGAACCCGGGAAAACCACCGAGCAGAAGCAGCTGAGCGACGGATCCAGGAAGAAGTGGCAGGACCGCCTCAACCAACTGCTCGTCGGCGCCGACGTCACGACACCCGAGCAGCAGCTCCTGGTCGTCGGTGGTCTCGTCGGCCGGACCGGCCTGAACAGCCCCGCCGATGTCGACGACGTCGAACTGCAGGACGCCGTCACCACCCTCAACAAGGCGACGAAAGCCGGGACCGTGCAGCAGGTCGTCACCGACATCATCAACGCCGCCGACTCTGCGGCGGCCGAATCCGAAGGGACTCAGACGAAATGACCGACATCCCGACCGTGTACGTCGAGTTGATCGAAGAACAACCGCTTGCGTTCGGCCCGTGGGCCGAGGATCACCCCGGCGTCGACTTTCGACGGGACGGTGGGTTCCATGGTCTCACCGGCGGTCAGCAGCAACTGATCGAGGCCGCGTACCGCGACTACCTGCAGCGATTCCAGCCGTTCCGCTGGAACGCCAAGGGCGGAAACCACGAGATCGTCGGCCAGGGCGAACGGTACTTCAATCGCGCTGACGCCGAGCATGCCATCCGGCTGCAGTACGGGCAGGAGTCCAGTGTCTACCTGGTACGTGACGGGGAAGCCGACGAACTCCTACGTCAGGCATACCCGCACACCGGGTTGAACGGCACCACGGTGATCGGCCCCGAATGCTTCGCCAGCGCCGACGGTGACCTCATCCAGTGGAAGGGCAGTGCGTACGGGCGATATCCCGATGAATACACGCCCAGCAGCGCCTTCCATGTCGTGGTCGGTGGAGACAACCCCGCCATGGATGCCACGGTCACAGCGGCCGCCGACACCGAGTACGTCGAATACCCGCTGCTGCGGGTCCGCGAGATCCTCGAAAGGCACCAGGTATGACGATCACCGATGCGCAGTGGACCGTGCTGGCGGAAGCCGCATGGGAGACCCGCGCGAACGCCCGACTGATCGGTAAGACGGCCGTCGGCGCGGCGGTCTGGTCCGGGCGGGGCTGGATCTACACGGGCTGCAACGTCGAGCACAAGTTCCGTGCCCACGACGTACACGCCGAAGTCAACGCCCTCACCACGATGACATCCGCCGGCGACGGCCCCGCCGTCGCGATCGTCATCGCTGCCGAGCGTGACCGATTCACACCGTGCGGCGGCTGCATGGACTGGATCTTCGAACTCGGAGGCCCCGGCGTCTTGGTCACTTTCCAAGGCACTCCCGGTGGGCAGCTCGACACGCTGCGCGCCGACGAACTGATGCCTCACTACCCATGCTGAGCATCGGATCGTTGTTCTCGGGTGCTGGCGGCCTGGATATGGCCGTGGAGCAGGTGTTCGGCGGGAAGGTCTCGTGGCAGTGCGAGCTGGAGATCCTGCACGACGAGAAGGGCCATCCTCGGATGAACCCTGCGGGCAAGGTGCTCCGGCATCGGTTCCCGGATGCGCCGAACCTCGGCGACATCACATCCGTGAACTGGGCTGCCATCCCGCCGGTTGATGTGTTGTGCGGCGGGTTCCCGTGCCAGGACGTTTCTGCTGCTGGTAGGCGTGCGGGCCTCGGTCCGGAAACCCGATCTGGGTTGTGGGCCATGTACGCCAACGCTATTGCCGCGCTGCGGCCCAAGTTTGTGGTGATCGAGAATGTGAGAGGACTGCTCAGTGCCGAAGCCCATCGCGGAGTGGAATCCGCAGACGCAACTGTGGGAGACGGGGCAGGTGGATCTGCTCTCCGAGCAGCCGGCGCCGTTCTCGGAGACCTGGCCGACCTCGGGTATGACGCGCAGTGGGCAACTGTTTCCGCTGCCAGTGTCGGAGCCCCCCACCAGCGGGAGCGCGTCTTTATGCTCGCCCACCCTGCCGACGCCGAGGGCTATGGACGGCAACGCCTCAATGACGGCGCCAGCGGCAAGGCAGCACGTAGCCGACGGCAATGGCTCGTTAGCGGAGGTGCTGGGAAGCCATCTTCTTCCGACGCCGCGAGCGACGGATGGGACCAAGGGCGGGCCGAATCAGAGGGGATCGGCGGGCGACCTGATGTTGCCCAGCGCAGTGATGCAGATGTAGCCCTGCTCCCTACGCCGAAGTCCACCGACCACAAGCGCAACGATTCGCCCAGCGAGCACTCTCGGAAGTCCCCAGCTCTCGGGGCAATCGAGCACTACTTGCCGACTCCGGCCGCCGCCGACGCCGAACGTGGTCCCGACTTTGCGCGCGCAGCGCGCGACGGATCGGGCGGCGACGACCTCGTCACGCTGTGCGCCCGTGCGACTCGTGAAATCGGTTCGAACTGGGGCAGATACGAGCCCTCGATCCGCCGCTGGGAGTACTTGACTCGGCCCGCCCCGTCGCCGACAGAGCCCAACACTAAAGGCAATCCCCGCCTCGCACCCGCCTTCCCTGAGTGGATGATGGGCTGGCCTGTCGGCTGGGTTACTGATGTGCCTGGGATCTCCCGCAACGACCAGCTCCGCATCATCGGCAACGGCGTGTGCCCGCAGCAAGCCGTCGCCGCACTCCACCAGCTGCTCCCCGTAATCGGATGCGCGGCATGACCATTCAACGTCGATCAGAAGGCATGACCATGACTGCAGATCACCCCACACTCACCTATCTGCGCGGCGAAGCCACCGCGCACGGCGAAATCTCGGTTTCCGAACCCAGCCAGGTTCTCATCACCGGCGACTTCCCGCCAGGCTTGTCGGCCTACGACTTCCGACCCGGCGCCCGCGTCTTCATCCTCACCGAGGACGACGCAATCGACCTGTTCAACAGGGCTGGGGTGGACTTGTGAAATTCGGCATCAACTCCGCGGCCCTGGCCGACGCGATCAACGCTGCGATCAGTTCAATCGCAACGAAATCCACATCACCCGTCATGGGTGGTGTCCTGATCGAAGCGCAGATCGGCACCGTCACCCTGTCGAGCTTCAACTACGACCGCGCCACCGTTCGGGTGGTCCCGGCGGATGTGATGGACACCGACACAGTTCTCGTGTCCGGCCGGCTGCTGGGCGCGGTGGCCGGGAACCTCCCGAAGAAGGACACCGAAACCACGGTCACGGTGGACGGCAACCAGCTGTTGATTGCTGCTGGGCGCACCGTCTTCCAGCTCCCGATGATGCAGGTGCAGGACTACCCGCACCTACCCGCCATGGCCAGCGAGGATCTGATCGGAACGGTCGACCGCGATCTGTTCACCGAGGCCGTGAAGGTGGTGGGCGGGTTCGCCTCCAACGATGTCCTTCCCGCGAACCTCGCCGCCTTGAACATGCTATGCACACCCGACCAGATCACCCTGCGCGCGACAGACCGCTACATCATCGGCAACCGAAGGATCCCGTGGTCCGGGCACGAGGACAAGGAGATCAGCGTCGCGGCCGCCGACGTCTTGGCCACCATCAAAGCCCTCTCCGACCACACCACCGGCGACGTGGAGGTCCTGTTCAACGGATCCATGTTCGGTTTGCGCACCAAATCCACCACCGTCATGACCCGCGTCCTGGAACTGGAGGAGAAGGAACGCTTCCCGGACACCGGCCGGATCATGGCCTGGCCGCAGTTCTTCGCCACCGCCACCATCCCCGTGGAAGCGCTGCAGTCAATGCTGAAGCGGGCCATGTCGATCGCCGACGACCTCGTCGCCCAGGTCGACCTGGATGTCGACGACGGCCTCCTCTCAGTGACCACCACCCACAGCGCCACGGGCAACATCTCGGACGAGCTGCAGGTGACTCATCACGGCGGGCACCGCAAGATCGCAGTGTCGAGCCGGCGCCTGCACGCCGCCCTGGCCATCATCGACGACCCGATGGTCACGTTGGCGTTCCGCCCCGAAGGGCTGCATCTGCACCTGCACCCGGGGGAGATCGACGAGAACCTCGCCCAGCCGGACACCGACACCATCGCTTTGGTCGGCGGCATCTACGGGGCCCGCCGATGAGGTGCGCCCAGTGGGGTGATGTCCCCATGATCACCGACCCCTGCGTCTGCGACCGCAGCCAGGACAACACCGACGAGAGGACTGACTGACATGGCGCCAGTTGTCATCACTCACACCGAGTACGCCGTCAAGATCGGAGACCGCGGCTACGTCGGTGGATTCGGCGACAGCATCATCGACGAGGTGCCGACGCGGTCGCCCGCCGATGGCACCGGGCAGGGATGCGTATTCCTGACCGCGAAGTCCGCCGCCGAGACGGTCGAACGAATCCAGAGCATCTACCGGAATCTCAACGCCCCCGAGATCGCCGACACCGTCCACGTCGTCAGCCGTCAAGTCCAAACCATGCAATCCGACTGGCAGCCTGTCGTCGCCAACGCCGGACGAGCGTGACGACGATGGCCGAGCTGAAACCCGTTCCGGGACAAATACTCCTGACGTACAAAGACATTTCCACCCTCCGAGAAGCGGCAAGACTAGAGATCAGCGGAACGTCTTCGGACTCCTACAAGACGGCGCGCAACGTCATCGAAGGCGCCATGGCGGCCCTGAACCAACAGAGGTGCGGCGACCCGGCCGGCATGATCCGGCGGTCAGACGCCGGCTCCATCGCCGTTCGTGAACAGCGCGATGACGGAAGCCTCCGATGGAACATCACCTACCTCGACGACGCCGACATCAACAAGACCACCGTCTCGCACATCGAGCGGTGGGACGTCATCCACGCCGAGTCGTGGCGCAGAAGGCTCATCGTCGACGACTTCCCGAAGGCTGAGTCAGAAGAGAAAGCCGCGTCATGAGTGTGGCGACGAAGACCCGGGCGCAGCTGTATGAACGCGCTCATGGCTGCTGCGAAATCTGCGGCATCTGGGGCGCCAACAACGCCCACCACCGACGCAACCGATCCCAAGGCCGCCTGGACACCCTATCGAATCTGATGCTGCTCTGCGGATCCGGCACCACCGGCTGCCACGGCTGGGTCACCGAGCACCCGGAGGAATCGATCACTGAGGGGTGGACGATCCCGCGTGGTGACCGGAGGGTGCCGGCGGATGTGAAGGTGTCGCGGTTCGACCGGGTATTGGGGGCGCGGCGCCTGGTGCTGCTCGACGATGACGGCGGAATCGAGGAAGCCGCATGATCCGCGCCATCACAGTCCGCCAGCCGTGGGCCTGGCAGATCATCAACCAGGGAAAGAACATCGAGAACCGCACCCGCAACATCGCCGGCAAGTACCGCGGACCCGTCGCGATCCACGCCGGGCTGAAGGCGGACGAGGAGGCGCTTCGCCGGCTGCCGAAGCATGCGCCCGAGTGGGTGACCGCGCCGCGGGTGTTCGACTACGGCGTCATCCTCGGAGTCGTTGATCTCGTCGATGTGCACTATGCCCATGCCTGCTTAACCCGAAGGGAAGGCCTCGCGCTGGTCGGGCCGCCAACCCCCTGCTGCGGATCGTGGGCAGAGCGCGATGCGTACCACCTTGTCCTGGCCAACCCGCGACCGATCAGCACCAACCCGGTGACCGACCCCGGCATCCCGTGTCGTGGCGCGCTCGGACTCTGGACACCACCCGCAGACGTGATCGCCCGTATCAACGCGGCGGTGCTCAATGCCTAATCGCGTGCAGCGGAAGCGCCGTGCCGGGGAGGCTGGTATCCCCGCCGGCGCCGTCTACGTAGGCCGCCCAACGGTGTTCGGCAACCCGTTCAAGGTCGGCGCCGACTACAAGTCCGTATACGTGCACGACGACATCAACGTGCACTACCGCATCCCCGGCGGGCCCGATGCCTCCGCCCTCGTCCAGGAGCGCGCCGTCGCCCTGTACCGGGCATGGCTCGACACCGGTGACATCCGCGGCCTGACGGAACTGCCCTGCGCCGAGCTGCCGCCCATCCTGACGCGCAAGCGTGGCCAAATCATCGGCGAACTCCACACGTTGGCTGGCCGGGATTTGTGCTGCTGGTGCCCACCCGAACGCGCCTGTCACGCATCGGTATTGCTGGAACTCGCCAACAACCCCGCCGCACCACAGCGCCCACTTATCAGCACAGAGAGGACACCATGAGCGACTGCCACGATGCCTACTTGGGCAACGTTCGCTGCGACTGCGGCGAGACGATCAATCCGGGCAGCCCATACGTGGAGGTTCAACCGGGCGGCGTGCTGTGGCACGGAAACGCCCAGGGTGGCGGCCATGCATCCAATTTTGAGAGTAAACGCGCTCCGCGAACGCCAGATTTCCGCGACCTGCTGCGACGCGACCTCCTGCGGTATTGCAAGGGCCGGGGGCTGCCGCCATCAGAGGCCGAGCAACGTGCTGCAGAGCTTCTGGAGTTCGTAGAGCGCGAAGCCGCCAGGTTTACATAAGGACTCGTTACGATGCGTGAAAGGTATTGATACAGTGGATATTTGCTTCATCGACACCGAGACCCTTGGCCTTCACCCGGACGCGCCTGTGTGGGACTTCGCGGCGGTAAGGCGGTTCGCCGCCGGCGGTGAGGATAAGACGGAGTTCCGGATCCGTCACGACCCCGCGCACTGGCTGGACGAACTCGCGAAGGCGCCGCACGGGCAGCAGTTCGTCGACGACTACCTCAACCGGTATGTGCGTAGCGACGCGGCAACAGAATTCGATGCCGCCGTCATGATGAACATCGTCACCCGCGGTGCGCTCGTCGTCGCGTGCAACCCGGGATTCGACCTGCCGCGCATCGACAAGCTGATCGTGAAGCACGGGATGACACCGAGCTACCACTATCATCCCTTCGATATATCCAGCATCGTGTTCGGGGCACTCGCAACGGCTTCACGGCTAGACGGTAAGCCCCCGTTGTTCTACACGCCAGACGGCCCTCCCTGGAAGTCCGATGCACTCGCCGCTTACCGCGGCGTGAAGGCGGAGGACTACGCCCGCCACACCGCGGCTGGGGATGTCGCATGGACTGTCGCACAGTGGGACGCCGTCATCGGAACCAAGCAGGGCACCAAGTAAATGGCTGTCTCGAAACGTCTCCGATACGAGATCCTGACCCGCGACGGTGAGGCCTGCCGAAAGTGCGGTCGCCGAGCACCCGAGGTTGAACTCCAGATCGACCACATCATCCCCGTCGCACTGGGCGGGTCGGATGATCCATCGAACCTCCAGACGCTCTGCAGGGACTGCAACGCTGGCAAGGCGTCAATGCCAGCGGTGCTTATCTGTAACGAACCGGACGGACGCGCCCATCGCCAACGGTCCCAACCAATTACACATGGGTAGGGCGTGTCCGGCTTCAGCTGATCAGCTTCGCATGTGCACGACGAAGGAACTCAAAGTTAGGAGAAGTGAAAATGGCGGATCAGTGCACAACGTGCGGTGAAGATATCCCAGAGGGCGAGGCGGAGTTTGACCTCAATGGCGGTCGGATTGGCCTCCCGCATCACGCGGTCTGCTTATCTATGCCCGAATCCCTGAAGGCCAAGCTGTCGCGCTGCCCTGCGTGCGGGCACATGGAGGGTTCGCACATGAACGTGACCGCGTTCGATGAGTCCACTGGAAAAATCCGAGCAGTACACGCCGAGTGCAGTTGCGGATGCCGGTACTACATGATGCCACGCGGAGTCGGCTGATGCGATCTCACGTCGGTTACACCGTTACAGATAACACTGTCTCCAAGGGACATTCAGTGGTGTCGACTCCACGTCGTACACAGTCGTACACACCTCCGGAGTCGTTACAGATAACTGATTCCCCGCTCATCGCGGAGGTATCGCGGACCGCCGAAGCGATGGCAGAAGCCCTCCAGATCGTCGCCGACGAACGTGCGTTGGACCGCGAGCAAAGAGCTCGGTTGCATACGGCGTTCCTAGACGAATGGAACACCTGGACGAACTGGCGTGGCGACACTTTCGACCTGCCGGGTAGCTGGAAGGCCGACATTGATCAGCTCCTTAGAGCCGGCCTGCGAATCGACGACCTGATTGAACTTGTCGATGTGGCGATGGCCGTTAAGGCGAAAGACACCTGGAAGTACTTTTGCGGCTGCTGCTGGCGCCGACTGAAGCAGGACGTGGATTGCGCTGCCGAAATCGTTTCTCGGGCGGCGCTTTCCGAGGAGAAATTGGTGACGATATGGACCAACTCGCAGATTGCGGAGCACGTTCAGTCCTCTGAGACGTACGCGGGTGGCCTTCTGGGCGACGATTCCATCTCCTCTGCCTACTGCCCGCACAGGCAGTGGGGGGAAGGCGACTGCGGCGATCCAGTCTGCCAGATCGAACGTTCAGAGGCGCTGAGTTGGATGGCGGACTCCATGAACAGAAAGCGCAAGCGCGACGAGGCCATCATGAACGAACTCGACGAGTTGGAGTCCGCCGATGCCTAGGGATCACACGCGAGTCAACCTCGACATCTGGGGTGACGACGACTTCCGGGACTTGCCCGTGGACGCCCAGAACCTCTACTGGACGCTGTGGACTAGCCCCGATAGGACGTACTGCGGAGGCCATGATTGGCGGCCGGGGAAGATGACCCAGTGCGCTGAGGACTGGACTGTTATAAGGCTTCTCGCCGCCGCGCAGATTCTCTCTGAGCGCCTGTTCGTGTTGTTCGATGACGTCACCGAGGAGTGCTTGATCCGGTCGTGGATCAAGCACGACGGGTTGTGGCGTACGCCGAATATGGCGGTGACGATGGCCAACGCAAGGGCGGCGATGGGGTCGAAGATTCTGCGTGGCGTGATCGTCCACGAGGTGCAAAAGCTCGTGAAGGCGGAGCCGGATTTGAACGGCTGGAAGCGCGACGAGGTGAAGAAGATGCTGGCGCAGAGGGCGGTTGATCCGGCTGATGTTCCGCCGTACAACCCGGACCCTAACGGGGGCGTTAACCCCACAATCAACCCAGTCGATAACCCGGCTGTTAACCCTTACGGCCAGGGTGGCGTTAACCCCACGATCAACCCGGCCCCTACTACAGCTACAGCTTCTCCTACTACAGCTACCTCTACAAATAGGGGTTACGTAAGTAGGGAACGTCACCTAGCGATCGCCCCCGACCCGAACGTCCCCCCATCTCCTCGCTGCAGCCTTCATCGGAACGAACCGTCCACCAAGGGTTGCGGCGCCTGCGCTGACGCGCGGCGCGCATACGACGAATGGGACACCGCGGTGAGAGCCGAGAAGGCCCGACGGCTCGCCCTGTGCGATGACTGCGACGAAGCGGGCTGGGTGAAGGGCCCCGACGGCATCGCCGCCCAGCCCGGACGCAAGTGCACCCACGAACCGCACGAACCAGCGGAGGTCGGCCATGCCTGAACAGATCTCGACCGTCGAGCTGCGCCAGCACCTCGCGTGGCCGGCGACCGTTCCTGCCGAGGCACTCGCCGTCGGGGACGCGTACATCGAGGAGCACGCGGCGGTATGTGACTCGATCTTCCCGGGGCTGGGCGGATTCCTGCGGGACATCTGGCGCGCCATCCGGCCATCACCGTCGTGCGACTGCCCGCTGGACCCGTACCACCGCTGGAACTGCGCCCTGACGCCGATCTGGGCGCAGACGATCCGGGATCTCGACACCAACCCGTGGACGGTCATCAAGCCTTGGGATCTCGCGATGGTCAGCACGGGGTGCAGCTCATGATGCGCGACCCGTACGAACCCTTCGGCGGTGAACCCGATGACATCGCCGGCTTCACCGCCCAAGACCTCGATGGCCGCACCGTCGACGAGCAGCGCGCCGCTGCGATCGCCGACTGCCAGCTCTGCGACGAGAACGGCTACCGGACCGGGGCGACGCGCTGCGACCACATTGACCACGCCGCGATCGCCGAACGCCACCGCGCCGAGATCGCCGCTCAGCTCGCCGAGATCCGCGCCCGCAAGGAACCACCCACCGAAACCACCGATAGGAGCTCCTGATGGGACTGAGACCCCCAAGAACCATGACCCTGGATCCCGACTACGAGACACTTCTGGCCGAAGAGGCGTACGACGCCGCTGTCGAGGTCGTCGGAAACGCCGCACTCATCGGCATCCGACACGGCCAGTGGGATCTCTACGCCGCGGCGTTCCAGCGCCTGCAGGTTGAGGCCCGGGCCGCGATCGCCACGAGTCACGCCGGCGGTGCCCGATGAGAATCATCCGCCACCAGATTGCCATCACCGACTACCAGGAGATCGATCTCCCGGCCTCCGGAAAGGCCCTATCGGTGGCCATGTCACGAATCCCGGAGCTGCAGAACCATGCGCTCGACCTGTGGTCTGCCGACTACGAGAGCGGTCCGCCGAAGACCCTGGCGATCTACGTAGTGGGTACCGGCAACCCGATGCCGGACGGGATCAACCCCGACTGGTTCATTGGCACCGTCGTCACCCCGTCTGGGCTGGTGTGGCACGCATTCCAGGGATTGATCAACCGATGAGCGCCCTGGAACGTCTTGTCACTGTTCAGCCGGCCTACGACTGCATCGGCGTGCAGCCCTGCGTGCACGGCTCCGACACCTGCAATCCGGGTACCGGCAGATCCCACGGACGCCACAACGCCGAGCTGCACATGACGGTAGGCGGGCCCGACGCTGAGATCACCCTCGTGATCGGAACCGGCTGGGACCTACCGTCCGTGCCGGCGCACCACCGGCTCGCTCGTCACGATTACTACCCACGCGGCAGGTTCGTCGAGTTCCACACCGCACGGCCGCGGTACGAGGGCCAAGACCGCAGAGAACCCCAACCGGACGGTACCTGCAAGAGCTGGTCTGGCTGCTACTTGGCCGGCGGATACACGATGGCCGACGAACCGACTCGGCTGCTCGTCGCGAAGGGTTCCGACGCTGTGTGGGCGTGGCTCGAAAACCTCTACAACGAAACGCAGATGGACATGGCCGCCACCGCCCTGTCTGCTGCTGAGGCGGTCGAGCGATGATCGGGATCAATCAGTCGAACCTCGTGCAGCTCACCCAACCGGACCTGGACCGAGTGTGCGCCAGGATCGCCGAGTACGGGTTCACCAGTGTCCGGTTCGCTGTGGACTGGGGCATCCTGGCGAACTTCTTCGGCAAGGTGAACTACGCGCCGGTGCAGCGCGCCGCGGACGCCCTGAGCAAGGCCGGGCTGACCGCGCTGCCGGTGCTGGGCATCCACTACCCCCGCACCAAGACCCCGGACAGCTTCGCCGCGTTCACGCAGCGTGTGGTCGGCATCTTCGGCGCCCCGTACTACGAGGTGTGGAACGAACCGAACCTCTGGACATTCGGCATCGGCACCCCAGCCGACTACCTCAAGTACCTGCGCGCCGCGGCGAAACCGATCCGGGACTCCGGGGCGAAGGTGATCTCCGCCGGCCTCGCCGCCTACCCGGACCGAAAGAAGCTGTGGCTGCGCAACTACTCGCCGGTGACGTGGCTGGCCGGCCTGTACGCCGCTGGTGAGGCAGAAACGAGGGACTATGACCTGTTCGGGTACCACCCGTACGCGCTGACCGTCGACGAGAAGTTCAGCGACCCCAGCAAGGCCCCGTACGGGATCACCGTCATCCAGGAACTCGACGCGCTCCGCGCCCAGCACGGTGACACCCGGCCGTACGCGTTCACTGAGATCGGTTTCGACACAGGTCGAGTCGGTGTCCCGAATGCCGCGAAGTGGTTGCCATCCCAGTCGGCGGATATGGGTGCGCACACCGATCATCAGTGGTTGTTCTGCTGGCGCGACACCATCGGAGATGGCGGCAACTTTGGGCTCGTCGACGCCGCGGACAAGCCGAAGGCGGCGTTGTTCGACGCGGTGAAACCACTACTGGGCGAATGACATACCGCAACGTTATCGGTGAAAGGATGAATCCATGAGCAAAGGCATCTGCGACTACGGTCGCTACAACGAAGACCCCGAGCACGTCGGCTGCCCTCGCGCGAAAACGAGCGAAACACCGTGTATCGCACGCGACGGCTCGACGGCCCTGGCCGATGACAACAAGTGCGTGGGCTGCGACAAGCGCCCGAGCGCGTTACTCAAAGAACTTCGTCTGGCAGGCGCTATTCAGTACCCAGACCCGCCTCAGCCGACGGCTGCTGCCGACAAGCTGCGCGACGTCGTCCGCGAAGTCACGGCACCGTCCTCTAGCTGACATAAGACCTGATTATCAAACCGAGGAAAGGTGAACGAAAGATGGATGACGACAACGGGTTTGATCTGGTGATGCCATTCGTGTCGGTGCAGTCGAAGGGCGGCCCACACGACGACTCAGCGTTCGCTGCCGGTTACGCGATGGGCCTGTTGGACGCTGAGCTGGGCGGTTCGGTGTTCGATCAGGGGCGTGCAATAAGGGTCGAAGACCGCGCGCAGGCTGATCTGATCGCGATGCGCCACGGGTTCATCGCCGAGTTCAGTGACCCGAGCGAGTGCATGTGCGAGGACCACGCAGACAACGCGGATGAGTGGCTGTTTATGACCGTGCGCCGCGCCGTCGTAGACCCGAGCGATGCGGGTCCGCGTGTTTGAGCGTTCGACGAATGATGCCCGCCGCGGCCCGCAAGACCGCATCTATCCGTGCGTGTCCGGGTCGCGGTGCCGGGCCGCCACTCTCGACGACGCCAATGAATCGCAGCCCGCGCTGACCGAGCAGGCCGCCGGGCTGTGCGAGACGTGCAGCAAGACGTACGCCGAAGCGGTCAAGCAGCTCCCACGGGACTGGGCTGAGCTGTTGGTGACGATCGGGCATCGCCAGGCCGCGCAGGGGGAGGTGGTGCACTCCACGCCGTCGCCGACGGTGCTGCTCAACGCGACGAACGATCGACTCATGGTGGATATCGCGGAGTGGATCGATATCGCCGCCGGGATGGTCGCCGACCGGCGGGGCATGGCGAAGCCGACGGGTGCGCGCCGGCTGCCGCTGGCCGTCGACCCGAAGGACGGGAAGAAGAAGCCGCCGCAGGTCGGGTCGATCGCGTTGCGAACGTGGGATTGGCTTTCGAGCCCGCGTGCGTGGCCGGTGTTGTCGGGGCAGCACCGCATGGTGCTCAACAGCCTGGCGGTCCTCGCGGCCGAGCCTGAGGCGCCGGTGCGGGTGTGGGCGCATCCGGCGCGATGCGACGAGCATCGCGCCCTGATCGACACAGCGGAAGACGTTGTCGGGGCCGTTGCGGCAGGATCTCCCGAACACCAGGCCGCGAGCCGTGAACTGGAGCGCGCACGGCTGGCGGCCGCGGTGTGCGACGACTGCAACGGATGGGGACCGAGAGGGCAGGCCCGCGAAACCCGGACCGTGACCGGAATCGAGGTCCTACAGAAACTCGTAAACCTACACCACCTTGTGCGAAAACACTTGGGGCACACCAGGTTACGCGAAATGTTCACGATGCCATGCCCCCGCTGCGGATACCCCACAGGCCGCGACGACGGCACCACCATCATCACCTGCGAAAACACCAACTGCACACCCCGCGGCCGATCATCCTGGTCCGAACGCGAATACGACTGGCTCACCGGCCGCGTCATAGAAGGGAACACCGAGTTGTGGCTATTCGATGAGGCATACCAACGCCTCGACCGACTCCAGCAGTTGATCGACAAGATCAAAGCCGACGGCATCGACCTCCGCGAACCCGGCTGGGGCGCCATCATCGCCGAGGAACTCGACGTCATCATCGACGGCCACGAACGCCCCGAAGACCGCGCCACCAGCACCGACAAAGCATCCGCATCCCGCCGCCAGGCCGCCGACGACCAGCGCTCCTGGAAAGCCGAACCGAAACACAAGAAGCCCAAGGTCAAGTCCCGCGAGGTGCGCGACGTCGGCATTGCGGGTAGCTCACTGTCGACCATCACCGATATCGACCTGAACACCACAGCACCTCAAGGCATCTGCGGAACGTGTTGCCTCACCCTGCCCTGCGACTGCGAACCCGGAGCAACCCATGCCTGAAACCACAGTCCAGCTCGAAGAACTGGAGACGCGCGTCGCCGCCCGGTACTCCGAGAAGATGGCGGCTCTCTGGACGCTGCCTGACAGCGAGTTCAGCACCGTCGAATTCGGCCCCGACTGGGCCAATCACCTGAAACCTTCCAGTGAGCCGAGGCCCACCGCCCGCACCATCGAGATCAGCACCGTCGACCAACCTCTCCCGCCGCCGATCGTTCCGTTGCCGCCGCCGATCATGCAGTTCCCCCGCGAACAGTGGATCACCTACCCCCACAAGCGAACCATCAGCCTGCTCATCGCCGACCGGATGATCGACCTATGGGATGACCTCACCACCGAGCAACAGGCACAGGTCGGGTACCTGGTGCTGTACGGCGGCCGGGAACACGTCGCATGATGGTCGAACGCCGCTTCCGCCTTTACGTCCTGGGAGATTGGGAAACCCCGGTCTTCGACAGCAGTACCAGCGACATGCATCCTCACGACTTCCTGCTCTACGGGCCGCACGCCGAGCTCAACGTCGTCATCGATCAGGGAACCGGCAGTTGGCGCACGCGCTGGTCCGGTATTTGGACACAGGTCAGCCGCCGGAAGTTCACCGAGCACGACCACTTCGACTTCCTCAAAGGTCTCCTCTCCTGGCCAGAGATTCCAACCCAGGTCACCCCGCCGAGCTACGAAGAACAACGCCGATCCTTGCGCTTCCAACCCGTCACTGAGTTGCTTGCAGGGGTGATCGAAGACGCCGACCTGACCATCACGGTCGACAAGACCGCGCTCTACCGCGGCTCGGAATATCGGACTGGTACCGATGTCTGAAGAGAACCGGAAGCCAGCTCAGCCACCCACCCGCTGGCGCACCCGCCCATGGCCATGGCCCGAAGATAATCGCGAAGACAAGGCCAAGCGCGTCGCCCTTTCGTACCGCGGCCTGGTCCAGCGCATCGCGCAGGGCATGTGCGAAGACCCAGCCGGTGACCTACACCGCCTCGACGAGCACTGGGCGTCCCTCGATATCCATTGGACGCGGCCACGACCCAACCTGTTGAACGATGCCGATGACGAATGGATGTCGGCCCGCGATATCGCCCACGCCCTCGACCGCACGCGCAAAGACATCTACAACTGGGCTCGCGCTGGCCACATCGAACAGCGCTGCGGACCCGACGGCGCCCCGGAATACCTCGTCGGATCGGTCAAGGACTACGTCACCAGTCTCCGAACACGACGCATGAACAGATCTCGATGAAAGGAACACAGGTGCTTTTGAGGACGTTGGAGGTACTTTCTAGTACGCTAATGGTCAAGCACCGCTGTGTCCGGACCGGACCAGCGGTTTTTTCGTGCCCCCAGTCGAGGGGAGTGCCGAATGACGATCAAAGCGCCCACCGCCCTGGACCAACTCAACGCCGCCCTGGACAAGGCCCGCCATTCCCGGCACCAGCCGGACTGCCGCTGCGGCCAATACCAGGGCCTCTGGTGCACCTACCAGGAACAGTTCTGGTGCACCACAGTCGACCGGCTCATATCCGCTGTGAGGCAGGAGTTCTGACCCGTGGACAAAGCCATCGGCATCACCGCCATCGTGCTCCTCGGCGCCATCGTCTACGCCTTCCGCCGACAGACTGCAACACCGCAGCCCGTCACCCTGACGGAAGAAACCATCACGCAGATCAAGGAGATCGCCATGTCCGCAACCCAGGACGCCGTCGACGCCATCGCCGCCCAGCTCACCCGCGCCAAGGATGAGATCAGCTCGGAGATCACCAAGCTCGAAGAGCAGGTCGCCCAGGGCCAGGCCCCCGACCTCACCGCGCTGAAGGCCGCCGCGCAGGCCCTCGACGACGTCGTTCCCGACGCCCCGGTGGAGCAGCCGGTCGAACCCGTCGAACCGCCCGTGTCCGACGAGCCGGTCGACGCGCCGGCCGAAACCACCGAGTAAAAGGCCCCCTGATGGCTGGAGGCGCCGACAGCAGTCCCGGTGTCGGCGCCTCCGCTTCACTCAACGCTTACTGGACCAGTGGGGAAGGCCGAGCCAAGTGGGCCAGCAGCCCGAAGCCTTGGACCACGCTCTACACCCTGCTCCGCAAGTACATGAGCGACGCCAAGGCCAAGGGCCTGGCCACCGAGTATTTTGTTCGTGTGTTTGGCCACGGACCAGGCGCACACCACTGATGGAAGCACGAAGCCCCGAATGGCGATCTGCCTACGCCAAGCTCGACGACGCAGTGAATGAACTGCATCGACTGCTGGAGCGCGACACTGATGGGCCCGGCGACCAGCCTTCCGTCCCAGCAGACTACGTACTACTTGGTCGGATGGATGGCCTACGACAACGATGGCGATCGATTCGGTGGCGTGAGCCTGTTCCCCAAGCAAGGGTCTCAGCCGGCCTACATCACCACAGGTCTCGTTGCCTCGGCTCAGCACTCACTCAACCGCTGATGCCACGAGCACCGCGTCGCTGCCCAGCGCCTGACTGCACAGAGCTCATCACCTCAGACCGCTACTGCGTCGAGCACACGAAGGCCAACGCGTGGAAGGGCAACACCACAGGCCAAGGCTCCACACGAGCCACCAGAGCAGCACGAGACGACTGCCTCCGCGACGCCGGCTATCAGTGCCAGCTGCAGCACGAGGGCTGCACCGGATACGCCAACGAGGCACACCACCGCGACGGCGTTGCAGCTACAGGACGCAGACGCGCCAAGGCCATCGACCGAGGCCGCCTCATAGCCGCCTGTCGCTGGTGTCACGGCATCGAGACCCAACGCCAAGCCGCACACGGCCGATCACGCCCCTGACCTTGCGGTAACACTGCCCACCCTGGCCTCCACCCCTCCCCGGGGACCTCAGCCGGACACCGATATGCACTGTGAAAAATGCCCTGTACGGGTTGGGAGAAAAACTTCACCGCGGCTTTCGGTAACCCCGGATATGCCGTCTGAACTTCTCAAATACGTTCCTGCGCAACAGCTTTGGCGCTCCCGCTATGGGATGCCAAGTGTCCCTTCCTGATATAGGAGCCCGCCCATGCCTGGACCCATCGCCAAGGATCCGTCCATCCGGACGCGACGGAACAAGACATCGACCCGCGCGACGCTGGTCAAGAAGGCCGCTCCAGCGAAGCCTCCGGCAGAACCCGCGGCCACCGCTGAGCAGGCGGTAGAACGCAAAACTCCGACACTGCCCGACAGCATCGAGTGGTACCCGTCGGTCACCGAGTGGTGGGATGATCTGTGGACGTCGGAACCGCGGGACCAGTGGATTGATGCCGATGTGCACCTGCTGTTCGTCGCGGCGCGCATCTACCAGGCGATGCTGGATCCGGCAACGAAGGTGACCGCGGCCAAGGCGCTGGCGGGCGAGTTTCGGCAGATCATGGTGCAGTTCGGTCTCACGCCGATGTCGCGGCGAACGCTGCAGTGGGAGATCACCTCACCGGAGAAGACATCGGGCACGACCCCGCCGGCGAAGAGGACTGCACCGAAGGCCGCCGATCCGCGCGCCAAATTCAGGGTTGTCGCCGGCGGCGCATAGCCGCTCATGGATCTGATCGTTCCGCCGATCGAGGCAGAGTTCTATCCCTCGCTCGGTGACCAGGTCTGCGACTTCCTGCAGGGCTACAACGGCTACACCGGTGCTGTCTTCGGGCCGGGCGATTTGAAGGGCCAGCCCCTGGTCCTCGACGAGGACCGGCAGTTCATCATCTACCGGGCGTTCGAGGTGTGGCCGAAAGGTCACCCGCGTGAGGGCCGGCGGAGGTGGAAGCGCATCGCGGTGTCGGTGCGCAAGGGCTTCGCGAAGACGGAACTGATGGCGCTGATCGCTTACGCGGAGCTGCACCCGGGGAGCCCCGTGCGTTTCAACGGCTTCAACCGTGATGGCACGCTCAAGCAGGGCAGGCCGGTCGTCGACCCGTACATCCCGATGCTGGCCAACGCGAAGCTGCAGGTGTCGGAGCTGGCTTTCGGTGCGCTCAAGTACATCTGCGAAGAGGGACCCGAGAAGGAGCTGTTCGACTGCTCGCTGGAGCGGGTGATTCGAAAGGATCACCGCGGGAAGGCGGACGGCAAGGTCGTCCCCTTAGCCAACGCGCCGGACTCCAACGACGGCGGCCGGACCACGTTCAACGCGTTCGACGAGACGCACCGCCTGTACCTGCCGTCGGAGCGTGACGCGGTAACGACGATGGAAGCGAACACCGGTAAGCGGGTCGCGCAGGATCCGTGGTCGATGTCGACGACGACGGCCGGCGCGCCCGGCCAGAACTCAGTCGCCGAGACCGATCACTTCGAGGCCGAGGCGATGCTGCGGGGAGAGATCAAGCGCCCCCGCATGTTCTACTTCCACCGGCAGGCATCCGACGACTGGGATATGGACAGCTTCGAGGATCGCTGCGAGGCGATCCGGGAGGCGTCCGGGCCGGCGCTGGCGGCGCGCACCGACGTCGAGGATCTCGCGTCGCAGTGGGACATTCCCGGCGCGGATAAGCCGTACCTGGAGCGGGTGTGGTGCAACCGGTGGACCCAGCAGGGCGCCCAGGCGTTCAACCTGGGGCTGTGGAAGGACCTGGCACGGCCTGAGCTGCACATTCGCCGCGGCGCGTACGTGACGGTCGGGTTCGACGGCGCCCGGTTCCGGGACGCCACCGCGCTGGTGATGACCGATGTCCGCACCGGGCTGCAGCAGCTGGAGTACTTGGCCGAATGCCCTCTGCACGCGGAGGATTGGGAAGTCGACGAGGCTGCGCTGACTGCGAAGTGGAACTATATCCGCCGCAATTACAAGGTGATGCTGTGCTACGGCGACCCCGCGTACTACACCGCCACCCTGGGTGGATGGGCGGCGAAGGCCGGAGAAAGTCCAGTCACGAAACGTGCTGTCGTTCAGGAGTTTTGGACGAACAAGCAGGACCGCATGGTGAAAGCACTTCTCGGGTATGAGTCGGCGATCAACTCGGGCCTGATCACGTACTCGGATATCGAGTTCGCCACCAACGAGCCGAAGAAGCACGGCGACCTGACCCGACACCTCGGCAACGCAGGCAAGAAGCTGCTGAACATGGTGGATCTGCAGTCCGGCAAGCAGAAGTGGATCCTCGGGAAGCTGCACAAGGACCGCAAATTCGATGCCTGCATGGCGAGTGTCCTGTCGTGGGAGGCCCGCATGGAGGTTCTCCCGAAGTTGCCGAAGACGAAGAAACGTGTGATCCAGCGACTCAGATAGGAGGGGGTTTCGTTGACGCTCTCTCCTGATGACTGGTTCCAGAAGATCAACGCGATGTTCACCTCGGTCACCCGGCCGCCGTGGCAGGACAAGATGCGCCGCCCAGCCTCCGAGGGCAGCGGTGCGTTCTTCACCCGGTACACCACGCCCCGCAATCGGTTCCTGGACATGCTGTGGTCCTACAACGTGGGTGATCCGCCGCTGCCGCAGATCGAAGAGGCGTACCGGGATGTGTTCCGTCATGTGATGCGTAAAGCGCGGTCGAACTATGCGCCGATGTGCCTGTCTGCGATGTCGGATCGTATGGAGCTGCAGGCAATTTCGACGCTTGCCGATGACGACACCAATGGTGACGATATCGCCGCGCAGATCATGGACGAGACCGGCTTTGTGGCTCAGTTCAAGGAGCTGCAGGACTTCGCTTTCTCCATGGGGGAGAGCTACGGCATGGCCGTCCCGAAGGGCGGCGGTGTCGCTCTGAAGAACGGGCAGCCGTGCCCGTCCGTGCACGCAATCGACCCGCGCCGCTGCATAGGCATCCCTGATCTGACGAACCCGACCAGGTTGCGCGCCGCAGTGGTCAAGCAGTACGACCCAATTACCGATGAGCAGACGGCGTTCCTGTTCCTGCCGGGCCGGAAGTACACCTACCGGCACGGTTCGGGCGGGTGGACGTTCGACGCCGACGTCGAGGTCGAGGCGATCACCGGCCTGGATGAGCTCGGCGGCATCCCCATCGTGCGATTCGACAACCTGCACGGCATGGGGGAGTACGAGCCCCACATCGATCTGCTCGACCGCATCAACGACACCACCCTGCAACGGATCATCGGGTTCTGGTACCAGGCACTGCGCCAGCGCGGCCTATTCGGTGACGACGATGAAGACGACGAGGACGATGACGACGACCTCGACGGCAGCGAGGGCCGCCGGATCGACCCGGAGAACGATCTGAAGGCGGGCCCGGGTGCTCTGTGGCGGTTTCCGGCCGACTTCAAGATGTGGGAGTCCGCGCAAACTGACCTCGGGCAGTTCATCAACGCGAAACGCGACGATGTCAAGGAATTCGCGGCCGTCACCAGTACTCCGCTGCACCTGATCACCCCAGACGCCGCGAACGGGTCCGCTGAGGGCGCGGGTCTGATGCGGGAATCGTTGACATCGAAGGTGCGCGATCGGCGCACCCGGTTCACACCGCAGCTCAAGCTGTTGTGGCGCATGGCGTTCGCGATGGCGGGCGAGACCGACCGGGGCACCGGGATGCGGCTTAACTGGGGGCCGATCGAGTTCCGCACGCTGGCTGAGCAGGCATCGGCGTCCTCGCAGGCGGTGGGAACCTTGTCGCTCGAGGATCGTTGCGAGCGGATCTGGCAGATGTCGCCGGAAGAGACCGACCGCAACGTCGACCGGATGACCGCCGACGCTCTGCTCGGGCTGCCGACGACTCCCGGCCAGACGGCCCCGGCTCAGACACCGCCGGCCGAACAGCAGCCGTCGTCGGGCCCCGCCGTTGACAACACCAACTAGCTACCCGGAGGCGCTGGCCGCTGCTACCGCCGCCCGTACCGCCGGCAGGTCGGTGTCCCCGAACCAGATCGTGGCCACCACCGCCGAAGGTGTGATCACCACGCGGGAACGCGCGGCCACCGTCGCCAAGCGCGCCTTGCGTGCGCTGTGGCGGACCGTCAACCCGTACGACCAGAAGCAGGTCGACGACTTCGCCGCCAAAGGCACCAAGATCCTGGCCACCGCCCAGACCGCCACCGGCCGGGCCGCGGCTGCCGCAGTTGCTACCCAGCTCAAGGCGATGAACATCAAGGTCGACGCCCGTACCGACATCCCCGTCGACGTGCGGGCGCCGGCGCAGGTGATCACCGGCGGCAAGGTCACCTTGGAGTCCCGCGACGTCACTGTCGAGTACTCCAACGGCGATACGCGGACCGTCACCGCGGATGAGATGACCACAGAGGCCGTGCTGAAACGGCCAGCAGCGGGGTTCCGGTGGATCCAGTCCGAGGAAGGTCTGGACGCTGCGGAGCAGTCCGGGCTGCGGATCGATCAGATCGTCGACGACAACCTGATGCTCGCCCAACGCCTGGGAGAGACGCAGGTGTTGGCCAAGGCGGTGGACCTGGACGCCCAGAAGCCTGCTACGAGGGTTATCGGGTACCGGCGGGTGATCCACCCCGAGTTGTCCCGCAGCGGGACGTGCGGCCTGTGTATCGCATCGTCAGACAGGGTGTACAAGGTCGGGGAGTTGCGGCCGATCCACGCGGACTGCAAGTGCACGGTCGCGCCGGTCACCGCGGAACACGACCCGGCCGACGACCTCAACCAGGTCGACCTCAATGCGCTGTACGACGCCGGCGGAGGCACCTCAGCGGCGCACCTTAAGCGCACCCGATACCAGGTCGACGACCACGGCGAGCTCGGCGCAGTTCTGGTCCCGAAACGCAAGTACAGGCCACGAGACAAGAACACGCGCGCTGGCGCAGAAACCGCCGCCGCGAAACCGGAATCCGCTACGGACATCGCATCCCGACATCTGCCACTCCTGGAGAAGAGCCTGGCAGATCTGCGGGTACGCGGTGTCGCCGAAGACTCCGGCCCCGTGCAGTGGCACCTCGAACAGATCGCCCGAATGCGGTCTGCGCTCAACCCCTGATCTTCCGCCAGTTCCGGCGGTCGGCCCGCTATGGGCAAAACCCCTCACCCGATATGGGAGTCGCATGTCCCCGTTACCTTTTCACCCATCCACCAACCTGCAGGCGCTGGGTCTCACCAAGCGCGGTCTGCCGATCTGGCCCGTTATGGGTGGATCCGAAGACGGCGGCCAGCAGCAGGGCGCCGAAGGTGGCCAACAGCAGAACGGTGGTCAGCAGTCAGGTGCGCAGTCCGGGTCCGATAAGGGCTTCCCGGACAACACACCAGTCAAGGACATGACTGTCGACCAGCAGGCCGCCTACTACCGCTACCAGAACCGTCAGACAGACAACAAGCTTGCCGCGTTCCACGGATTCACCCCGCAGGACGTCAACGCGATGTGGTCACGTCTGGAGGAGTTGGAGGGCGAAAAGCTGACCTCCGATCAGAAGGCCGTCAAGGATGCGACCGAGAAGGCCGCAGCCGAGGCACGCGCCGCGGCAGAAGCGGAGTACCGGCCGAAGTTGGATCAGGCCTCTCTGCGCGGTATCGCCGCGGGATTCCTGTCCGGTGACCAGTTGGAGGCGTTCGTCGCCACCACCAATCCCGCCGCGTTCTACGGCGAGAGCGGCGACGTCGACACGGACAAGGTGATCGGTCACCTGACCGCACTGTTCGGCGGTCAGCAGCAACAGCGGAGCGGTGTCAAACAGCAGGCTCCGGTCTGGGGACAGCACAGCGGGGGACAACCCCCATTACGGCCCGGCGAAGCCGGAAAAGCCGCAGCGGACAAGCGCTTCGGTACATCCACGTAAGAAAGGACGCACGCTATGTCGACCGACATTTCGTTGCAGACGACGACCTATCAGGTCGGCAACAAGCAGTGGCTCCTGCAAGAGCCCAAGGTCAAGCCCAACGTGACCCTCGACCCGTCGAAGTTCACCGCCGGCACCCACTACCCCAACGGCTTCCTGCCGTCGGGCACGGCGATCGGGAAGGTCACCGCGACCGGACTGTTCGGCCCGTACAACGACGCTGCCTCCGACGGCACGCAGACCTTATACGGGTTCACCTACGCCGACGCGCGTTTCGTGCGCCAGAACGGCACCACCGCGGCCAAGGTCGGCACCGGTGCCGTGGTCAACGACGCGATCATCTCGGTGGGCAAGCTCCCGTTCCAGTCCGGAACGGGGTCGGTCGATGCCAACGGCAAGGCCGACACCCCCACCATCCGGTACGAGGCGTGAGGGAGGACTGACCCATGGCACTGTTCCTGGACGGCCCGTTGCCGCTCGAAGACACCATCGTGTTCACGCAGAATGTTCCTCTGCCGTCGAACAACCGATTCACCGCGGAGTTCCCCACCCGGAATTACGACACCGACGAGATCGACTTCGCGACGATCACCCAGACCAACCGGGCTGCGAAGTTCCGGAACTGGGATGGTTCGTTCTGGGTGGCGCCGCGTGACACCGGCAAGGAAGGCCGCGTGCGGATGCTCCCGCTCGGCGGCCAGCTGAGCGTCGGTGAGTACGAGCGCCGGCAGAAGGAGATGGCCCGCTACGGCGGCACCATCCAGAACATCCTCGTGGATGCGATCTACGACGACCTGACCAACCTGACCCGCTACGCGCAGAACCGCGTCGAGCTGGCCTGGGGCGACGTCCTCACCGATGGTGTGCTCACCATCAACGAGAACGGTGTGCAGCAGCAGGTCGACTACGGCATCCCCGGCGGCCAGCTGGTCACCGCCGCGACCCTGTGGTCCAACCACGCCGCGTCGACGCCGCTGACCGACCTGATCGCCTGGACCGGCGTGTACTCGGGCCTCAACGGCGCCCCGCACGGCCAGTTCCGGACGTCGCTGGCTGTGGTGCAGCACCTGATGCAGAACACGCAGCTGATCAACGCGATCAAGGGCGCCAACACCGGTGTCACGTGGGTGTCGATCGCCGAGATCAACGCCTTCCTGGCGGGTTTCGGCATCCCGCCGTTCGTGGTGCCCACCGACGGGCAGCCCGGCGGGTCGATCTACGGCTCCAGCTTCGACGTCGACGGCTCCACCACGCTGGCCTACCCGGCCAACAAGGTGGCGTTCCTGCCGTCGGATCTGGGCACGCTGGGCTTCACCGCCTGGGGTGTGCCGACCACGTCGATGGAGCTGAACGCCAACAACGTTCAGGTCCAGTCGGCGACGGGCATCATCGGCATCCTCGTGCGCGAGGAGCAGCCGCCGTTCCGCAAGACCACCTTCGTCGACGGTGTGGTGCTGCCGGTCTTGGCCGACACCCGCAAGATCCTCGTCGCGACGGTCGCGTAAGGCAGTCTGGTCGTGGCGAAGAAGATCGGCGAATTCGCGGTCTACGTCCAGGACGGGGAGGGAGCCGTTCACGGCTTCCTTCCCGGCCAGGTCGTGCCCGCGTGGGCGGCCAAGCAGATGGGCGACCACTGCTTCGCGCAGGAGGGCGGCGAGGGCTCGGCGGACGAACCCGTCGATGAGCCGCCCGCCCCACCGGTGGATCCGGGCGACGCGGAAGATCCCGCGGATCCGGATGAGGAGCCGGCCGGTCCGCCCCCGCGGCACGGCGCAGGCTCCGGTGAGCCTGCCTGGCGGAAGTACGCCGAAGACAACGGCGTCGACGTCGACGGGATCAGCAAGCGCGACGACATCATCGCCGCCGTCGCGGATGCGGGTGTGCCGGTCGAATGACCACGCCCACCCCACCAGAGGGCAAGTTCGTCAGCAGTGACGACGCGGTCGCCCGGTTCGAGGGGACGTTCCCCCCGGCCCGGGTGCCGTGGCTCAAGTTCCGCATCTTCGATGTCGAGAACGCTCTGATGGGGGACGTGCCGTCGTTGCGCAAGACGCTGCCAGACATCATCGAGGCATCGGCGGCCGCCGGTGACCCGGACCGCGTCGAGCGTGTGAAGCAACTCGTCGTGGACAAGGTGCTCGGCCTGTATCGCAATCCTGATGGTGCGACGCAGGTTTCGCAGACCATGGAGCAGGACACCACGAGCCGCTCATACGGGTTCTATCAGGACCCCACCCGCGGCCGGATCGCCTTCACCGCGCAAGAGCTCGACAGGGTTAAGCTGCACAGGAAGCGTCGCCGCCGCATCACCACGATGCCGATCGCTCCGTGGGGTATCGGGTGCCTCTAGAGGTCACGAACTTCGCGACCGTCACACCCAGCAGGGTGACCGACGACGCGAACAACCAGACCACCGAGCTGGACCCGATCGACATCGTGGCATTCCTCAGCGAACCTCAGGCGATCGTCACAGAACGCGGTAAACGCTGGGTGCAGGACGGCATCCTGCGTGTCCGCAAGAAGGCCGACGGCAGCGCCCCGGACCTTCAAGACGGTGACCAAGTCCCGCTGCCGGAAGGCGTTTTCGGTGTCGTCGGTGGACCGGGCCAGAACCGTGTCCATTCGATGACCGGTGAGGACTTCGGCTGGGTGCGCTACAGGATCCGGAAGGGAGGCTGATCGTGGACATCAACTTCCAGACACCGAACCCCGGCCTGGCCGCGTTCCTGCTGTCCGGTGACTGCCGGCGCGCGGTGGAAGAGCGCGCCAACATGGCGATGCTGCTGTACCAGGCCCGCGTCGCGAAACGCACCGGCGCTCTGGCCCGCTCGGCGCACGCATCCACCGAGATCGGCGGTGTCCGCCACGACCGGCACATCGGCGTCATGACGGTCGGCCGCGGCGTCGACTACGAGCTCCCACACGAGTTCGGTCGCGGTAACCATCCTGGATCCGTCCATGATCTGGACTCGGACCACGAGACCATCCAGCAGGGTGCTGACGACCTCAACGCTGTCCTCGAAGAGTTGTCGGCATATTGATCACCTTCGGTTCTTGGTACAAGGGTGGATACCCGAACGTCGAGAACCTCCTCAAGACGCTGTTCGCTGATCCCGCAATCGGTTTGAGCGGCGTCGAGGTCACCTACTGGCTTCCGAGCGAAGAGAAGATCGCCGAAAAGCTGGACGCCGACGAGGGGTTCCTGCGGATCTACCGCACCGGCGGCAAGATCAACCGCTCCGAAGGGCGCGACGAAGCCAACGTGCAGCTCGCCGCCCTCACCAAATCTCGCGACGCCTCGTGGGAACTGATCGAGGTGGCCCGCCAGGTCCTCGAACAGTTCGAGGCGACCGCGATCGTTCCGGGAACCATCCACAAGCTGCACTGCGCCGGTGAAATCCTTGGCCCGCAGCTCATCCCGGAGCAAATCAGGGCCGAACGACTCGTCCCTGTGACCTTCACGCTTCACACCTGGAAGCCGAAGGGACTCGGTAACTACCGCGAGGCTCTCGGCCTCTAACAGAAAGGTCACCACCATGGGTATTCAGTTCCAGTACGGACAGTCCGACCTCGAGCTCGCGGGCTGCGACACCCGCGTACTGCTGGCCCCCAAGGTCGGCACCGCGCCGCTGACCAACATCGAGGACATCACCACCGGCGGCATCGACATCACGAAGGTCGGTGTGGCGTCTCGGTTCCGGTCCGTGGGTAACCACGAGAAGAAGGCTGGCGTGAAGCTGTCCAACAAGCCCACGATCAACAAGATCATGTCCAACGGTCAGGGGTCGCCGACGCGCAACCTGCCGTCGGAGTCCGGAAAGGGCATCTCGTACACCCCGCAGGAAACCAACCTGCTGAACCTGCAGAACGCGTGGGGTTTCCCGCTGTCGGCGGTGTCGGCAGTGTCGGCCAAGGGCGGGTTCACGATCCGCATCCCGGAGCTGCCGGTCCGGTTGCAGTGGCGCACCGTGCTGATCGCGCAGGACTACTTCAACGCCAAGCCGATCTACCTGTACTGGATCGCCAACCAGGCCGAGGTGGGTGACCGCTCCGATCAGGGTGTGCTGGACTCCAACGTCATCGAGACCACGGTGTCGCTGGACTTCCAGACCGATCCCGCGGTCGGTGATCCGGTGATCTTCGGCATGTGCGGTGAGGGCATCCAGGACCTGGCTGCGGCGGTGGCCGACGGCAGCCTGTACCTGCCGGCCACCGGGATCACCACCGCGAACCTGTCGGTGACTGCGGCGGCTGGTGTCAACCACACCAAGCAGGTCGTGGTGACCGACTCGCAGGGCATCGACCGGACCGCGACGGCGACGTTCGTGTCGGACACCCCGGCGAAGGCGACCGTCAACAGCGCGGGTCTGGTCACCGGTGTGGCGTCGGGTTCGGCCAACGTCACCGCCACCTGGAACGGCTTCACCGCGGTCAGCGTCGTCACCGTCACCTAGTCACCCCCGTCACCCCCGCAGCACTCCGATATGGCGTGTTGCGGGGGTGACGTCCTGCATGAAAGGCCGATATGGCTACCAGAGCTGTCAATCCCGTCCCGGTCCCGTCGGAGCGTCTGCAGAAGCTGCTGCTCGACACGAACCGGCCGGACCCGTACCCGGTCACCGACACGCTGGTGATCGTGCCGCCGACGAAGAAGCGGCGTGACGAACTGCGCGAATCCCATCGTGAGATTGAGATCGCGCAGCAGCTGTTAGCCCGCGCGCTGCTGACCGCCCCGAGCCCGCGGCCGGAGTTCCCGGCGATCCCGGGGGCGTTGCCGGACAAGGCGACTGCCAAGCAGCAGGCCTCCTACAAGGTGGAGGTCACGCAGTTCGAGAAGCTCGCTGCCGGCTGGGAGCAGCTCAGTGCGGCATGGGAGGGTGGTGTCGCGAAGTTCGAGGCGGCCGTCGCTGCACACCGCGCCAAGATCAGCGAGCAGGCCGACCGCTACACCCGGGCACTGTTCGGAGCGGCCTATGACGAGGTGTTGGCGTTCTTCGACGACCAGGACCCCGAACTGTGGGATGCCTTCCAGGTCGACTTGCAGGAGCACTTCCGGATCATCCCCAAAGCGCCGGAGGTGCCCGACGACGGCACCTGCCCGCACTGCGGCCACGTCGAAGACACGGAGCAAGCGGGAAAAGCGCCCGAATCCTCGGACTGATCGAAGACAACTGGGTGGCTATCGAAAAAGATTTCGGCAGCCGAGGATTCGACACCCGGGACTGGCTGCGCGGACTGAAACCGTGGGACCAGTTCCTCAATTTCTGCGACATGTTCGCCAACACTGAAGGTTCCTGGCTGTGGGCTGACCAGTTGTCAGATCCCAAGCACCTCGCGGCGTTTGAGCAGCAGTACGAGGAAGCGCAGCGCAACCCGGACAAGTATCGGCCGCCGCTGGCCGGCTATGACGCTCTGATATCGGCGATCCAGGGCCTGCGCAACGATTTCCGGGCGGCCAAGGGAATCTCTCAGTTGGACGGGCCGAAGACTCCGCTCGATGAATTGAGAGACCGGCGCAAGCAGGTCAGTAACGCGAATCTCGATAAGGCCCTGGGATTTTGAACAGAACGGAGGTGATCTGAGTGTCCACGTACGACGCAGGCGATGCGCGACTCAAGGTCATCCCCGACGTTTCGGGATTCAAGAAGAAGCTCGAAGCGGACATGTCGAAGGTCCGCGCAGAGTTCGCCATCGACGTCACCGCGAACACGGCGCAGGCGCGCGCTGATATCGAGCGGTTCCGCGCGGTGGAGCAGCGCAACGGTGTGCAGCTCGGCGTCGACGTTGAGCTTGCTCGTGCGCGGGCGAAGATGGACGAGTTCCGGATCCGGCAGCAGGCCAACGCGATCAACCTACGCGTCGATGTCGATTCGTCCCCGTTGCAGAACGCGCTCTCACGGATTAGCCAGGGCGGCGGCGTGGAATCCGGCGGTGGGGCCGGCGGGCCACTGGGGCTCGCCGCGCTGGCCACACTCGGCGTTGGTTCACTTCCCGCGGTAGCGTCCGCGGCCGCCAACGTTGTCGCAGTCGTGCAGCAGTTGGCCAGCTCTGGCCTCGTGCTGCCCGGTGTGATCGGTGGTATCGCCTCGTCGGCGATCACCGCCAAGGTGGGGTTCACCGGCATGTCCGACGCCATCGACGCCGTGAACAAGGCATCCGATGGCACCCCGAAGTCCATCGAGGCGGCCAAGAACGCCTTGAAGGGTCTGGCACCTGCCGCCGCAGATGTTGTCAAGACGATCACTGAGATCAAACCGGTGTGGGACAAGGCGGTCCGGGACACCTTCCAGCAGAACATGTTCGACGGCATCGCCCCGGCCTTCAAGCAGTCTTTCGACGAGGTGTTCCCCGTCGTGCAAGAGGGTCTGGGGAAGATCTCTACGTCGTGGAACGGCACGTTCAAGGGGTTGCTCAGCGCGGTCGGTTCTGACTCGTCGAAGAGCTTCCTCGAGCGCATCTTCGGTAACACCGCGGACGCGCAGAACATCGCGAATCAGTCGATCTCGCCGATCACCAATGCGATCGGCGCGCTCACCGCGAAGGGCAGCGAATCGTTGCCGCGCATCGCCAACGACATCAAGTCGGTTGCTGAGCGGTTCGACAACTGGATTACGCAGACGTCCGCCGACGGCCGGCTCGATGACTGGATCAACCACGGCATCTCCGGGCTAGAGCATCTCGGTAACACGGGAATCAACATTGCCGGGTCGATCAGTGGGATCGCGAACGCGGTGGGTGGTGACCTGCTCGGCAGTATCGAGCGTGTCACCGGCAAGTGGGACGAGTGGATGAACTCCGTGGAGGGCCAGACGGCGCTCAAGGATCTGATCAAGGAGGGCAACGAGCAGCTCGGCCACATGTCGGACACAGTCAGTAATCTGGGCCCGCTGTTCAAGCAGAATTTCGAGAACGCGGCCACCTTGGTTTCGGCGGTCGGGACCGCCGCGGACGCTACGACGACGGCGCTGGGCAAAATCCCCGGGGCGATCGAGGCGATGAGTGGGCCGTTGGGTGCGCTGCTGGAGGCGTACCGCGTCATCACCGGGCCGAGTGCGCTGGAGAGTGCTCAGCAGAAGGCAGACGACGCGCTGCGTGCCGCGCGGGCGCGCGATCCCCGCACCCAGATCGGCCCGGTAGCGCCGGGGGCGGCGGTCAATCCGAACCCCGCGAACAACGTACCGGTGGTGGGTAGCCCGACTTTGCCGGCGGTGGGCCCGGCCGGGCCGGCGCCATCGGGGGACTGGACGCAGCTTCCCGGGCTGAAGATTCCGACTCGTGCGCGTGGTGGCCCGACACCGTCCGGCCGCGGCACCGGCCCCACTGGTGGGTTTCTGGCCGAGGTGCATTCCGATGAGTGGGTGCTTCCGGCGCACGCGCGATCGGCGATCGGCGATCAGGCGTTGTGGGCGATGACGCAGGGCCGCAGCTTCGAGCCAGGCGGCTACGTCGACCAGTGGGGTAACCCTGTTACTCCTGGCCCGGCCGCGGGCCCCGGTAGTGGGCCGATCGCGCCGAACCCGACCGCGGGCGGCGGCGGACTGAACAGCATCATCGGTAGCTTCGTCGGTGGGCTCGGAGCGGTGGGTAACAACGCGCTGGCACTCGGCCAAGGTCTGATGAACGCGGCGCCTGGCGCTGGTGGTGCGCCGACTCCTGGCGCGCAGACGCAGCACGGTGTCGGCACCCTCGCCCCCGTCGGAGGAAACGGCTCCATGGTGCCGACGTTCGCCGACCGGGCCGCCGGACTCCCTGGGTTCGCTGGGCTGCTCGGGTCCGCGTTCAGTTCGAACCCGGCCGACAGCCTGATGAACTGGGGTCAGCAGACCGCATCGTGGTTGGGCAACTTCACCGCCAAGACAGCCGGGACGTTCGGGTCGGCGTTGTGGTCAGGTGCCCTCGGTTTCTTCGGGCTGGAGAACAGCATCCTGTCGCCGTCCAACCCGTACAACCAGGCAGCGCAGCAGGCCGGTGGGTTCTTCCTGGACTCCAGCGGCCCGATCGGCACCCTGCTCGGCAACGGGCAGTCCGGAAGCGGCAGCGGGGGTTACGGCGGAAGCCTCGACAACCTCACGCCAGCCCAAATACAGCAACTGCTAGCCGTCCAAGGGCAGTCGGGCACGACGCAGTCCGGTATCAAGCTAGGCACCGGTGCCGGCGCTGGAGTGGGCAAGGGGGGTGCCGAGCGGTGGCGGCCGGTCGTGCTCAAGGCGCTGGCTGAGATCGGCCCGAAGTACGGCATCACGAACATCAACGGGTGGGCCGATGCGCTGATCGGGCAGATTCAGTTCGAATCCGGAGGCAACCCGGGTGCACTGAATCCCAACGACTCGGATGGTCTCCCCGCGATCGGCCTGGGTCAGTTCAAGTCGGCAACGTTCAACGCGCACAACGTTACTGGCGGATCCATCAACGATGGTGTGGCCCAGATCTACGCGATGATCGACTATGTCGCCACCCGCTACGGGCAGACAGCGTCCGGGGTCCCGAAGTACATCAACCAAGGTCACGGATACTCCGATGGCGGCAAGGTGTGGGGTGCCGGCACTGAGACGTCGGACTCCATCCCGGCGTGGCTGTCCAACAACGAACACGTCCTCACCGCCTCGGATGTCAACGCCATGGGTGGCCAGGACAACGTCTACAAGTTCCGGAATGCGTTGCACCGCAGCACCGGTGGTGACATCAAGATCGCTGAGATCATCGGCAGCGGTACGCAGCGCGGCTGGCTCGACAACGACATGAACGGCACGCAGGGCCAGCAGCGACCCAGGTGGTCGGAGAAGGCTGGTCCGGGGTTGCAGCCGGGACCGGACTGGAACTCCAAGGGCGGCCCGGCGCGGCGGGACTCGATCACCTTCCCGTGGGAGCCGTGGATTCCTCTGGACCCGTACCGCCAGAACCGCCGCGGTGTCCGTGCTCTCGGCAGCGGCGTAGGTGGGTTTGCGATCGGTGGCGCGGTGCAGGGGCTGATCATGCCGCCGCCGCGACCGGACTTCCAGGTGCCCAACGCTCAGACCAAGGTGGTCCCGCCGCAACCACCAGTGCCGTCGCGGCCGTCGACCGGGCCCGGTGCCCCGCCTGCGCCCGCCCCGGCACCGGCGCAGGTCGACACCAATACCCCGGACTATCCGCCGTTCACCGGCGCCCCGGGCGGCATCACCGGTATCGGTTCCAACGCCGTCGCACCCCCCGGGACCATCAACCACAACCTCAAGGCCGTCGACACCCTCATCGACTCCACCGCATCAACGCTGGGCAATCTTGCCGCCACCGCCGCCTCCATGGGCATGGGGGCAGCGGGAGCTATCGCCCCTGGGGCAGGGGCCGCCTCAGGGCTGGTGTCGTCGATGGTCGCCGGCGGTGCCCAGCAGATCGGGAAGATCGCTAAGAAGGTCGTCAACATCGGATCCAGTGCCCTGGTCGGCAACGTGCCGGGGAGCTTCGGTAACCCGGACATGGATGCATCCGGCCAGACGATCCGGCCGCAACAGAACATCCCCGTGACCGCGCCGAACCGGGTGCAGAACAACACCTTCAACGGTATGGATATCCCGCGCGTATTTCAGGAGCTCGATTTGCGTGACGCCGTGGCCAGTCAAGCGATCCTGGCGAATCATCCGTCATGAGGACCCAGAACAGCATCGATGTCGCAGGTGTGAACGGGGACTTCTGCCGCATCAGCCCGCCAGGGCTGTCCTGGGGGCCGGAGTTAGCCCCGGGATCGACAGGTTTGCATGACCTGCCTATCCAAACGAACTGGGGCACTTACGGTTACGGGCAGTTCTATCAGTCGTGGAAGCCGAAGCGGCGTGACGTCGTGTGGACTATCCACCTGATGAACCCCGACACTGGGACACAGCTGGACCAGAGCGCGGATCTGTGGCATCTGGTGTATTCGCGGTGGCGGGCGATGTTTCACCCCGACAAGGAAACCAAGATCATCTACACCTCAGTCGATGGTGAGCGGATCCTGCGGGTGCGGCCGCTGGATACGACGAAGTCGTTCTCCACGCAGAACTTCGAGGGCATCGATCCTGAGATCTACCGGTACGGGTCTCTGGTGCAGATCATGGCGGCTGAGCTGCCTTTCTACGTCGGCAAACCGGACGTGTACGAGCATGAGATCACCACACCGGGCGACTCGTGGTTCACCCTTCCGTACTTCAACCCCAGCACCGTGGATATCTGGTCGGAATGGGAATTAGCTTGGGGGGCACAGTATGTGCTTCCCGACTACAGCTTCTACAACGAGATCAAGGCCCGCGGCATCGCCGATCTCGGCAAGACTGTCCTCACCCCGCAGATCGTCGAAGGCGACGGGGCCACCTCGGTGTTCACTCGTCCGGATCTAGAAACGTACATCTCGGAGATGGAAACCCCGGTCGGGCTGCGCGCCGGCGGCCGGGACTTCGAATATCCCATCCCACCCGGGTCCGGCACCTCGGACCCCGAGCGGGGCTGCGTGGTCCGTGTCCTCGGAGTACAGGACACCGCGGCGGTGCGGCTCACGCTGCCACGCTGGTATGACTCCCCGTTCAGCACACCGCTGGTGGCCTGACCAATGCCGGGTCTCGCGAGCCTTGACCGGACACGCGAGATCACCGACGAGATCCGTCGGCAACGACGATGCCTGCAGCGCGCGCAAACCGAGATCAGTCTCTACCGCAACATCCCCGATCAGGTCGGCCTGAACCGCCGCGGCGCGGTCAACATCCTCGACACCACCAAGCACCAATTCCCCTGGCGAGACAACGTGTCCTCGCCAGGATATTTCCAGCTTCCCTGCCGGCACCCGATGGCCAAGTGGATCGCGTCGATCCCGAACAACCCGGAGGAGTGCAAGCAAGTCGTCATCCGGGTCGACCGATACGGCGGGCTGCTGCGCTGGTCCGGGATGATGCACCACTGGACCGTCGAAACGATCAACGGCGTCGACTTCCTGACGGCGCACTTCAACGACGACCTGCAGTTCCTGCAGTTCCTGCTCGTACCACCGAATCCCGCCCTGCCCATCCCGATATTCCAATTCCCCAGGGATTTCTTCCTTTTCGCGCCCAGCGCCTGGGGCGCCGCCGCGGTCATCAAGATGCAGTTCGTTCGACAGTTCCTGAATGCCTGGACGCTGCCGGATGACCCGTTCGACTTCGACTCCTACACCGAGTCGTTCGACCCCCGCACCTGGCAGGCCCACATCAAGGGTCCGTCGTTCGCGAACGACCCGTCGCTGTGGGGGATCTTCGCGGCCCGGATGAACACCGCCGACAGTGTGATCGCCGACCCTCTCGACGACGCGCAGCTGTCGCTGACCTACCGGCGGATCTTCACCGACGAAGGCGAAACCGTCACCGGCCTGTTCAACAACGACATCGCCAACGGCGCCCTGGTCTTCGAGGTGAAGGACCGCTCCGGGTTCGCCTCCGGAGACGGCACCTACTTCTCCGGAGGCGCCGCGGCCGGCCTGGCGCGTTCGGTGCTCACCTGGACCTCGGACCTACTCGAAGGGGTGCTCGAGTTCGTCGACGACGACCAGTCACTCACCCCAGACGAGTACTGGCAGTCCTCGTGGATGGGCACCCTGGCCAAGAAGCCCGGTATCACGCTGCGCGACTCCTACGTCAACGACCTGCAATCCAAGGTCACCTATTCGCCGGCCACCGCAACCCAGGTCATCGTGGGCGGCGACAACCCCACAGCGGACGCGCTCGTCGACGCCATCATCAGCTCGGTCGGTAACCTGCTCGGCTACTTCTTCCTACTGGGCTTCGACTCTGCAGGCGATATCGCGAGCGACGTGATCATGCCGTTCCTCGTCGGCACCATCGCCGCGTGGGCTCAGTTCGAACTCGGGAACCGAGCAAGCCATCTCGGCTGGGTGCACCTGCTGGAGATCTACCAGTCCGGCGCCGAGCAGAACGTCTGGTCACTGTCAGCGTTGGCGACAGCGCGCGGCGGTGTCAAGGACACCGCGGACGAGACCAGCCACACCCTGGTCATCGACGAGTCCACGTGGGTGATACCCGGCCTGCATTACGACATCGGTGACCGGATCGTCTCGACGTCGGGCGCGTTGGAACGCATGGGCATCGACGTGATGTTCGTCAACCAGGTCAAGGAGATGACGCTGCAGGGCGACGACTCCGGCAAGTCCGAGTTCGTCACCAAAGTCGGCCTGAACAAGGCGGCGATGTCCCGCGGCGAACGCGACGCCCGAATGCTCAAAAAGGCTATGGACCGAATTAGTGACATTGGAGTTCATTTGGTCCAGTAGGTTCCAAGGTCAAATACCTTGGAATGAAATACCTTTGACGATCCTCATCGCAGTAGTTCGGGAACATTGAAACTGCCGCGATATCTCTGTCATGTTCATCCCGGCAGTGTGAAGGGCGCGCATTGAGGTGACCTCAGCCTGGGTCCGATGGCGAAAACCCGTTCCGTTATAGGCATCGGCGCCTCGGGCCAGTCGGTCATGGGAGTTGTCCTCGTGGGTTCCGAGAATCAAGTGCGCAGGATTAGTGCATGGCGGATTGTCGCAGGCGTGGCGGACTACCAGACCGTCGGGAAGTTCTATCTCATGGTGCAGCTCCCAGGCGATGACGTGAGCCTGACGCATACGTGAGCCGGGCACCGACATTGCTCCGTATCCCTTGTTGAGTGCCCGGGTCCATTCCCAGCACTCATCGGGTGCGCCGGTCGGAGCGTATGTCCGCAGCCGTGCTAGCAGGTCATCGGTGATGAGTTTGGGAACGATCGGCGCGCTGATGTCCTGCCCTTTCTTGTTGCGGCGCCAGTGCGATTGGCACAGGCCGTTAGCAGCGTGATCTCGCTCGCAGCCATCGACTGAGCAACCGCGTTCTAGTCGACGCCGGTTGTCGCCGTCGAGGGGAACGCCACGGGCTTGACGCTGTCGATGTCGACTACAGAGGCCGTGACCGTCAAGTGGTTGGACACATCCGTCGACCGAGCAGGTTCCGCCGCGTGTGTAGCTACGGAGCGGAGCGTCCAGTGGTTGGCCTGTGCGAGAACGCTGATAGTGCGCTGCGCACATCGTCTTCGCGAGAACTTTCCGCTCGCAATCAGGGACTGAACAAACCGTCATGGGTAGCAATCCTACCCATTGCTACCGACATGAGAGGGGGCTGCGGTGGAATCACTCTACTCGGCTGTAGTGCTATCCCGCGGCAGCGTCTGGAAGCCCGAACCAGGCGACCAGCCGTACCTGATCCCGCACACCAGCGGACTGGAGCGTTGGCCGGACCGCTCGACCACACGGATCGTATTCACCGACACCAAGGGCGCGGACCTGCTGAAGTTCGACGGCCGAGTGTTCCCCGATCGCCTTGAGTTTGTGGGCAGCCCAGCACAGATGGACAAGGTCCCGGCCGGCGCGAATTTCACCATCTACCTGGAAACCAAGGAAGGCCCGTTCTCGATCCGGCACGGGAAGGTCATCCGCAAGGAAGTCACCTATACGACCCCGCCGGCGCAGGCCGACGTTGTCCCGCTGACCATCACCGACAACCTGCAACGCACTGCGGCCGGCAACTGGTGGAAGCCCGTGTACGGCCGCATCCAGATCAGCGACAACTCCGACGACGATCTGCCCTACGCCATGATGGGCGGGCCCGGGGCTCAGAAGAGCGCGGTGCGTTACATCCGCGAATTCAGCACCGACGGCATCGAGATCGGCGTCACCCTGCTCAACGTCTCGACATCGTCGCCGTCTTGGACGTCGGTCAACTTCGGCGCCGACATCAACTTTGAGATGGGCTGCGCGGTGAAGTTCGAAACCGGCGCCAGCGCGGCACGCAAACTGCACATCGGCACCCTGACCGCGCCGATGACCATCGTTGACCGCGCACCGGTGATCGCCAACACCGTGGTCAACCTCGAGTACTACCGCATCGTCTACATCGATTCGGTGCGCACCGTGTCGGTGTACAAGGGCACCTCGCTGGACCCGATCAGTACCTGGACCGACGACACGAAGATCGTGCCGCACGGATTCGGTTACCGGCACGTCGGATTCAGCTTCTACCGGGGGACACCGTCGGCCACGCGCGGTATCCAGGTTGCATCGGTCACCGCGCGGGATGCGGCGTGACCGCCACAGCTGCTGAGATCTCGGCGCTGGAGAAGGTGCTGTGGGTGGTGGCCCCTCCCGGGCGCAAGATGCTCGCCCCGAAGCTCGCCGCGGCCGGCCTGCGTGTGCATCCAGAATTGGCGACCAAGCGGCTGGTCAGTATGGGGACCGAGGCTGACGGGAATTGGGCGCCGCAGCGGGCGGAGAAGATCGACATCACCGCCCCGGATCCTCCGATGGACGTGCAGCAGGCCGGGGCGCTGTCCATCGCCCTGCTCGTGTTGCCGCCGCCGCTGCCGGTCGCGCTGGCGCCGGAACTGTATG
This sequence comes from Mycolicibacterium fluoranthenivorans, assembly GCF_011758805.1. Classification (NCBI taxonomy): domain Bacteria; kingdom Bacillati; phylum Actinomycetota; class Actinomycetes; order Mycobacteriales; family Mycobacteriaceae; genus Mycobacterium; species Mycolicibacterium fluoranthenivorans. The sequence continues at coordinate 67,891 of NZ_JAANOW010000005.1, read as the reverse complement.
CGCTCGGTGTCCGGGCGCACCCGGAGCTCGACGAGGCCGGGCAAGGGCTACTCGCACGGGCCAACGTCGTCGGCCTGATTCGCAAGCTCGAAAACCGGGCCCCGAAGTTGTCTGGTCTGGCGGACCGAATCCAGTCCGCTACCGACGCGGCCGCGTCCGGCGACATGAGCAAGGTGCGCGCGCTGGCCGCCGAGCTGGCCCCCCCGATTCGCGCCGACAGCCAGGCCATGAAGCAGACCGCCGCGGCGATCAAGCCTGAAGACTTCGCCACGGAGGACGATTCCTGATGGGCGTGATGCCCAACGGGCCGGACGGGATGAATCCCGATGCCCAGTTCGGCGTCTCAGACACCGGCATATCGGAGTTGCCGAGCCGCACCCAGGTGAACGTCGTTGCGATCCTCAAGGCACAGAAGTTCCCGGCGGGCAGCGTGTGGAAGAACCCCGCCGGTGTGCTGAAGCAGGGCTGGTCGATGGTGATGTCGGCGCTCAGCGGCGCGGCGACCAACGCGGTCAACGCGCTCACCCAGATCGGCACGCTCATCTGGAAAGTGGGCGGCAGCATCATCGACGATGTCGGCGATTTCATCAACGCCGCGCTCGCGAACGCCAACACCGCGGTAACCAACGCCGGTCACGCGATCGCGCAGATCGGTTCCCTGATCGGGAAAGTTGGCGGATCGATCATCGATGACGTCGGTGACTTCATTAACGCCGCCGTATCCAACGCGTCCACGGCGCTGGCCAACGCGGGTATCAGTCTTGCTGGGCTGCAGAACTTCCTGGACGCGCTCGCGTCGGCGTTCGGTGGTTCGTCGTCGGGGAACACCGTGTCGACGGTGGCTGCACAGTCGATCGAGGTGGCCCAGGCCGCCCAGCGCGCCGAAGCGTCGGCGTACGCCGCGCAGCTCGCGGTCGCCGCGCTGGCCAAAGATCTCGACTCCGCGCACGACGGAGCGGTGTTCGACATGACGTTTACCGGCGCCGACGGGGCAGCGCTGAACGCGACTGATTGGCCGACGACCGGACCGACGTCGGGGGACCTGTGCATTCGGCTGATCGGCACGATCCCGACGATGGGCATCAAGGCCGGCGCCGCCACCAACTCGACCTTCTATGCGGGCTGCGGTCACATCTACGAGACGGACGACCAGTCCCTCTCCGTCATCATCGCCGGCGGAAACTCCGACACCGAGGCGGCGACGAGACTGCACTTCCACTGCGACGACATCGGCCCGGCGGCCACCCGCGGCCTGTATCTGTCGATCGTTCCGACGGGTGTGGAGCTGGGATATTTCACCACCAGCGGCGGCATCCGCACGTACACGGCATTCGGCGGCAACGGGACTATCACCACTCCGATGTCCAGCGGTATGCGCGCCGAGGTCCGCAATATTGGCAATCAGTATCAGATCGTCCTCAACGGCGCCGCTCAACCGACCTACGTTGACGCCGCGAACAGGGCTGTGGCGGGCGACTTCCACGCCTTCGTGACGATGGAGACCAAGACCAAGACGTGGAATCCGGGGCTGCCGTGGCAGACCGACGCCATCCGGAACTCGTTCTTCTTGGCCGGCGTCCTGATGTCGGACTACGCCCCGATCGCCTACAAGGGATCGGGCGCGAAGATGTACCGCACCTCGACCGCCAACATCGCAGCGGCATCCGGGGCGAACATACTGCCAGACAACACCTTTGGAGTTGAGGCGCAGAAGACATCTGACATCACTGTCGATCTAGTGACAGGCAAGTTCACGGTCTCACGAGACGACTGGTACATCGTCACCTTCCAGGTGGCGATGACCGTCAAGACGGCCGGCATCACCTCACAGACCGGCATGGCGCCGTATCCGCTGAGCATGGCCCTATTCAAGAACGGCGCGTTGGAGAAGTACGCCGGCGAGACACTGCGGCCGATCGCCTACGACGTCACCGGCACCATCACCGGCGGCGGCAGCACCTTCAACGGCACCCTTCAAACCCGATCTCCCGACGCTGCGTACGCATCGGTGCCGGTCTACCTGCAGGCCGGGGACTACATCCAGCTCGGCTACAACGCCAACGCCGCCAACTCCACGGTCTTCACCGGTGAAGCGACCGGCACCAAAACGTACTTCGAAATCATGGGAGCGAATCCGTGAACTACGCAGTGAACGACGTCAAGAAGGACCCCGACTCCGGGTTCGTCGCGCTCAAGACCGGGATGTCCGATCCAGCGAAATCGTGGCTGGTCGTGACCATCAGCGACGGCAAGACCCACTACGTCGCCGACGAGGACGTCGAGTCCTGGACCGACATGACCACCACCACTGTCCCCGAAGAGACCCCCTGACAAGAGGAGAGCTGACATGGCCTATGCACCGAATTCCCTGAAACGCGACCCAGTTTCGAAGGCGATCGCGATCAGAACCCAATTCCCCGAAGAAGGCCCATTGGCCAACATGGCGTGGCTGGTCGCGACCTCCAACGCGGGGGCGCGCAACGCGAGCGCTGCGGAAGTTGCCGGCTGGTCGGACATCGAAATCCAAGACGCGGCAACAGGAAGTGAGGGCTGATCATGGACACCGAAGAAGACCTCTACTCCGGATTCACCCTCTCCTCGTGCATCCTGGGTATCTCGGCGATCCTGTCCACGATCACCCACGCCAAACTGCACATCGGCACCCCGTTCGACGGCACCATGCACCCATCGGCCTACACCGACCGGATCGCCTCGACCTATGGCACCCCGGACGCGAACGGCCTCTACGACCTCGCTTCGCCGTTCTCATTCGACGGCATCGCGACGATCGAGGACGTGTGGGGGGTGAGCTTCTGGACGGCGTTGACCGGCGGGACGTGCCGCATGGTGCGCCAGTTCTCGGAGGTCAAGCACATCTACACCGGTGACACCCTGACCATCGTGTCGGCGCCGGTGTACGCGAAGGCAGTGGACCGCTAATGGCAGTCGGGTTCGGCGTCAAGGGACTCGGCGCACTCGACGGCGAAGAACTCGACACACACGTAGGTGCCGCGTTCGATCTGGTCACCAACCCTGGTGATTGCATCATCGCGCCGATCGCGTTCTCGGCCGCGGACCTCGCCCTCGGCCCGTTCAAGCTCGTCGACCTCGACCTCGGGGATCTGTCCCGCAAGGTGATGTACGGCGATATCGAGATGACGTCGCTGGGCATCATCCCGTGGGGCACCGTGCCGGTGCAGGCGTGGACAGAAGTGTTCGCGCTGCTCGACTCGCCTGGCGGGAAGCAGCGCATCTACGGCGCGGTGGGCGGCGGTGGGCCGTCGAAGCGGTTCGTGCGGGTGGGCGCGGCGACGTACACCGGGGTGGATTCGGTCGGCCCGCTGGTCACCGGGCAGGGTACTGGTACGGCGATGACGATCTCGGCGACCGCGTCGCCGGCTGACCGTCTGGTGGGTGTGTTCGGTACCCGTTCGGGTATCGCGGGGTTCAGCGGCGCGCAGCAGCGGTATCTCGACAACACCGGTATCGCCCTGGGGATCTGCGATTCTGCCGGGACGGGGTCACCGCAGAACATCACCGCGACCCGGCAGAAGTCGGGTGATTGGGGTGGCATCGTGGTGCCGCTGTATGCCGCTGACACGGTCGCGTCGTGCCCTCCGATGGCCTTCGATGTCGGGTTCGGTCCGGCTATCGCGCACCGGGAACCGCGTCTGGGTGGGTTGCGCCGGCAGGTGTTCGACGTCCCTTTGGATTCCTACACCGAGGTCGTCGATACCGCGGATCCGAAAACCCCGGACGATATCACCCCGTTGACGTTGAATTGGGAGACGTTCCTGGGCAAGACGTTTGATCGGATCAAGGATGCCCGCATCGATGCGGGTGGGTTGGACATCCTCGACTCGTGGTTCACCGATATCGATACCACGGTGATGGTGGGCGGCGGCTCGGCCGGCGGCGACTCCTACACGATCAAGTACCACATCGATACGTGGGGTGGCGAGTCCTACACCCGGTCCCTGCGACTGCCCGTCAAGAACCTGTAGGAGGTGCGTGGTGACTGATCTGCCGAGCTTCACGGTGGACTGGAACGTCTTCGACATTCCGGGCACGGTGATCGCGGGGGAGTTGACCCGCCAAGCCTTGTCCAAGGCCCGGGTGGTGTTCACCTCGAACCTGGTTCAGACGTCGCTGCTGCGGTTCGGCGGCGACTCGCACCGGCCGCCGCACACCGTGTACGCCACCATCGACGGTGACGGATCCTTGGTCGATAAGGACGGGTCGCCGTTGAAACTGTTGGCCAACGACCCGGGTTTGTCGGTGACCGGCATCCAGTGGGCGGCGTCGGTGCTGCTGCCCGTGCCGGGACCGTTGCAGGAACTCCTGATCGGCCCATTCGATGCGCCGGTCGACGGTGCGACGCTGCAGCTCTCGACGGTCATTCAGACCGTCAGTCTGCCGCCGTTGGAGGACAACGAGTACATCATCGACGGGACACCGCTATGACTGCCACTCCGCTGCGCGCTCGGATCATGCCGTACCAGAAGACCGCTGCCGCGTTGGCCACGGAGAACGACATCCCGCTGCAGGGTGAGCGTGTCCGGGAGACGGACACTGGTCGGGAGAAAACGGGTGACGGCGAAACGCACTACAACGACCTGGACTACGACGACGATCCGGCAAAGCTGGATGGAGTCACTGAAACAGGGCTTACGGTACTTACCGGTGATCCTGCCGCCGCCCGGGCGGCGATCGGCGCGGTATCAACCACCGATATCGCGGCGGCCGTGAACAACGTGATCAACGGCGCGCCCGGGGCTTTGGACACTCTGAACGAGTTGGCCACGGCGCTAGGTGACGACGCGAACTTTGCGGCCACAGTCACCAACGCACTCGCCGGCAAGGCAGCTGCCGCGGCCGTGCTGCTATCCCTTGCGGCCAATCCAGACCAGCTCGCCACCGGAACCATCACCCGATCAGCGACCAGCGCTGCGACCGGATTCTCCGTCTCCTGGCCCGACGGAGCCACTGGAACATTCACGGGAACCGAGTCGACCAGCTTTCCCGGCGCGATCGACTCCTATGTGGTGACGCACGTGCTGTCTGCCGTGACCACGACCTACACCCAGCCCGCACTCACCAGAGACTCATCCGGTGCAGTGACCAACCGACCTGCGATCGTGGTGAGCTGACATGGGAGTGCTTGATCCACCCGCCCCCTCCCGCGCAATGGGCCCTGTAAAAGCGCCCCTGTCGACCCCGCCAGGGTTCTCCTGGACCACCTCCCCGCTGGCAGGGAAACTGTTCATTGACCAGTACGGAACACCATCGACCACCTTCGATCCGACGGCCCGTAAGTACGGATCGGGTGTGACCTACTACGTCGATATCGTGTCCGGCTCCGACGCAAACAACGGACTGTCGGCTGGGGCGGCGCTGCAGAACCTGTACACGGCTATGGCCAAGTCCGATGTCGGCACGGTGATGGTGAAAGGCTACGGATACACCAACCCTTACTACCGCAGTAAGGGATTCAACGGTGTCACCCAAGGCAAGAACATCAACGTCATCGGGTATGACGGCGGCACTGGTCTGCCGTATATCACCACTCATGAGGTACTGACTTACACGCTGTCGTCTGGGCAGACCAACACCTATGAGACGACACGCACCAGCGTGTCCGAAGTTATCGACATGGTGGCTGGTGCGCCGGGGGTTCGGTTGACGAAGATGACCAGCATCGCCACTGTTGAAGCGACGGTGGGGTCGTGGTGGCAGAACGGATCCACCCTCTACGTACACGCTTCTGACAACCGGAATCTGAACACCACCAACGCATCACGTATCTGGGCGCTACTGAACGTGCCGAACTTCAAGAACGTCGGCGACTACACCACCTACCTGCAGGACATGATCCTGTACGGCGGCACCGACGTTGTGAACGTCACCAACTCCACCTCCGCTGGTGCGGTGGCGACAATGGTCAACGTCGAGACAGGTTTGTCGCAGAACGCCGGATACAACAACGTGTCCATGCTGGGTGTGGATTCGGTACTGGTGAACTGCGAAACGACCCGCTCAGGTGCGGATGGATTCAACTACCACGCCAACGCTGGCAAGATCCCCCGCGCAATCGAAATCAACTGTCGCGCAACGGATTGCGGACACACGTCCAGCGATCAGTGCTCAACCGCCCATGACGGAGCGCAGGTGATACGAATCGGCGGAACCTATCGCACCGCGACTGCGTCGGTGGTCGCCGACATCAACGGCACCGGTAATAGCACACAGTCATGGAATATCGGGTGTTTGGCTGAGTCGCCGGGTGATGGGTACGCGGACTGGCAGTGTGGACTGTCAGGAGACACCAGCACGCCGGCAGCGAAGATGTGGCTGCACGGTTGCGAAGCGCGGGTTGCCAGTAATAAGACGTTCGGGGCGGCCCCCTACGGCGGCTCACAAATCCTATCCCGAGGTGGACGAATCGAACGCGCCCTCTCTCCGGTCACCGCCTACTGACTAGGCATCTTGTCGCACATCCGGATGAAGGGGAAGAACCCGGGCCATGAAAATCCCTGCCGCTATCACTGTCGGTGCCCTCGCCGGACTCACGCTGGCCGCCACCGTGGCCTACCTGTGGCTGATCGGCGTCGCCCCGCAATTCGAGAAGCAACTCTCCCACCACTAGGAGACCCCTTGCACACGTTGACTTTCCGCGGTGTCGATATCGCCTGCGCTCGCCGCTGGCAGCGGCTCTGCATGCACATGGCCGACCTGCCCGCCGGCATTCAGCGTGCGATGACGATCCGCGCCGGCCACCCCAACCGAACCGTGAGGGAGCTTCGATGAGTTTCACCCGTTTCCTTCAGGACGACCCGCTGCTGACGCGGGCCGACTACATGCGCATCTTCATCGACGTCGCGAACGAACTCGGTCTCGAGGAGAAGCCGGCCGCGGTGCTCGCCGGTATGTGCACGATGCAGGAAGTCGGGGTGAAGGACGGCGATGCGCCCTTCGAACGGCGCATCTGGTGCCCGGCCAACCCCACCCGTGAACCGTCGAGCGCGAACTACCCGCACGACAGCGAGTCCAACGACGGCCGATCATGCGGCATCTGTCAGCAGCAGCGCGGCCCGAACGGTGAACTGTGGTGGGGCACCGTCGCCGACGAGATGAACCCGCGCACCGCGATCCGCAACTTCATGCTGCGGCTGCCCAAGGAATTCCACGCCAACGACGGCATTGACGCCGGCCACTTCATCGCGGCCGCGAACTCGGCGAACGACGTCGTCCAGGGTGTGCAGCGATCCGGCGTTCCCGAGGCGTACGCGCAGTGGTGGGGCGACGCGATCCGCCTCTACAACGAGGTGAAGGCCGGCGCCCCGGTCACCGTCCCACCGCCGCCGGAGGAGATCGAATACGAGCACGGGCCTTGGACGGGTGACCCGGTCTGGCTGGCCGACGTGCTGCGCGCCGAAGGTTTGACGGTCATCGAGACGCCGGGATGGCTGGAATCCGGCCACGGCGACATGGGATCGCTGTGGGGTGTGATCAACCACCACACCGGGTCGAATGGCTCGACGTGGCAGTCGATCCGCAACGGCCGGTCGGATCTTGCCGGGCCTCTGGCGAACATCCATCTGCGCCGCGACGGTGTCGTCGAGCTCGTCGCCGTCGGGGTGTGCTGGCATGGCGGCACCGGGTACTGGCCCGGCCTCGGTCGGCACGTCGCGAATCAGCGGTGCATCGGCATCGAATGCCAGAACGACGGCGGCGGCACTCCCGGGAAGCCGCACCGATCGTCCTGGCCCGACGCGCAGTACGACGCCCTGGTGAAGGTGAACGCCGCCATCAACCGACGTATCGGTGTCGACGCATCGCACAGCCTGTCGCACAAGGAATACGACCAGGGCGACCCGCCCACCGCCGAGGGTAAGTGGGATCCCGGCGCGATCGACATGGACGTCCTGCGCGCCGACATTCAAGCCCAGATCGACCGCAAACCAACGAGCACTGGAGGTTTCCTGATGGCACTGACCGACAAGCAGCAGCAAGAACTCTACGAGGAGGTCATGAAGCGCGGCCCGTCCCGTGCGGCGCTGGCCGAGGACGGCAAAGACATTGAGACGATGCTCGGCTTCATCTACAACATCGACGGCAACATCTGGGACGGCCGGAACACGCTGGCCTACCTGCTCGACGTGCCGTACGCGGTCGAGCACGTGGAGCGCGTCGCCGAACACGGTGTCGCGGCGGACTCCTACGCCGCATCGAACCCGTTCGTCGCCGAATTCGGCCAGGACATGTGCAAGGCGCTCGTCGCGTTCAAACCGAAGTTCCAGGCCGTGTTCAAGACCGGGGGGAATTCCTGATGACCGCGCCGGCGCATCTCGTCGCGCAGGTCTCCTCCGGGTGGCATCCCGCCCGCGATATCGGGGATGTAGACCCGCTGCTCTCCGACGCCAAGACGTTCCTCAAGCGGTTCTCCTACGGCAAGGCCGAAGGCCTCGGGATCACCGACGTCGACGACACCTACACAGAGGGCTACGGTCGCGCGCAGGCGAAGTTCAAGGCCGCGGTCCGGCAGCTGGTGCAGGCCGGGCAGCGACCCGGACCCATCACCGACCTGGATGCCGAGTTCGACTGGGCCACCAAGTCGCAGATGCAGCTGCTCGCCCCGCCGCCCCCGGCGCCGGTCGACGGCCGCAAGCTCAAGCCGCTGTACATCAGCGTCGAAGGGCACATGTCCGACATGTTCATCGGGCCCGCGGTCGGTGTCGGGCAGCAGATGGAAGCCGAAGGCCTGGTCCAGCTGCAGCCCACCGGGTACGTGAATACGGCGATCCCGTTCCAGAGCAACACCGGAGTCTCCGAGGTGTGCCGGTTCATGCTCGACCCGGTACTGATGCCCGCCGGCCGGCCGTGGTGCATCAGCGGATTCTCCGAGGGCGACATCGTCGTCTCACGATTCCTGAACCGGCATGTCATCAACCCGACGGGCCAGTTCCATCACCGTCTCCGCGACCTGGTGTCTGTCCTCGAGATGGGCGCTCCGTACCGCCCCAAGGACTTCCTGGGCGATGCTGTGCTGCAACCGGATTCACCGAAGGCAGGCACGGGCGGGATCAGCCCGGAGTGGCTGCAAGTCGAGGCGCTCGGTGACCGGATCGCCTACCTGGTCCGACACGGTGACATGTACACCGAGACCCCGTTCGACAAGGCCGGGCAGATGCAGCGGTCCATCTACAGCCTGATCGCCGCCTCCGACCCGAAGGCACTGCTATTCGAGCTCGTCGCCGTAGGCATCAACCCCACCGCCGAGATCATGAACGTCGTCAACGCAATCCTGCGCGGCGTGCTGTTCCTCGGCAACATGACCCCCCATGGGGGTTACCAGCTGGGCCCGGCCATCGACTGGGTGCGCGGCAAGATCAAAGCGTCCGTATCGGCCTAGTTTGACGTACGCCGCGGGCATCTCGAACACACTGGCGACATTGCCGGGCCCCGCTTGTGGGGTTAACGTACGTGTTCTCAACTGTGAAAGCATGATTGCGTTTGCAGTGAGTCATGTTGCGCTCGTGATGAGTTCCAATCCGGACGCTGTCCTGAGAATTGGACACTTTTGTATCCCAGCGCAGATTCGCCGCGCGGTTGTCATCGGGATCGCTGTTGTTGTGGCAACCGTCCATCTCTGGCGATGGCCTAGGCCCGATGAACGCCTCCAGCACCAGCACGTGGATCCGTCGATTTCGTTTGTAGCCGTCTCTGGAGAGGCTGACTGTCAGGTAGTTGGTTGGCGGAGATCGGAACGGTGCTATCTCGGTCCCGTGATGGCGACGCCACGCCTTACTTCCATATCTGACGCTGCGGTCAAGGGATCTAACCCGTCCTTGATCTGAAACCTCGTACAGGCCCTCGTATCCGACTACTGGGCGCCAAAGTTCACGCATGACATAAGTCTACGACGCACATATGACAAGTGAAGTTAGAACCTGGAAGGACTGTCATGAAGAATCTACTCAACATCAGGTCGTGGGCCGATGCCCGCGCGTTCCTTCACGTTGCGCTGCCGGCCGTCGCCGCTGTGCTCACCGCTGCCGGGTACATCACCGCCACCGACGCCAACCTCTGGGCCGCGCTGGTCCTGGTGCTCGCCGACGCAGGACTGTCGACCTTCAACACCGCCAACGGGTTCCGGAAATTCCTGTACCCGGCGCTCGCGACGGCCGGAGCGCTGCTCGTCCGGTATGGCTACACGACCGATCAGGTGTGGGCGCTGTGGACCGGACTCGCTCCGGTGCTGTTCGGAGGCGGTGTGGCCGCCGCCAATACCGACACCACGACCGCAGGTCACAAGGCGTGACGTTGCCGAATCCGGCTGCCTGGAATGGCATCAGCATCGTCACGCTGATGATCTTTCTCACGGCGGGATTCATCTATCTGCTGCTCAAAGGGCATCTCATGCTCGGCGTGCATCATCGCCAGCTGATGGCGGAGAAAGACCGCGAGATAGCGGCCAAGGATGCCCTGCTGGTGGAGGACGCCAGGAGCATCGCGAAGTTCGCCGAAGCGGCGAACGTCACCACGGTGACTGCGGAGGTCCAGCAAGCCTTGGTTACAGCGATCCGTGAAGTCGCTCAGGAGCGGATGTCATGAAGCTGTGGTGGCGGAGGGAGATCGACGAGGCCCGTGAGAGCGCCGACCAGGCGGAACGGCAGCAGCAGTTCGCTGCAGAGAGCACCGCGAGGATGGCCGACGCAGCAGTGGAGCGGGCCAAGAAAGTGGGCAGTCAGTTGCGTGATGAGTTGGTGCAGAACGGTTTCGCAGAAGCGTTGCGCACTGCATTCGGGGGTGTGGGGTGACGACGGAGACGTGGGCGAACGTATTCCTGTGCCTTCTGTCCCTGGTGACGGACATCTACCTGCTCACCTATGTTGCGGCCTCGCCGTGGTGGGCCACGATGCTCGGCCGAATCTACGCGCTGAAGACGCTTCTGTTCGCCTTGGTGCTGACGCAGAACGCGGCGTCGGAATTGACCGACTCGGAGTACCCGGCCCGGCAGGTGATCCGCCTGGTGCTCTATGCAGGCAGCACGGTCGCGATGATCGCACTGTGGCAGATGATGCGCAGGTATCAACGCGAAGGGAAGGCGCTGCGCGCCGCGCTCGGGGATACCCGCCCGCAGTGGCGTGTGTGGGTCGACAGCCTGCGTGAGTGGATGCACCGCCAGTGATTCAGGGGTAGCCGCTCGCTGCTGACTTAGTACTCGATAGAACCGCCCCGTCTGGCCTCGTGCCGGACGGGGCGGTTTCTTTTCGTTGGTGGGCAGTACGGTGGCGGGGTGTCTGAGCCTGATCACGTCGTCCGTCAGCGGCCCCGCGGTCAATCCCCGTCGCTGGATGAGGTCGCCCTGCTGGTGCGGACTCCGGGCCGCTGGGATGGGTATCGGTCGTTCACCGATGCGCAGCGCCCCGACGCGGAGGCGTACGCCAAGCAGATGGGTGTCGCTGTGGAGCAGCTGGCACGGTGACCGATCTGGTGCGCGGTCCTCGTGGCTGGTCGGAGGTCGCCCCGACGGGCTGTCCGGCCGGTCACCCGTTCGGGCCGAACCGCACGCTGGTGGGGTGGACGTCGTGCCACGGCCAGCACTCTGGTGGGCATCGCACATGGGCGTGCCTGGCCCCGGGCTGTGGCGAGGTGGTGTACGGGCCGCCGCTATCGGAGGGATGCCGGCCCGGCACCGGGCCAGACGAGCGGTGACGGCGGATAGATGCCGTAGGTGCCGCGCGGGTCGCCAGCAAGCGCCAGGGCGTGCTGCTCGTCCGCCCGGGCGATGATCTCGGCGTTCTCAACGTCCGCGGCCAGGCGCTCCCACAACCGGGTCTCCCATTCCCGGTAGATGAGCCAGCCGACGCACGCGATCGCCGCGCCGCCGACGATCCACCAGAACAACTCCGCGGTGACCACCGCGACGATGACCCAACCCAGCAGCGCGACCATCAGGTAACCAGCCTTATGTCAACCTGCGGACGCAGAACTCGCCGTCGTCCAGGCGCACGATGTAGTCGCCGTTACGCAGTTCTCGAAAGTCACCCTCGGTGGCGAGCAGCGGCGCGTCCCACGTCCCGTCGTCGGCGAAGTTGAAGGTCAGGACCGGATCGCCATACGGATCGAACCCGTTGGCCCACCGACACAACTCTTCGAGGCTGAGGCGCGTTCCATTCCAGTAGCGCGTCTCAACGATCCTTGGATCTCTCACTCTCCCACCTCGTCTGGCTCTGGTCGCTGACCTGGGCGCAGTAGCATGGCGGGTAACGGTATGTCGCGGTTGCCATGCGGTTGGCTGTCACCGACCCGGTACCAGGACGCCCCATAGACGCGTTGGCGGAGCTGCCACGCATAGCCGTTCGCGTCCTCGATCACGGCCCGAAAGAGCTGACCACTCAAGTCAGCGATGGTGGCTAGTTCTTTGCTCATCTCTGTTTCCTTTCGCCGATAACGTTGCGGTAGGCCGTTAGTCGGCTGCGGCTGCGGCTGCGACTTCGCGGAGCACCTGGGCCACTGCGCGGCCCACGTTGCTCCCACCGACCGGATATCGGGCGTCCTCTGCCCGGCGAGCGGCTTTGATCAGCAACGTTCCATTGGTGTCATTCGGGCCCTTGTGCTGAACGTCGGGCACGCGGACGACGGCCAACTTCTCGTCTCGCAAGGTTGAGAGGACGTGCGAGGCCACGGACTTGGGGTCACCACCAAGTGACAGCTCTTCCTCTACAGCTGTGGCGATGATGTCTTGCAATTCGCTCATTTCAACTCCTGTCGATTGCCGATAAGTGGGGCGGTCCGTCGCGTCTTTGGCCCAGCAAACGGGTCCAGGCCGCCGGGCCGGGCGTGTGCGGTCGTGGACCGCACCGATTTTCATATCCGCAGGTGGCGACAGACGGTGAGTGTCCGGTCGACACAGGTGCCGGTGCTGGTCAATAGGCGACACGCCCGATCCAACAGTGGTTCGAATCCCCTGACCCCCAACGTCATCCGGTAGGCGGTTCTGTGCGGCACGGTGCCTGTTGTTGTCTAAAACAACAACAGGCAGGTCGGAGGCGTGTTTACCCAGGTCGCAGCAGGTCAAAATAGCTCCAATCATGCAGGTGAAACCACAAAACGCCTGTTCAGAAAGTGGTTCGATTCCCCTTAGCTCCACTCGTAGGAAATCCGCCCCGACCTCGGTCGGGGCGGATTTCGTTTCCTGTGGGGTTCTGTAGCTCCATTCAGATCGACTTCAACGCCGTTTGATCCGCTCGGATCGCGATCCTCACCACAGTCTGGATTCCCGCGTCCTGGTCATTCACGGTCGGGGTGACAGATGCGACGAGTCCGCAAAGTGTCGGGTGCCTGGCGACCACTGATCCACCCCGGCCCCGCCGGACGGCCGAACAGAACTTAGCCCTGATACGTCCGTGGGTTCACAGGCCGATCTGCGCACTCATTGCAATGTTTGCCAGTTGACGAAGGCATCTTGCGATTGACATGCCAGTCGACTTTATGGCAGGGTGCGCGTTGAAGCGGTAGCTGAGGAGTTCACCAGCATTTGCGAGGGGGTCTCGCCGCGGAACACGTTCGGGGGCGTGCTGTTAATGAGATTGAGTCTTGCTGTTTATGCGCGGCAGTCAATGTTCGCGTTCTTAGCCGGCTTGTTGGCGGCCAGTGTGGCTACCGCTGGTGCGGCGTTTGCTGACCCACAGGTCATGCCGGATCGGTGGACGCAGTTTGTCACTGATGACGGGTGGGTGGTGGATGTGAACACCACCAATGAGGTGATCGATCACATCGACAACCTGGCCGGTGCGTCGAATTCGTGGCAGGCCCGGGTGTCGGTGCGCGCGGAGGCGCGTATCAGCGGTACCGGTGGTGCGGTGATTCAGGATGCGCAGTTGGAAGCCGGGTATTTCGTCGGCTGCCGCACCGATTCGTCGGCGGGTGTCGAGGTGGGCGGCGATATCGGGATCGATCCGTATCAACAGGTCAATGGCCAGGTCTACGGCGGTGGCTACGGCGGCGGTGGTTCCGGTGGTGGCCAGGGCGGCGGGTTCGGCGGGGCGTCGGCTGGTGCGACCTTGGGAGTGCAGGAGCATCTGGGTGGTTACATCCGGGTGGTCCTCAAACCCGGTGGCCTGGCGCAGGTTCCGCTGGACCGGATCAGTCTGCGCAACATGCATGCGGTGTCGAATCTGCGTGATCAGAACATCGAAGCCGACGGGTGCGGTGGTCAGGTCAAGATCCAGTCCTATACGACAATTCGGATCCGTACCGATAACGGCAATGACACCCAAACCCTCTACGGCGAACCGAAAGACCTCTGAGATCATGGTGATTCGGACCAAGCTCGTTGTGGTGGCGTTGACGGTACTGGCAGCCATGGCGCCGGTGCCCACAGTTCACGCCGACCCAGTTCCGACGGATCCTACCCGGCCCGCAGTGCCGCTGCCGATCCAGCGTCCGATGCCCGCCGACCCGGGACGGGTGAATCCCATTGGTGGGGCCAGGATCTCCTCGACGATTCCGCAAGGTGAGACCGCCGGGCTGGAACCACCATTGGCCGCCCAAACCGAACGCGGTGAGGCGACCGTACCCATGTGGGCCAAAGACGGCATCTTCGCCCCGACCGCGCACCCCAACCGCCAGATCTCCCTCCACCTACCCGCCGAGGTGACGCTGGGTCCGGCGGCATGGCTGCCCGGCGGGGGCGGGGTGTACGGCTCACCCGACGTCGATTACACCGTGGTGCCCTATACCGGTGGCGGAGTGGATATCACGGTGACCCGCAAAACGGTGTTCTCCGCCTCGACCATCCCGTTCGGGATCAAACTCCCGGCGGCGACGCATCTGCGCCAAGGCCCTCACGTGGTGGTGGTCGAGACCGACGCTGTTCCCGGTAACCCATCGCGGGTGATCGGCACCTTCTCGATCCCTACGGCCACCGACGCCCACCAGGCACCCTTGTCGGTGACACCGACGTTGGGGCCGGGCTTTCCACCGGGACAGTCGAATCTGACCATCGATCTGGGGCCCGCGAACATTTTCGCGTTCCCGGTCACCATCGCCCTGTCTTACCGGGCCTCTGACGTGCCGACCACGGGTGCGCCCAACCCCAACTGGACCGGCCTGCCGGCCGGGGTCACCGTGCCAGCCGCACCTATCGACGGGCACTGCACCGGCGGACCTGATGCCTACACCAGCGCTGACGGTCGGGCCGCGAACTTCGTGGCGGCGTGTGTGACACAGCAGCAATGCCTGACCACCGCCCCGGCCTACACGTCGGTGGACTCCTGCAACAACCGCTTGTTGGCGCACATGTCGATCCAGTGCACCACGGTGTTCGGTCAAACCGGAGACGACTACGACGCCTGCACCCGTGCCGCTGCCGACTACGTCACCTGGACCAAAACCAACATGACGAGCGGGCCCGATGAACTGGACCATGAGCGCACTGCACGCGAATGGAGAGGTGTTCACTGAGGGAGATAACCGACGATGCCGACGATGAAACCGCCATTCAAGTCGCTTTCGCCGCGCTACCGACGGCTGTTGGTAGTTCCGGCGCTCCTCGCTGTGTTTCTCGCTGCGGTCATCACCACCACCAACGACTTTGAGGGGTCAACGGTTTCGGTGCTGCCTGGGGCGACCGCTGATCCAACCGGCCCCACTGGAGGGCCAGGCGGTGATGGCGGCTTCAACGGCGGCCAATTCCAGCCGCCCGGGATGCCCAGCCCACCAGGGGGATACAACGGCGGCTCTTATCCGCAGCCGGGGCAATCCGATTACGGCGTGGACATCAACTCACCGTCCGTGCAGGCACGCCAATACAGCCAGGCATCCCAATACCCACAGCAGTCTTACCCACGGCGCCAGCAGCCGGTACACGGCACCCAGCCGCCGGATTATGACCGACCGCTCCAGTCGGCGCCATCCCAGGCGCAGGTGCAGCAGAGCCAGCGGGATGTTCCGCAGCCATCGGCAACGGCAGAACCTCAAGAGTCGTCACAACCCGAGCAAGACCGACAGTCGGACTGCACCCTGAACACGTCAGCGGTGACCAACGGGCAAGTGGTGTACGCGGCGAGCCCCGAAGCGGCGGCGGCCGCGGGGCAGGCTGCACAGGAATGGGTGAATGCGGGCTCGGTTCCCATCACTGAGGCCAGCGCGACCGGAGCCTCACCGACGGTGGTGATCGAGTTCTCCCGCGATCCCACGGTGGGCATCGCCGAGTACACCTCCGGCAGCGACACGACCCCTGCGCGAATACGGGTCAATCCGGACAACTTGTCTGTGCAGGAGTTGGCTTCGGTGTTGGCCCATGAACTCGGCCACGCCCTCGGTCTGGCGCATTCGGACGATCCTGCGGCGTTGATGAACCCGGGTGGTCAGCCCCAAGGTGGTCCGCAAGCTGCCGATATCGCGGCGCTGCAACAAGCCTGCACAAGCGGACCAAAAACCCCCAATGTTCCCGAACAACAGACCTGGGGAGCATGCGGGCGCACCTCACCGGAAGACAAGACCGTGCGCACCTTCGCCCGCGCACCCATCAACACACCCGGCCACGCCATGGTCGAAGGCACCTCCACCCTGTATTGCGGCAATCTCAAAAACGGGTACCGCCACATCGCCGACGGCCACGAAAGCGATTGGCAGCGTATTGACGGTAGATACAATTGGCGTGACAACGCTGATCACAGCATCGAGGTAGCGCTGCAACACCCGATGACCGTCTGCTACGCCGAGACCAACGGTACATTCGTGATCGGCTATCTCTTGTTCGAGAAGAACCTCCGCAATGGCGGGCAGCTGACAGGAAAGACGCTGTGGGCGAACGTCATCATTGACGGTGGCGGCGGGAAGATCATCACCGCATACCCTTCGTCTGTTCCGAGAGGGTGCGCATAGACATGTCCGCCACCCAACGCAACACGCTACGCAACATCATCCTCGCCCTGATCATGATTGGAGCGGTCCTTATGGTCACGAGTTGTGGTGACAACAACTCCGGTGGTGGCGACCAGCCGGCCGTGAGCGCACCCGCCCTGCCGACTTGCGCGCAGATTGGCGATGCGCTTCACGGACTAGTCGCCAACCTGGAACCGGTCAACCTAAACCGAACCCAAGAGGACATCGAAAGCGGTGCCATGTGTCGGTGGGAAGACAAACCAACAGGAAAGAGCATTCTCATCGGAGCGAAATATGGCCCGATCGACGTGCAGGAGATATACGACCAGAAGGGAGTCTGGGATCCGTCCACTTCCATGATGCCCGTGTACTCGCTGGCCAAGCCAGACGGCCAGGAACGTTCGGATGCGGTCTTCGTCATATATGACGGCAGCGCCGAGCGGTATGAGCCAGGTTGCGAGGTGAACTTGACCTATTTCACGCCAAAGTTCAAGGTTCAATTCATCGGGGAGGAGTACGTGATCGATCAGGCCAAGGATGCAACGCTGCGGGTGGCGGATTTGATGCGATGAGCCCCACGCTGGGCAATAGGGGATCGTGGCTCAGTGTGGGTCGTGGCGGGCTCTGGTGTGGGTGAGGCGGTATCAGTGATGCCGGTTTCGATGGTTGTTGCCGCCGAAGCAGAGTAGGTCAACCGTCGCTGCATATAACCGCGGGCACGGATCAGCTGGACCATCAACTGGGTCCCCCTCAGCCCCACTCTCCGGGACCCATCATGCCGGGACCCATCATTCCTGGACCCGACTGTGCAGGGCCGTACTGCCCCGGGCCGTACGGCCCGGGTGCCCATTGTCCGGGACCCCAGCAGTCGGGATGCCAGATGCCGTCAGTGTCCCAACATCCTGGCGGGTCTAGCGGATTTGGACCCTGGGCCGGATAGGGGCTTCGAGAGACGGAGGACGGCGCAGGTGCCGACAGGTCACTTCCGGCGGTACCCCCACTAGGCGCGGCCCACAGCATCGAGCCGGTAAGCGCGACGATTGCGGCGCTGGTGACTGTCCATGTTGTGGCGCTGACCATGATCTTCTCCCCTTCTCGTCCGTCTGAGCGTGCTGCGAGGAGTTACGCGATTGGGCTGACATCCAACTCGGCGTACATGCCGGTCCAGTAGTGACCGGTGATGTTGCAGATCAACTCGTAGCGTCCCGGTGTCAGGTTCACCGTGGTCCACCCGCTGGCCCCTGAGGCAATGCCGGTGTTGGTCGCGTTGTCGTCACCTTTGTCAGCACCGCAGGAGCGTGAGGCTTCACCAAGGCTGCCTGCCTCATCGACCTTGCCGTCTGGACCGATGGCCCGCTGGCCGGGGTACTGGCCCTTCGCGAGAGGCAGGACGACCAATTCGTGGTTCAAGGCACCGGCATTGGTCACTCGAAAGGACACCTGTCCCGGCGGAACGGTGGCCGGATTGATGAGGATGCGCATCATCCCGATCATGCCCATCGGCGCGCCTTGATCGCCGGTTCGGCCCGGCCCCATCATGCCGCCCGGTCCCATCATCCCGTGCATATCGGCGAGGGTGATGTCGACAACGGTGCCCGGCAACGCGGGCGCGGAGCATGACGGGATCACAGGAGACCGCCCAGGTCCCATCACGCCGGGACCCGTCATCATCCCTGGACCCATTCCGAAGCCCGGCGGATACGGCGGGCTCGCAGCTATCTGGTTGTGCCGCATGACTATTCCGATGCTCAGTGCCGCTGCGCAGACTATGGCGACGACCAACGCCGTGAGGGCGATAGTCAAATCGCGCGATCTGCGAAGAGTCATCATGGCGGTCAGCGGTGTTCGCGCAGCAGAGCCATGCGCTGCCGGAACTCGTCACCGTCGATCTCACCTCGCGCGAAACGGTCGGCCAGTCGGTCTTCGGCACGCATGCCCTCTGGGCCCGCACCGCCTCGATGGTGAAGGCTCGCGCTGCCCGACAGGTAACGCACGGCGAAGATGATCGCCACCACCACGGCCACGACCAGCAGCACCATCAGCACACTCATCACGACGCCGCCCCAGCCCCAGCTGCTGTGCCATCCATTGCCCCACCCGTATCCACACATCGCTGCCTCCCAAACGCCACGCCTGTCGTACTCGTTGTGGGGCCAGCATGCGCGGGCCGTGCGCTAGGTAGTAGGGCCGATGGTCCTTTTATCGACCGGACTGCTATGGCATCGCCAGGCAGTGCCGGCGGACCTACCGCGGGTCGAGCTGGTACAGGCGGTGGGGCTGGTTCAGTCCACCGTCTCCAAACACCTTGCCTGCCTGCGGGAGTGCGGTCTGATCGACGTACTCGCCGCTGCCCAGATTGTGCTGGAGGCCCCGCGTGGTGAATTACCTCGCGGCCAGACGGCCGAACGACCAATCTGGCGAGATGTCTGCTGCGCTTTCGATTTTCGCCCCGAACGTGGACTGCCCATCGCTCTGGAGGCGACCATCGGCCCCGCTCTTAGTCCGATTCGCTCTTCGCGGAGGACGCATCACCCTTGCCCGACGACGCGCCGGCCCCTGCGGTGGCTCTGCCCTCCGACGTCACGGCGGGTTCGGGGGTACGGGGCTTGGGGGCGGGCTTGGGCTTGACGCCCTTCTTGGGGTTGGTCCCCTTCATGCCGGGGCCGAACTTGGCGCCGGGCCGGGTGACCTTGTCACCCTTGGCGTCGTCGGTCTTCGGCGATGCCCCGGCGGTGGACCCCGCTTCGGTCTTCGTCTCGGACTTGGTGTCGGTGTCGGTCTTGGTGCCCGACGTGCTCTCGGACTTGGTATCCGGCTTGGTGTCGGGCTTCGCTTCCGGCTCGGCCGCAGTCTTCGGATCGCTGACAGCCGCTGTGCCGGTGTTGGTCTCGGTTGCCGACTCCGTCGCGGTGGAAGTCTCGGGTGCCGTTGTGGTGGAGGCCTTCGGCTCGGTCGCCTCGGTCTCCGGCTCGGTCGCAACCTCGCTCGCCTCGGTTGCCGGCTCGGTCACTTCCGCCTCGGCCACGGGGTCGGCGGTGGTACTCGTTGCCTCGCTGTCGACATCGGTGCTTGCCGGCTTCTCTTCGGCCTTGGTGTCAGCGAGAGCGGATGTCGCCGTGGTGGTTTCGTGCTTGACGGTGGTTGCCGTCCGAGCGGATGCGCTCTCGCCGACGTCGGTTGCCTTCTCGACGGATTCCGCCGTGACAGCAGAGGTGGTGTCTGCCTCGCTGCTGGCCGCTGCGACGCGCGCCGCCGCGGTGGCGACCTTGGCTATACCGAAGATCCCGCCGAGCAGGTTCTTCACCGCCTTCATCATTGCCATGGCCGTCATCGGCACGAAGTTGATGATCGTCGCCACCATGGACGCTAGCTGGTGGGCGAAGGCGGCCAATCCGGTCTGCGGCTTGGGTTTGGTGGGATTTGTCGGCTTGGGCCCGGTCAACTCCAGGATCAGCTTCCTGATCACGTCGGCGGCGGCCTTCTCGTTCCAGGAGTAGTCGAACAGGCCGAAGTGGTGTTCGGTGTTCGTGCTGTTGGCGGGGCCGGTGTCCTTGACGTTGTAGATGAAGATGGGACCGCCGTTGAGGAACTTCTGCCAGGACCGGATCATGTCCTCCATGAAGTCGGCCTGCTTCTGCAGATCGGCCGCGGTACCGCTCACCGTGGGCTGGCCGTACTCGCTGATCCAGATCTTCAGGTCGGCGTCACCTTTGACGTTCATCAGCGCCCGGATGGCCTGCAGCTGCGCGAGTGCCGATGTTCCCGGCCACGTATTGGCAGGGCCCGCACTGAATTTCACCGAGTAGTTGTAGGGATGGAATGAGATCGCGTCGAAGTATCCCTGGGCACCGTTGGCGTACATCTGGGTCACGAAGCTCACCGGGTCCAGGGTGAGGTTTCCCAGGGTCAGTCCGGCGCCGACGACACCACCGATCACCTTGATGTCCTGATTGGTACTCGCGGCGACCGTCTTGATCGCCGTGTAGGCCTTCTTGAGCATCTCGGTGTAGGAGGCCGCGCTGACGGGGTTCCATTCCAGGAATCCGTTGGGCTCGTTCCAGATCTCGTAGGCCGAGATCTTGCCCGCGTACCGCTCGGCGACGGTCGCGGCGAACTGGGCGTAGGTGTCCGGGTCGGGATGGCCGTTACCCAGGGAACCAGCCCATGGCGGGGTCTTGTTGAGCACGCCGAGAATGCCCATCCCGCGATCGGAGGCCGCCTTCACGATGTAGTCGGTCTTGGCCCAGTTGTACTTGGTGGCACTCGTCGGCTGGATGTTCAGCCAGAACACGCCGACACGGACATTGGTGACGCCGAGCGACAGCATCTTGTCCAGTGCCTTGTCGATCTCGGCGTTGCTCATCGAGTACAGGTTCGACTCGGCAATGCCGATCGTGGTCGGGGACTCGTCGATGGCCGTCGTATTGACGATGTCGTACGAGGCCTGCCGCACGGTCGGCGCGTGACCATTCTGTGTGGTCGGCAAGAGATATTGACTCGTTGTTGCTGCGAATAGTGCTACCGCGGTCACTGCAATTACGGAACGAACGGCAATCCTTCGGAAATGCCTGAGCGCATGGCTCATGACGGCGACTCCTCCTCTGAACTGCAGCAATTCAGACGCGTGACCAGCTTCTTGCCCAAAAGTTATGTGGGCAACAGCAAATTGGCAAATTATCCATATTGCGCATTAAGGTGGCCGCATTCAGTACCTGATGCTCGTAATTCGGCAAAGGATCGGTCGATGATTCCGATTCTTATCAGGCATCGGTAAGTCGAGTTATGGCAACATTCGCGGAAAGCTGCATCGCGCTCGGTGCGAACCGAAGGGCCATCTGCCCGTGGGCCGCTAATGCACAGTAGATTCCCAGTTTTGGGACGTCGCCTCCCGCGCGCATGCATCGGGTGTGGTCTCAGAGTGTCGGGACGCGCGATGGCTGGCGAATTCGGACGGAGTCTCGTCTGATCCGAAGACGTCGCCGCCCTGGCCTCAGGGGCAAGATTCGTTCGGCGGCGCGGAGGTATCGCGAGTCGCAGGCGACCCCGCGGCCGCAGGTAAAACGCCTGCTCGCCGCCCTATTGCCGGGCGAGAATCTCAGAGAACATTTACAGTTCGCTTAGGCTGGTCGCCTTTACGACCCCGGTATCGGCCCGGCGGCCGGCCGGTCTCAGAGCTCTGGGGTCTGCCCGGTGACCTGAAAGATGACCCGACGCCCGATCTCCACGGCGTGGTCGGCAAAGCGCTCGTAGAACCTGCCCAGCAGGGTGATGTCCACCGCGCTGGCCACGCCGTGGTGCCACTCCTTGTCCATCAGAACCGTGAACAGGTGCTTGTGCAGATGATCCATGGCATCGTCGTCCCGGCTGATCTGGGCGGCTCGCTGAGGATCGCCCGACAGCACCACTTCCTGGGCGCAATTGCTGAGTTCGACTGCGATACGGCCCATTTCGGCGAAGTAGCCGTCGACCTCCTCGGGTACCGCATGTCCGGGGTGGCGGCGTCGCGCGATCTTGGCGACATGCAGCGCCAGCCCGCCCATCCGCTCGGAGTCGGCGACATTCTGAATCGAGCCGACCACCAGGCGTAGGTCGCTCGCGACGGGCGCCTGCAACGCCAGGAGGACGAACGCAGCCTCTTCTGCCTGGGTGCGAAGGTCCACCAGGTGGTCGTGATCGGTGATGACCTGCTCGGCGGTCACCAGGTCGGCCTGCAACAGGGCCTGCGTGGCGCGTTCCATGGCCACTCCAGCCAGCCCGCACATCTCGCTGAGCATCTGGGTCAGCCCGTCGAGCTGGTCTTGGAAAGCGGTGCGCATTGTCACACAGTAGATGCTGAACGCCACGACAGGTGCACTTGGTGAACTCACCATGAATGCGATCTGGCTGGGTGGTGAAAGGAGTTGCCCCCGATGGGGCTTTCCGGCTAACAAGGTTTCAACGCTGACATGTGGCCGGATGGCCGAGGGGGAACTGTGGCGCTATCCGATGTTCTGGCGCGCATCTTGGGATTCCTTCGTGCCGGTTATCCCGAGGGCGTCCCAGCCGACGACTACATCCCGTTGGTCGCCGTGTTGAGGCGGCGCTTGTCGGACGACGAAGTGCTCACGCTGACAACTCAATTGATTGCGTTGGGAAACAGGCCGGCGCACGGGACCGACGTGCGGGTGGCGATCACCAAGCTCACCGACGAGATGCCCTCGCACGAGGACGTGCAACGCGTCGAGCACCGGCTGCTGGCGGCCGGCTGGCCGATAGACGACCCGCTGACGTTTCCGAAATAGGTTGTGCCAGGTGATCGCGGATGGTGAGGCGACCCCGGACGGTGACGCGGTGGTGCTCCGGCTTGTACAGCCCGCTGAACGTGCGCAGGCAGAATTCTTCGCCGATGTGCTCCGACAGGAGATCGCCACGATGACAGCGAAAGTTGCGAAAGCCGAAGCAGATTGGCGCCGCCGCTGCGACGAGAAGGGCTATGTCGAACCGCCGTGTCGGATCGGGGTGGTGCTGCGACGTGTCGAGGAGGCAACGCGGATGCTCGGCGCGATCGACGAGCGCTTTCTGCGTATACGGTGAACGGGAATAGGCCCGGGCCGTCGCGGCGTTGCTCGCCACTATGAGCAGACCTTTCGGAGAGACAGAGCGCGAAGAGTTCCTGGCGGCCAAGCGTGTCGGAGTGCTGTCCGTGGCGTCGGGCGATGCACGGCCGCCCGCCAGCGTCCCGATCTGGTACGACTACACCCCGGAGGGTCTCATCCGGATCAACACGGGGGCGGCCTCGCGCAAGGCCCGGCTCATCGCCCGGGCGGGCGCGGTGACACTGGTGGTGCAGCACGAAGAGCCGCCGTACCAATACGTCGTCGTCGAAGGCAGTGTCGTCGAGACCATCGAGCCCGCTCCGCTGCAGGCGCGGGAGGAGATCGCCATCCGGTACCTGGGCGAGGAAGGGGGGCGGGCGTTCGTCGACTCCATGAAGGACATGCAGAGCGTGCTGTTCATGGTGCGTCCGGACCGGTGGCTCACCGCGGACTACTCCTGACGGTGGCGCGGCCTGCGGGCGGTCCCCCCGGCAGCGGGTCTGTACCGGGGGAACCTGGCGCGGAGACCACCCGGGTTGGGCTCGTGCGCCTTCGGCAGGGATCCCCACCCGGCAGCTGATCGAAACCTGTGTGGTCCGCACTCAGGGCACCAGCACCAGCTTCCCGGTCAGCCGGCCGGTCCGGCTCAGGGTGTGGGCCTCTTCGGCGCTGGTCAGCGGTAGACATTGGGCGATGCTCACCCGCATGGTGCCGTCGGCCACTGCGGCGATCAACGGCTCGAGTCGCGCCCCGGTCGGCTTGCCAAGAATGCCCTTGGATTTCCGTGGCGCGATGAGTCGGGCAAGTGCGGCGCCGGCGTCATCGCCGGCCACCATGATGTGCCGCCCGCCGGGGGCGAGCAGGGCGCGGCATCCGCGGCCGGAGTATCCGCCGGCGCAGTCGACGATGACGCTGAACGGGCCGTACGCCTTTGCCTGGCTGAGGGCATCGCCCCGCCGATAGTCGATGACCACATCGGCGCCGAGCTCTTCTACCCGCTCGACATTGGCGGTTGAGCACACGCCACCGACGAACGCGCCCTCCTGCTTGGCGATCTGCACCACGAGCTGTCCGACGCCGCCGGAAGCACCCAGTACCAGCACTCGACGCTGCGCAGTCGGCACCCGCCGGATCCGGCCGAGTTCCACCACCGACATCCACGCGGTGACGCCCGGGATGGGCAGCGCGCCGGCCACCGTGATATCCACCGAATCGGGCACCCGGCAGATCTGGTCCTCGCGCACCACCACGGTGTCGGCATAGGACCCGCGCTGTCTTCGGGCGAAGTTGGTGCCACCGGCGACCCGATCGCCCACGGCGGCACGTGTCACCCCGGGGCCGACGGCATCGACCACACCGGCGAAGTCGACACCCACGATCACCGGGGGCCTTGGCCCCAGGAGGCGGGCCGCCCAGCGCAGGGGACCGTGGCTGCGCATCTTCCAGTCCACTGGATTCACCCCGATGGACTGCACCCGTATCCGGACCTCGCCCCCGCGGGGTTCGGGGGTGGGGAGCTCCAGCAGTTCCAGCGGTTCCCCGGCTGCCCAGGTCCGTTGGGCCATCGCCTTCACCGCGCTTGTCCTGTCGGAGATCGGCCCACCCGTACAGCCTAGTGAGTCAGCGGCCAGGCCATGGTGAGAATCAGCCGCTCGCAAACCAATTGGTGGATCGCCATCGCACGGATGCCTCCGGCGCCTAAGGTGCGTAGTCGACGAAGGGGGAGGATCCGGTGGCGGCTTGGCTGGTGGAACACATCCCTGCGGGACTGCTCCTGCTCATCTTGATCGCGGTCATCGCCGGCGGTGCGATCCTGCTGTTGACGGTGATACGCCACCGCTACCCGGCGCTGAACCAGGATGAGCACAATGATGTCACCAGGTTCACCTACGGGGTCATCGGGTTCGTCTACGCGTTCTTCATCGGTTTCGTCGTCTCGTCGATGTGGGGTCAGATCAACACCGCAGACGGCAATGCGCGGGCCGAGGGCGCCGCAGCGGTGCAGATGGCAACGGACGCCACGGTATTCGCTCCCGCCGACGGCGATCGCATCAGGACTGCGCTGCTGACCTACGAGAACGCCGCGATCGCCGAATGGTCCGCCGGCGACAACCGACGGTCCGCGGCCGCTGATCACGCGCTGGTCGAACTGCGCACCGCCTACGCACAGGTGCAGGCCACAACCGATGCCCAGAAGACCGTCCTGTCAACGTCATTCGGCAACCTGGACAAGATCGCTCAGGCGCGAACCGTGCGCATCCTGCAGGCGCGCAACGACGACGGGCCGCCGTGGCCACTATGGGCGGTCATCTTCATCACCAGCGCCATGGTGCTCGGCGCCGCGGTCGTCTACGGCGTGGAGCGGCCCGTGATGCACTACCCGATGGTGCTCATCGTCGCCGTGTTGGTCGCCACGAATCTGTTCCTGGTGCTCGAACTGGCGCACCCGTTCGTCGGTGACATCGCCACCTCCCCGGACCCCTTACACGAAGTGGTTCAGGTGCTGACGGAACCGCCGAGCTAGTCCCGGCCGGCCAGGTACTCGCGCACATCGGCGTCGAGTTCGACGCCGAAGCTGCGCAGCATCCAGCCCAGCGTCTCGTAGGCGCCGACGGTGAAGATGGCATCGAGGAGCTGCTCGGTGCTGAGCTCCGCCGACAGCGTCGCCCACGTCGCGTCGCCGATCACGCCGTCGGCGACCAGTTCATCGGCGGTGCGCAGCAGCGCAGCGTCGACCTCGGACCACGTCGACGCGTCCGGGCCCTCGGTGATCGCGGCGATCTCACTGCGCGAGATCCCGACATCACCGGCGATCACCACATGCTGGGCCCACTCGTATTCGGACTGCCGCAGCACCGCCGTCCGCAGAATGAGCAGCTCACGCTGGCGCGGGCTCAGCGAGGTCGCCGACAGCAGGTGACCGTTGAACGTGAAGAACGCGCGCGCCAGTTCGGGGTGATACGCGAACGCGCCGAGCACGTTGAGCCCCTTGGGCCTGCCGTCGGTGGGGATCTGCGCATGGCGCCGCACCGGCGGATTCATCGCGGCGAGGGCGTCGCGCATCGTGGGCGGCCACTGGGTGGGGGGTAGCGGGTCGACACGGGTCATTCGGGCGGCCGGTCCTCTCCTGGCAGACGGCCGTCCACGACGACGCCGGCGGCGTCGTCGATCGGCCGGATGATGGTGGTGAAATCCGAGTGCGCGCCCCGATCGATCGGGGCGCTCCTCAAGATTGCCCCACGGCCTCCGGCACCGGCCGGGCGAGGCCCACTTCCGCTACGGTCAGATGACGGCGGGCTCCTACAGTTTCCACAAGTTGTTGGACAACAACTTCTGCAACTTGCCGACCACAGCGGTGACCTCGGCGTCGGTGCCGACGAATCCGGCGTAGAACCCCACCCCGAACATCAGCACCAGCAGCATGTCCACCAGGGTGTCCGGGTCGGTGCTCGGATCAAACTGCCCGTCGGCGACCGCTTCGGTGACGGCGGCACGCACGAAGGTGCGCACTTCGTCGCGCGGGGCGTAGGAATCCTGGCTGAGCTCCGGATGTCGCTGGGACTCCAGCATCGAGGTCACCAGGAACGCCGCTGCAGAGTCGTACTCGCGGTGCGCGAGCAGAGTTCCGCTGAGGAACGCCGACAACCGGTCCACGAGGGTGGTCTGGGTAGCGGCGGCGGTCACACCCGCGGTGATCAGTGCGGCATTGGTCGCCGTCAACACCTCTTGGTACAGGGCCCGCTTGTTGGCGAAGTAATGGTTGATCGCCGGTCGGGTCAGATCGGCACGTTCGGCGATCGCCTGAAATGTGGCCGCGTCGTAGCCAAGTTCGCTGAAAACCTGCCGGGCTGCACGGATGATCCGCTCGCGAGTCTCCGAGCCGTTAGCTGCCCGGGGGCGACCGCGAGTACGGCGCAGCGTTTGAGTCATACGCGGAGTTTGCCACACTTATCTGACCGGTGCGTAGAAACGCCGTTCCCCACCGCCGGCTCAGGCCCTACACAGCAAAGTTCCGTTCGCGTGGTGGCTTCTCCGCGGACCAGGCCGTAGCCTCGTGACGTGTCTGGAGTGACCGATGCGCGTGCCGGTGAACTGGCCGCGTTGGAGTTCTTCGCCGGGTGCACCGCGCAGGACCTGGCGCCACTGGCGGCGCTGCTACAGCCGCTGACGGCCGCACCCGGCGAGGTGCTCATGCGCCAGGGTGAGCACGCGGTGTCCTTCCTGCTGATCGGTACGGGGTGTGCCGAGGTCGTCCACATCGGTCAGGGCGGCGAAGCGACGGTGGTGGTGCCGCTGCATCCCGGCCTGGTGGTCGGGGAGATCGCCCTGCTGCGCGGTATCCCGCGAACTGCGACGGTGACCGCGACCGATCGACTGACCGGCTGGGTGGGCGACTCTGCGGCGTTCGCCACCATGCTGGATCTGCCGGGCGTGATGGACCGGATGATGCGGACCGCCCGGCAGCGGCTGGCGGCCTTCATCACCCCGATTCCGGTCTCGCTGCGCGACGGGACCGAGCTGTATCTGCGGCCGGTGCTGCCGGGCGACAACGAACGCACCATCCACGGCCCCGTGGAGTTCTCCAGCGAGACCCTCTACCGCCGGTTCCAGAGCACCCGTTCGCCGACGGCGTCGCTGATGGCCTATCTGTTCGAGGTCGACTATGTCGATCACTTCGTCTGGGTGCTCACCGACGGCCCCGACGGGCCGGTGGTGGCCGACGCGCGATTCGTGCGCGAGGGGCATGACGCGACGACGGCCGAGGTCGCGTTCATCGTGGGGGACGCCTACCAGGGACGCGGTGTGGGCACGTTCCTGATGGACGCGCTCGCGGTGGCGGCGCGGGCCGGCGGGGTCACGACGTTCACCGCCCGCGTGTTGTCGGAGAACTATCCGATGCGGGCGATCCTCGACCGGGCCGGTGCGCGCTGGGACCGCGAAGACCTCAACGTGGTGACTACCGTGGTGGACGTGCCTGAGGTGTCGATGAGCCCGCGACGGTATCGGGCCATCTACGAGATGGCCAGGCGAGTGATGCGGGCGGTCGGGTGATGGCACCGGGCCACCCGCTTTCCAGCGGCCGGCGGCCGCCCCTGAACAAAGACACCAGGCTGTGCATCTCGCTGGCGGCCCGTCCGAGCAATATCGGTACCCGTTTCCACAACTACCTCTACGAGGAACTCGGTCTGGACTACCTCTACAAGGCGTTCACCACCACCGATATCGCCGCGGCCATCGGCGGTGTGCGTGCGCTCGGCATCCGGGGCTGCTCGGTGTCGATGCCGTTCAAATTCGACGTCATCGCGCTGGTCGACGAGGTCGAGCCGTCGGCGCGGGCCATCGAGTCGGTCAACACCATCGTCAACGATGACGGGTACCTGCGTGCCTCCAACACCGATTACCTTGCGGTGCAACAGCTTATCGACAGCCACCGGCTGGATCCCGACGATGCCGTCATCATCCGGGGCAGTGGGGGGATGGCCAGTGCGGTCGCCACCGCGTTCCAGGCCAGCGGTTTCGGCTCGGGCACCGTCCTCGCGCGCAATGCCCGAGCGGGCCGGCAACTGGCGGACCGGTTGGGTTACGCCTATGCGCCCGAGGTCGGTTCGCTGCGCGCGCCGATCTTGGTCAACGTCACGCCCATCGGTATGTCCGGCGGCCCCGAGGAGTGCCAACAATCATTCGACGATGACGTAATCGCCAAGGCGCACAACGTCTTCGACGTTGTCGCGTTGCCTTCGGAGACGCCGCTGATCGCCGCGGCACGCGCGGCGGGTGTCGAGGTGATCACCGGCGCAGAGGTCATCGCGCTGCAGGCAGCCGAACAGTTCGAACGCTATACCGGGGTCCGGCCGTCACCGGAACAGATCGCCGCGGCCTCGGCGATCTCCCGTGCCTAAGGCGCGTTGACCACCGTGATCGGCTTGCGCACCCGCTCGACCTGATGCCCGGTGACACCGGAATAGAAGATGCGGGCTCCGACGAACCATGACAGTGACGAGTGCACCGAGGTCGCGGTCGGGGCGGCATCAGGGGGCAGTGGCAACGCGAACGGCAGCTCGAACTCGGTGCCGCCGAGCATCGGGACCTTTTTGCCCAGGTGCAGCGGCGGCCCGTCCAGCGTGCCGCCCTGTGCGGGATAGCGCTCCAACGGATGGTGTTCGCGTTCTCGCTGCCAATAGACCGCGATATCGGCGGTCGGCAGGTCCTGCTGTGGCCGGACCACCAGGTGGCCGGTGATGGCGGCGCCGGCCAGCCCCACGGGTGAGGCCAGCACGATGTCCAGCTGCGAGGCCGCATCGCCCATATAGCGTTCCTGCGGTTCGTCTACCGCGTCGACATCACCGACCCCGATCACGACGGTGAACTCGCCCTTGGCGTCGACATCGCGACCGCCTCTGTCGAGGACCAGCCGGCAGCCCCAGCGCGCCACCTGAGGGGATGAGCCCGGAGCCCAGGACGGCACCTTGAATGATGCGGTGGTTCCGGTGAACTCATCGGCAGCCAGGGGAATCTCCGTGCGGGAGACGCACACCCAGTCATCGGTGTCGCGTTCGCCGCCGTAGTCGGTGCCGACCTCGCCGGCCATCCACAGCGTGTCGTTGGCGGCCGAGGCAGCCGAGTCGGCCCGGCCGGCCCAGTGATACCGGTAAAAGTTGTCGTAACCCCACTCCAGCCGCGCCGAGGTGACCTTGTCGACCGGTTTGTCGGCGGTGACGGTCGCTGTGACGGATTGACGCGGCCGCACCACGCCGGGGGTGATCTCGATGCGTACACCGCCGGTGCGGTTGAACAGTCCCACGGCTACTTCTGCTGGGAGGCCGCGTAATCCTCCGGATGGTTCTTCTTCTGGTGGTTGCGGACCGGCCAGAACAGCACCCAGAGGATCGGGTAGATGGTCACGTAGAACAGCAGGTGCAGCGCGGCGCCGACGACCACGGTGAACACCCATCCGGGCCAGATGAGGATCAGGCAGAACTGGATGAACTGCTTGAGCACCACCGGATAGCCCTCGGCCATGGACAACAAGAACCTCGGGTTCATCACCTTCAGGTACTGCCGCACCTTCGAGATCTCGGCCTCGGCTTCGGACTGTGCCGCACTGACGTCACGGCCGCGCTCGCCGCGCGTCTGACCGCGCTGCGGGGGCGGTGGTTCGGCCGGTGCGGGCTGCGTCATGGAGTGATCGTGGTCTGGTCGTCAATGGCTGTGGTGGCATCCATCAACGGACCCATGTCGTCCTCGGAACCCTGGGCGTTGAGTTGCAGGACGAACAAATCTTGGCCCGCCGGGATGAGCACCGTCTTCTGGGCGATCAACAACTTCTGGCCGTCTTTGACGTACGTACCGCCGACCTGCACCGCATCGAAGCCGCCGAGCTTGCCCGTTTGACCTTCGTTGCCGCCCTCGTACTCGGGCAGATTCTTCAGCTCGTTGGGTGCGTACTCGATGATCTTTGCCGGATCGGCACCGGTGAGCTTGGACATGATCGCCGTGATCGTCGGGGGGACCGGCCCGGCCGGCGTACCGGCGAGCACAATCTGCCCCCATGCCCAGTCCGGCGCCTTGGCCCCGGCATCGGCCCAGCCCTCCGGGATCGGCAGGTTCACCGTGGGCGTACCCGGATCGCCTCGCTTGACCGGCGTTTCGGCGATCTTGTTGTCCTTGACGTAGTCCATGATCGTGTAGTTCTGGCCGCTGGCGTTGGCTGTCGAGCTCGGCGCGGCGCTGGTCGAGCTGGCTTCGGACGTCGTGGACGTCGCCGATGTGCTGCTGGTGCTCTCTTTGCCCGCCGTGTCGGTCTTGGTGTCCGATCCGCAGCCGGCCAAGGCCAGGCCCAGAACGGTGGCCGCCACCGCGAGTCCGCGGGTCGTGGTGTGCATGGTCATGCCTTCTCCTGGGGTGGTCGCCGTCGTGGGTGGGAAACAGTCTTGTCTGGGAGAACTTGTCTGGGAGAACTCTGTCAGAAACCTATGTCACTCGGCGTGAATCGGTCGGTGACGTTACCGGTCAGCGAGTCGTCATAGGGGTTGATCGCCACGGGTTGCGGGCCGAAGGGCAGTTTGTCGAACTCCACCCAGATCACGCTGGGGCTGGTGGTGAGTTCGAAGTAGTAGATGCGGTGGGTCAGATCGCTGACGGTCCGGTACTCGGTGTTGTACACCCCGAAGTCGCCGTAGGGCGCCCCGAACGGCACCGACACGTTGCGCATGATCGCCATCACACCGGCCACCGCCTGACGCTCGGTGCCGGGTTCGGGCAGCAGGGCCTGGTAGTAGGCGGCACGCTGAAATCGGTCGACGGGGTTGACGTTGCCGGGTAGCGGCAGGTCCCGGCTGGGATGGGAGAAGTCATGTGCGGCCAGCAGTTCCAGCTGTTCGTCGTAGCTGGGGTCGTTGGTCATCAGGGTGAACTGCGGCCCGTGGTGCACGACGAGCTCGCCGCCCGCCAGCTCGAGGATCGCAGAGTCGCCGGAACTGTCCTCGATGGCCAGATGCAAGGTGGCGTCCCGGCCACGCGCACCGACCATCACCAGCTGCACGTCGTCCATCAGCGCGAGGGCCTCGTCCACCGTCGCGGCCTGGTCCAGCAGGTACTGGGCCCATAGGCCGGTGTGCAGGCCGGGCCGGGCCGGGTCGCGCGGCCCGGTATCGGTGGATTGCAGGTACAGCGCGTGCACACCGAGACCGCGTTCGTTGAATCCGTCCACGGTGCCCAGGCCGTACACGCTGGTGATCAGACTGGAATAGCGGCTGGTCCAGCGCAGCGGATTGTCGGCGATCACCACCTGGTCCAGCAGCTTTCCGCCGTCGCGGTCACGGCCGGCGCCGAACGCGATGAGCAGAGGTTCGGTCGATTCGGGCCAGTCCATGCTGCGGCCGGCCAGTTTGGCGAGTTGATTACCGTTCCAGAACACCCTGGTGCACATGAGGATGTGGTATCACAACGGCGTGCGCACCATGGTGTTTTGCCTCCTGGTGGCGGCGGGTGTGACGGGATGCGGGACTTCGGACCACATCGCGGCGTCCTCGTCGCCGGCCACCGCCGCGGGGGCCGCCGGCCCCGTCGATCCGGCCGGGGTGGCGCGGGCCCGCAGTGGCCTGCCGGCCGGATATGAGGTGGGCACCCTCGCCGAACAGGCTGCACCCGTGACCTTTTGGGGCTTCAAGCCCGGGTGGTCCGCGACTCCGGAGCACTGCGGCGCGCTGGTCGACCCCGGTGCGGGCACCCCGGTGCGCGGCTGGTCGGCATCGGGACCCGGCGGGATCATCTACGCCGTCGTCGCCGGGCCGGGCGCGCAGACCGCCCCGCCGGACGGGTGTGCGGCCTGGTCGCTGGAGGGCGGGCATACCGATGCCACCGTGACCTCGGTGCCGGGACCCGATATCGAGGGTACGACGACGGTCGCGATGAGTGCGGTGGCCACCACGACCGTCGAGGGCGGCACCCAGACCCGAATGCATGCCGACACCGTCACGGCGTATCTGCGTGACGCCTACGTCGCGTCGGTCACGGTGGTCACCGATCCGGGGTCCGTCCAGCAGGGGCTCCCGCCGAACATCGCGCCAAGCCTGCTGGCGCAGGTGGTTTCGGCGGTCGCGGGGTGAGGCCCGGTAGATTGGCCGCGATGCTCACTCCACGAGCGGCCGCCCTCGTGGCCTGCGTTGCCGCACTCACCGCGTGCTCGACTGCTCGGCCGCCCACCCAGCCCGACATCGCCCGGGTCGCCGACGTGAAATCGCAATTCGGCCCGGAGTTCCACGTCACCGCGGTCGCCCCGGCCGGGATCGACCCGAAAGCGCTCTCGGGGCAGCCGGTACCGCCCGGGGTCACGATCGCGCCGCCCGACTGTGCCAAGTTCGCCAACGGGATCTCGGTGCCCGCCGGTCTGCACGGCAACATGGCGGCCACCACGGCCGAGGGCAAAGGCAACCGCTTCATCGCCATCGCCGTGGAGACCTCGGAGCCCATCCCGTTCGCGGATCCCGGGCCCGCCTGCAAGCTGGTCAGCTACACCGGCCCGGGAGTACGCGGGCAGGTCGAGGTGGTGGACTCCCCGCACATCGACGGTGCACGCGTGCTGGGCACCCACCGGGTGGTGCAGACGGCCGTGCCGGGCGGACCGCCGCGCGTCGGCGAGTTGTTCAACTACGTGGCGAGTTTCGACACGTTCCTGGTGATGGTGACGGCCAATCCGCTGGTGGTGCCGGACAAACCGCCGGCGCCGGTGGATGTCCAGAAAGCCAAGGATCTGCTGACCGCAGCGGTCGCGGCGGTACGAGGCAGCTAGCGCACGTCGCGGGGCCGGAACTGGATGCTGATCCGCGGGCCGATCGGCCGGGCCGTCTTGGGGACCGCATGCTCCCAGGTGCGCTGGCAGGATCCGCCCATCACCAACAGGTCGCCGTGTGCCTGGGGTAACCGCAGGCTGCGCCCACCCGAGCGGGGGCGCATCGCGAAAACCCTTCGTGCGCCGAGGCTGACGATGGCCACCATGGTGTCGCTGGTGCTGCTGCGGCCGACGGTGTCACCGTGCCAGGCCACGCTGTCGTCGCCGTCGCGATACAGGCACAATCCGGCGGTGGTGAACCGCTCACCCAGTTCGCCGGCGTAGATGTCGTTCAGCCGCACCCGCAGTCGCGCGATGCCCGGATGTGGCGCGGGTTCGGTGGTGAGGTCGTGGAAGCTGACCAGCCTCGGTACATCGAGCACCCGGTCATACATCTGCCGGCGTTCGGCCCGCCACGGGATGGCGGTCAGGAGTTCGTCGAACAGTCGGTCGTCACTGCCGAGCCACCCGGCCCGGACGTCGATCCACGCGCCGTCGCCCAGATAGCGACGTTCCGAGTGGTCGAAGAGCGACCCCTGAACGGCCAGAGACACCACCCGATGGTATCGCACAGATGTTCGATATCAGAGCTTGGCGGCGCCGGGCCCCTGTTCGGAGAGCATGTCCCCGGGGTTGGACAGCAGGCAGGTCTTCAGGCTGAGGCAACCACATCCGATGCAGCCGGCCAGGTTGTCGCGCAAACGCTCCAGGTGCACGATGCGGTCATCGAGGTCCTGGCGCCAGCCGGCCGACAGTTTGGCCCAGTCCTTGCTGGTGGGTACCCGGTCGGTGGGCAGCGAGGCCAGGGCTTCGCGGATGCGGGCCAGCGGGATGCCCAGACGCTGCGACATCCGGATGAACGCCACCCGGCGCAAGGTCTCGCGCGGATAGCGCCGCTGGTTACCGCTGGTGCGCCGGGACGCGATGAGTCCCTCGCGTTCGTAGAAGTGCAGCGCCGACACGGCGACACCACTGCGGTGTGCCATCTCACCCGGCGTCAGCTCATGAGACTCCATACACCTCAACCATAGTTGAGCTAACGTTTCCGGTGTGGAAACAGCTCGGGTACTGGGATGCAACTCCGAGGTGGGGACCCTGCGGGTCGTCATCCTGCACCGCCCCGGGGCCGAACTGCAGCGCCTCACCCCGCGCAACAACGACAGCCTGTTGTTCGACGGACTGCCCTGGGTGGCCAAGGCGCAGGAGGAGCATGACGCCTTCGCCGCGGTGCTCGCCTCCAGGGGCGTCGAGGTGCTGCTGCTGGCCGATCTGCTCACCGAGGCACTCGCCTCCGGCGCGGCCAGGATGCACGGCATCTCCGCCGCCGTCGATGCCCGCCGACTGGGGATCCCACTGGCCCAAGAGCTTTCGGCCTACCTGCGCACCCTGGACGCCGCCACGCTGGCGCATGTGCTGATCGCCGGGATGACCTTCACCGAGTTGCCGTTGGCGGGCAGCGAGTTGTCGCTGGTGCGCCGCATGCACCACGGTGCCGACTTCGTCATCGACCCACTGCCCAACCTGATGTTCACCAGGGACTCGTCGTTCTGGATCGGACCGCGGATGGCGATCACCTCGCTGGCGCTGCCGGCACGGTCGCGGGAATCGTCGCTGACCGATCTGATCTACGCCCATCACCCCCGCTTCCTGGGGGTGCGGCGCGCCTACGAATCGCGCTCCGCACCGGTCGAAGGTGGCGATGTGCTACTGCTGCGGCCCGGGGTGGTGGCGGTCGGGGTGGGTGAGCGCACCACGCCCGCCGGGGCGGAAGCGTTGGCGCGCAGCCTGTTCGAAGACGATCTGGCGCACACCGTATTGGCCGTGCCGATCGCCCAGCAGCGCGCCCAGATGCACCTGGACACCGTGTGCACGATGGTCGACACCGACGCCGTGGTGATGTATCCGAATATCGTCGACTCGCTGTCGGCGTTCACCATGCATCGCACGCCCGGGGGTGGGGTGCGCATCGACGAGGAGCTGCCGTTCGTGCAGGCCGCCGCGGCGGCCATGGAGCTCGACAGGTTGCGGGTGATCGACACCGGGCTGGACCCCGTCACCGCGGAACGCGAACAGTGGGACGACGGTAACAACACCCTCGCCCTGGCGCCCGGTGTGGTGGTGGCCTACGAGCGCAACACCGAAACCAATGCCCGCCTTGCCGATTCGGGCATCGAGGTGCTCACCATCGCGGCCGCCGAGCTGGGAAGCGGGCGCGGCGGCCCGCGTTGCATGTCCTGTCCGGCGGCGCGCGACCCGCTGTAACGTCGAAGGATGCCTACGCTGCTGTGGTTCCGGCGTGACCTGCGCGTGCATGACCTGCCGGCCCTGCTGGACGCCGCCGAGTCCGACGGTGAGGTGCTGGCCTGCTACGTGCTGGACCCGAAGCTGCAGGCCACCTCGGGGGCGCGGCGCCTGCAGTACCTGTACGACGCGCTGCGCGATGTGCACGAGCAGCTCGACGGCCGTCTGCTGGTCACCCGTGGTCGCCCGGAACAACGGATTCCGGCCCTGGTCAAGCAGATCGGCGCCACCTCGGTACACGTGTCGGGGGACTTCTCGCCGTTCGGCAAGCGCCGCGATGCCGCCGTCCGCGAGGCCCTGGGTGAGATTGCGCTGGAGGAGGCGGGCTCGCCGTATCTGGTGTCACCCGGGCGGGTCACCAAGGACGATGGCACGCCGTACAAGGTCTTCACCCCGTTCTTCCGGTCCTGGCAGAGCCACGGTTGGCGCTCGCCCGCACAGACGACGGCGACGTCGGTCCGCTGGATCGACCCGGCCGATCTGGATGGCGGCGTGGACATCCCGGCCGGTGACACCGAGCTGGAGTACGCCGCGGGGGAGCGGGCGGCGCGCGCGGCGTGGAAGCGCTTCGTGAAGGACGGGTTGGCGGACTACGAGGAAGATCGCAACCGGCCGGATCTCGATGCCAGCAGCCGGATGTCGGCGCATCTCAAGTTCGGCACCGTCCATCCCCGCACCCTGGCCGCCGACCTCGGCAAAGGTGAAGGGGCCCAGGCCTATCTACGCGAGCTGGCCTTCCGCGATTTCTACGCCGATGTGCTGCACCACTGGCCGCGCAGCGCGTGGTGGAACTGGAACCGCACCTTCGACGCGATCGAGGTCGACGAGGACGCCGAGGCGCGCAAGCGGTTCGAGCTCTGGAAGGCGGGCAAGACCGGTTTCCCGATCGTCGACGCCGGGATGCGCCAGCTCGCCGAAACCGGCTTCATGCACAATCGGGTCCGGATGATCACGGCGTCGTTCCTGGTCAAGGATCTGCACCTGCCGTGGCAGTGGGGTGCGCGCTGGTTCCTGGACCAGCTGGTCGACGGAGACATGGCAAGCAATCAGCACTGCTGGCAGTGGGCCGCCGGCTGCGGCACCGACGCCGCCCCGTACTTCCGGGTGTTCAACCCGGACACCCAGGGCAAGAAATTCGACCCCGACGGGGTCTATGTGCGGCGCTGGGTGCCGGAGTATGGGTCGGCCGACTACCCGGCCCCGATGGTGGACCACAAGGCCGAACGGGCCGAGGCGTTGCGGCGGTATGAGGGGATTCGGTAGCGGAACTACCGCCAGCTGGGCAACCAGATCTGCATGTTCCACGTCGACGGAGAGATCGGCAGCCCGGTGAGAATCGGGTACATCCAGGCGAAGTTCGTGATCACCAGCGCCACATAACAACTCACC
Source organism: Mycolicibacterium fluoranthenivorans (assembly GCF_011758805.1). Classification (NCBI taxonomy): domain Bacteria; kingdom Bacillati; phylum Actinomycetota; class Actinomycetes; order Mycobacteriales; family Mycobacteriaceae; genus Mycobacterium; species Mycolicibacterium fluoranthenivorans. The sequence continues at coordinate 30,400 of NZ_JAANOW010000005.1, read as the reverse complement.
GCGATCAGGCCCAGCGTCCGGCGTTCGGCATTCTGCCCGGGTTGGTACAGCACGTCGCCGAGGATCAGCGCGATCGCCATGATCAGGAACGGCGCCATGGTGGTCGCGTAGAAGAAGTACATCTGCCGGTCGATATCGGCGAACCACGGCAGGAAGCCCGCGCCGTAGCCGACGAGCACCACCGCGTAGCGCCAGTCGCGGCGCACGAACGCCCGCCAGATCGCCCACACCAGGACCGGGACGGCGACGAACCACATCGCCGGGGTGCCCACCAGCATGACGGCCTTGACACAGGACTGTGCGCCGCAGCCTGGCACGTTCTGCTGATCGATCGCGTACAACACCGGGCGCAGCGACATCGGCCACGTCCACGGTTTCGATTCCCACGGGTGGTGGTTGCCCGCGGCATTGGTCAGCCCGGAATGGAAGTGATACGCCTGATAGGTGTAGTGCCACAGCGACCGCAGCGCATCCGGCATCCAGCTGTCCAGGCCGATCGAGCGGCCTTCTTCATGGCGGTCCACCGCGGTCTCGGAGGCGAACCACGGCGCGTAGCTGCCCAGGTACACCAGGAACGGGATGATCCAGAACACGTAGATCGACGGACCCACGTCGCGGCGCAGGGTGCCCAGCCACGGCCGCGGCACGCGGTACTGGCGGCGGGCGATGACGTCGAACGCCAGCGTCATCAACCCGAAGAAGACGATGAAATACAGGCCCGACCACTTCGTCGCGCAGGCCAGTCCCAGCAGCACGCCGGCGCCGAACCGCCACCAGCGCACGCCCAGGCGCGGACCCCACGGGGTCTCCGCGATCCGGCCCTCCATCAGCGCCACGTGCATCCGGGACCGCACCTCGTCGCGGTCGACGATCAGCGCGCCGAATGCCGCCACCACCCACATCACCAGGAACACGTCCAGCAGTGCGGTGCGCGCCGAGACGAAGCTGACGCCGTCGGCGATCAACAGCAGGCCGGCGATCCCACCGACCAGGGTCGACCGGGTGATCCGGCGCACGATCCGCGCCGTCAGCACGACGATGATGACGCCGCACACCGCACCGGAGAACCGCCAGCCCAGCCCGTTGTAGCCGAAGATCCACTCGCCGATCGCCATCAGCTGCTTGGCCACCGGCGGGTGCACCACCAGGCCGTAGCCGGGGTTGTCCTCGACGCCGTGGTTGCCCAGCATCTGCCAGGCCTGCGGCGCGTAGTGCTTCTCGTCGAAGATCGGGGTGCCGGCGTCGGTCGGCGAGCCGAGATTCAGGAAGCGGGTCAGCGCGGCCAGGGCGCCGATGATGAGGGTCATCACCCAGCCCTGAAGGCGATCCAGCGGCCCGAAGTCCGGCACGGGTACGAGCGGGCCGGGGCTGATCACGGGTACGGCGCGCTCCGGCTGCACGGTATGAGGAGCGGTCATCACCGACGATCGTAAGCTGTGCAGTTGTGGAACCCTGGGTCGCTCCGCTCCAGCCCGCCGGAGTGTCAAACCCCGGCTCTGGCCGACTGTTGCTGGCGGCCACGCCGCTCGGACAGCCCGCAGATGCGTCCGCCCGCCTCGTCGAGGCACTGGCCGGCGCCGACGTGATCGCCGCCGAGGACACCCGGCGCGCCCGCACCCTCGCTGCGGCGCTGGGCGTGACGCCCGCGGGACGCTGGCTGAGCGTGTTCGACCAGAACGAGTCGGCGCGGGTGCCCGCCCTGCTGGAGGAGATCCGCGGCGGCGCCACGGTGGTCCTGATCAGCGACGCGGGAATGCCGCTGATCAACGATCCGGGCTACCGGCTGGTGACGGCCTGCATCGAGGCGGGGTTGGCGGTCAGTTGTCTGCCCGGTCCGTCGGCGGTGACCACCGCGCTGGCGGTGTCCGGGCTGGGCGCGGACAAGTTCTGTTTCGAGGGGTTCGCGCCGCGCAAACAGGTCGCGCGGCGCACCTGGCTGGGCACCCTGGCCGCCGAACAGCGCACCGCGGTGTTCTTCGAGTCGCCGCGCCGGCTGGCCGACACCCTGCGCGACGCGGTGGACACCCTGGGCGCGGACCGGCGCGCGGTGGTGTGCCGGGAGCTCACCAAGACCCACGAGGAGATCAAGCGGGGCACGCTGGGCGAGTTGGCCGACTGGGCCGCTGACGGTGTGCTCGGCGAGATCACCGTGGTGCTGGCGGGCGCGGTGCCCAAGGCCGACCTGGGTTCCCTGGTCGCGCTGGTACTGGAGCTGGTGGACGACGGTGCGCGCGCCAAGGATGCCTGTGCCGAGGTGATCGCCGCGCATCCCGGTGCGCCGTCGCGGCGTGAGCTGTACGACGCGGTGTTGAAGGCGCGCAGCTGACACGATGGGCGGGCCCATCTGATCGACCGCTACGTCGGCACCGGGCCGGCCGAGGCCACTCCGACGTGGCCGGCCACCCCGACGATCGCGGCCGCCTTGTGCAGGCATTCCGCCCACTCGGCGTCCGGGTCGGAGTCCGCGGTGATCCCTCCGCCGACACCGAGGACCGCGTTGCCCCGCGCATCGAACTCCACCGTCCGGATTGCCACATTCAGTTCAGCCCCCGCCGATGGTGACGCCAAACCCACTGTCCCGCAGTAGATTCCACGTCGGTCCGGCTCCCACTGCAGGAGCAGCTCGCGGGCCCGGCCCTTGGGTGTGCCGGTTACCGACGCGGGCGGGAAGCTCGCCTCGAGTACCGCCGGCGTCGACACTTCGACCGGAATCCGGGCCGTCACCGTCGACACCAGATGCCAGACCCCCGGAGCCGGGCGAACCCGCAGCAGCTCGGGGACGGTCACCGAGCCGGTGACGGCAAGGCGGCCCAGATCGTTGCGCACCAGGTCGACGATCATGATGTTCTCGGCGACGTCTTTCACCGAGGCGCGCAGCGCCACCGGCGATTCATCAAGGGGCAGCGTCCCTTTGATGGGGCTGGAGGTCACCTGCTCGCCGTGGCGGCACAGGAACAGCTCGGGGGACAGCGAGGCCACCGCACCCCATTCCCCGGCCACGAAGGCGGCGCGGGCCGGCGCGGTACGGGTGACGGCGTCGACGAAGAAATCCAGCGGGTCACCGTCGATACGGCCGGTGTACTGGGTGCAGACGCAGGCCTGGTAGATCTCACCCGCCGCGATCGCCTCGAGGCAGGCCAGCACCCCGGCCTGGTGCGCCTTGCGGTCCGGAGCCCGCCAATCGATGGCATAGGGTCGCGCCGGCGTGCCGGCGATACCGGTCAACCAGTCGGGAGGTGCAGTGCCGGAAAGGCTTTCGTACCACCAGAGGCCGTCGCGGTCCTGGCGCAGTACGCAGTCCGACCAGCCTCCGGCGGCCGCGGGGAGACGCGGGCTGCCGTCGGGATAGGAAAGGTAGCCGAACCAGCCTCCGCCGACGAAGGTGTCCGTCCCGACCGATCTTGCGGTGAGGGGCACGTCGAACACCCGCGCGCACGGTTCGGCCGCCACACTGGGCGCGATGACCGCGCGCGACCCGAACCAGTCGCCGATCAGCGCCGCGGGCGGGGGCAGGCCGCGGCTGCGGCCCGCATCGGCGACGGCGCGCAGCACCCCGGGGGCGTCACCCAGGGGGCCGAGCCGGTCGATTCGCACCGGCCTAGCCTGTCAGAAGCTATCGGCTGATCGCGCGCGGGACCATGATCGAGGAGAGCTTGTCCGGATTGCGCATCGCGTAGAAATGGCTGATCCTGCCGTCGGTGATCTCCACGGTGATCACCCCTTCGAGGTTCTCGCCCAGGTACAGGACCAGGGCGGGTGCGTTGTTGTACACCGCGAGGTCGATCCGCGCGTCAGGCCGTTCGCCGGCCCCGCGCATCAGGCCGAGCACCAGCCTGGCCACCTTGTCCGCACCGATCACCGGCCGCCGTGCCGCGCTGACCTTGCCCGCGCTGTCGGCCGTCCACACCACATCGGGTGCCAGCATCTCGACGAGCGCGGCCACATCGCCGGTGGCGGCGGTGGCGAAGAACTGCGCGGTGATCTGTTCGCCGACCGCGGCATCGACATGGTCGAACCGCTTGCGTCGGGCCTGCACGTGTTCCCTTGCGCGGTGCGCCATCTGGCGCACCGCGGCCGGCGACCGGCCCACCGCCGCGGCGATCTCGTCGTGGCTGAAGCCGAACACCTCGCGCAACACGAAGATCGCGCGCTCGTCAGGTGTGAGCGTCTCCAGCACCACCATCATCGCCATCGACACCGACTCGGCCAGCACCACGTCGGCCGAAGCATCCTCGACCAGAACGGGTTCCGGCAGCCACGGCCCGACGTACTCCTCGCGGCGGCGGGCCGTGGCGCGTAACGCGTTGAGCGCCTGCCGGGTCACCAACTGGGCCAGATAAGCCTTGGTGTCGACGACCGCATCCAGGTCCACCTCGGCCCAGCGCAGGTAACTCTCCTGCAGCACATCGTCGGATTCGGTTGCCGAACCCAGGATTTCGTAGGCGATGGTGAACAGCAGCGGTCGCAGTGCGGTGAACCGCTCGGCGTGCTCGTTCATGCCGGGTCGTGCTCCAGGAGCGCTGCCAGCCGCTCGGCCCGCTTACCGCCCTTGATCAGGAAATAGGATCCCGGTTTGGCCGCCTCGCGACGCAGCTGCCACAGCGTGCCCTTGCACACCATCTCCTTGATCGACGCGGCGATACGGCCACCAACGTAGGCGCGGCGCGGACTGTCATCCGGGCGTGAGATCTGGATGGTGCCGTAGGACCGTCCGATGCTGACGCACTGTCCGGCGAAAGCCTGGTTGATCGCCTGCGGGGCACCGCCGTCGATGCGGGCCAGCACGGTGCGCGCAGCCTGCGCGGCCAGTGGCATCGCGGCCTGGCAGCTCATCCGCAACGGCGACCCCGACGGCGCCACCGCGTCACCGGCGCCGACGACGCGGTCGTCGTCGATGCTCACCAAGGTCTCGTCGGTGAGCAGCCGGCCCAGGTCGTCCGTGCGAAGGCCGCTGCGGGCGGCGAGGCCGGACACCCCGAAGCCGACAGTCCAGACCGTGGTGGCGCTGCGCAGCAGGCGACCGTCGGACAACTCGACGTGGTCGGCGTGCACCGCGGCGACCGTCGGGCCCACGATGACGGTGACACCCAGCTTGGCCAGCTGCTTGGCCGCGGATCTGCGCGCCTGGGCGCCCAGTGAGGGTCCCAGCGCCGGGCCCGCCACAAGCGTCGTCGTCCGGCCGGCCTCGGCGAATTCCGACGCCGCTTCGATACCGGTCAGGCCGCCGCCCACCACCACGATCGGCGCCGACATCGGGACGTCCTGCAGACGGGCGCGCAGGCGCTGCGCATCTTCGAGTTCGCTGAGTGCATAAGCGAATTCGGGTGCACCGGCGCTGGTGCTGCCGACGGCGTAGATCAGGTAGTCGTAGTCGAGGGCGTTCCCCGAAGCCAGCTCGACGCGGCGTGCCGCGGTGTCGATGCGTTCGGCCGTGTCGACCACCAGAGTCACCTTGTCGGAGAGCAACTCGTCGTAGTCGGCGGTGGCGTCGTGGGTCCCCGCGACCAGCTGGTGCAGCCGGATACGTTCGACGAACTCGGGCCGGGCGTTGACCAGCGTGACCTTCACACCGGGCCGTTGCAAAAGGTGGTTGGCGGCCAGCACGCCTGCGTAGCCGCCGCCGAGGACGATCACTTTCTGGGTTGCGTTGTTCTCAGTCATGCCCTCAAGACACCGCCCATCCCGAAAGTGTGACAGGCGGTGACCCAGATCACTCCGGCTCGGCGACCTGGTACCGCGGGAACACGCCTTCGGGTTTGGGCAGGGCCGTCCCCGGCGCCAACCGGGTCCCGATGGCCGCGAAATCACGCTGCGCCGCCGACTGCCCGAGCAGGTCGAGCAGCTTGGCCGTCGACCCGGGCATCACCGGCTGGCTCAGCAGCGTGGCGATGCGCACGGTCTCCAGCGTCGTGTACAGCACCGTGCCGAACCGTTCCTCAGCCTCGGGGGTTCCGACCTTGCGCAGTACCCACGGCTCCTGCGCAGAGAAGTACTTGTTGGCCGCGGCCAGCACCGACCAGATGGCGTCCAGGGCCAGGTGCATGGCCTGCTCGTCGTAATGGCCGCGGACGCGCTCCAGCAACCCGTCGGCGGCGGTGAGCAGTTCGGTGTCCTCCGCGGTGAACGGACCGGGCGTCGGCACCACGCCGTCGAGGTTCTTGTTGACCATCGACAGCGACCGTTGTGCCAGGTTTCCCAGCTCATTGGCCAGATCGGCGTTGATTCGGCCGATGATGGCCTCCTCGCTGTAGCTGCCGTCCTGACCGAAGGGCACCTCGCGCAGGAAGAAGTAGCGCACCTGGTCCACGCCGAACTCGTCGACGAGCACCAGCGGGTCGACCACGTTGCCCAGCGACTTGCTCATCTTCTCGCCCTTGACGTTGATGAAGCCGTGCGCGAAAACCCGTCGCGGCAACTCGATACCGGCCGACATCAGGAAGGCGGGCCAGTACACCGTGTGGAACCTGATGATGTCCTTGCCGATCATGTGCAGGTTCGCCGGCCAGTACTTCTGAAAGTCCTCCGAGGAGGTGTCCGGGAAACCGACCCCGGTCAGATAGTTGGTCAAGGCGTCCACCCACACGTACATCACGTGGTCGGGGTGGTCCGGGACGGGCACACCCCAGTCGAAGGTGGTGCGCGAGATGGACAGGTCGCGCAGCCCGCCGGAGACGAAGCTGACCACCTCGTTGCGGCGCACATCCGGTCCGATGAACTCGGGATGGGCGGCGTAATGGGCCAGCAGCCGGTCGGCGTAGGCGGACAGTCTGAAGAAGTAGGTCTGTTCCTCGGTCCAGGTCACCTCGGTGCCGGTCTCGGTCGCGAACCGCGAGCCGTCGCGTTCCTCGGTTTCGTCCTCGGTGAAGAAACGCTCGTCGCGCACCGAATACCAGCCCTGATAACTACCCAGGTAGATATCGCCGGCTTCGTTCATCGCGCGCCAGATCTCCTTGGACGCGTCGTAGTGGTCGGCATCGGAGGTCCGGATGAACCGGTCGTAGGAGGCGCCGAGCCGGTCCTGCATCCGTTCGAACACGTCGGAGTTGCGGTTGGCCAGCTCCGCGGCGGTGATGCCCAGTTTGGCGGCCGTCTCGGCCATCTTCAGGCCGTGCACGTCGGTTCCGGTGAGGTAACGCACGTCGAACCCGTCGAGACGCTTGAACCGGGCGATCGCGTCGGTGGCGATGTACTCGTAGGCGTGTCCGATATGCGGGTCGCCGTTCGGGTAGGCGATGGCCGTGGTCACGTAGTAGGGATCCCCGGGGGTGCGCGTCCCCGCGCCGGGGGAAGACGAGTTGCTCATGAGGGTTTCCACCTTAAAGTGTCGGCGTGAGCTCCAAGAGACAGAAGCCGCCCGCTCCGGAGCCGCTCGCCCCGCTGATCGACGCGCACACCCATCTGGACGCCTGCGGCGCGCAGACCCCCGCGGACGTCGCCGAGATCCTGGACAGGGCCGGGGCGGTCGGTGTGCAGGCCGTCGTCACCATCGCCGACGATCTGGATGCCGCCCGCTGGGCCGCGCAGGCGGCGGGCTGGGACGAGCGCGTCTACGCCGCGGTGGCGCTGCACCCCACCCGCGCCGACGCCCTCGATGACGCCGCGCGCACCGAGCTGGCGGCCCTGGCGCGGGATCCCCGGGTGGTGGCCGTGGGGGAGACCGGGATGGATATGTACTGGCCGGGCCGGCTCGAGGGCTGCGCCGATCCGGCCCAGCAGCGGGAAGCCTTCGCCTGGCATATCGATCTGGCCAAACGGACCGGTAAGCCGCTGATGATCCACAACCGTGACGCCGACGCCGAGGTGCTCGACGTGCTGGCGGCCGAGGGCGCCCCGGAGACGGTGATCTTCCACTGTTTCTCCTCCGGCGTCGAGATGGCCAGAACCTGCGTCGCCAACGGCTGGACACTGAGCCTGTCGGGCACCGTCAGCTTCCGGAACGCGCACGCGCTGCGGGAAGCCGCCGGGGTCATCCCGGATGGTCAGCTGCTGGTCGAGACCGATGCGCCGTTCCTGACGCCGCACCCGTTCCGCGGCGCACCCAACGAGTCGTACTGCCTGCCGTACACGGTGCGCGCGCTGGCCGATATCCTGGACCGGCCGGCGACCGAGCTGGCCGAGGTCACGACCGCCACCGCGAGGCGCGTCTACCAGCTGCCGGGCGTGTGAATTGGCGCCGGTTGCAGATCTTCGTTACCTTCCTGTTATAGAACGCGGGCGGCCAGCCGGGTCGCGAGTGCCGCGGGCCCGTATGGGTCGAAACCCGGAGACGACAGACTCTTGAGTTTTTTGGACAAGATCCATGAGGAGCGATCGCCTGCGCTTCGGCTGCTCGTGGGAACCCTTTTATTGACGCTCGTGTTTGCTGGTGGGGTGGCGGTCGCCTCCCACAAGACCGTGACGCTGACCGTCGACGGTGCGCCGATCACCGTGACCACGATGAAGTCCAAGGTCATCGACGTGGTGCGGGAGAACGGCTTCACCGTGGGTGACCGTGACGATCTCTACCCGGCGGCAGGTACGCCGGTGCATGACGCCGAGAACATCGTGCTTAGCCGCAGCCGTCCCGTGCAAATCTCCCTGGACGGTCAGAACAGCAAAGAAGTGTGGACCACCGCCTCGACCGTCCAGGACGCGCTGGCGCAGCTGTCCCTGACCGACACCGCCCCCGCGGCGGCGTCCCGGGCCACCCGCCTGCCGCTGGCGGGGATGGCATTGCCCGTGGTCAGCGCCAAAACGGTACAGATCAACGACGGCGGCACCGTGCGTTCGGTCCATCTGGCCGCGCCCAATGTGGCCGGCCTGCTCGATGCCGCCGGAGTTCCGCTGCAACAAAATGACTCCGTCGTCCCGGCGGCGTCCGCGCCCGTCGTCGACGGCATGCAGATCCAGGTCACGCGCCTGCGGATCGAGAAAGTCACCCAGCAGATTCCGCTCGCGCCCGCCAGCCGGCGCATCGAGGACGCGTCGATGAACATGAGCAGGCAGGTCGTCGTCGACCCGGGAACCCCGGGTGTGCAGGACGTGACTTTCGCCGTGGCGACGCTCAACGGAGTCGAGACAGGCAGGTTGCCAGTAGCCAATGTCGTCGTCACTCCGGCGCGCGATGCTGTGCTGCGGGTCGGCGCGAAACCGGGCACCGAGGTGCCGCCGGTGCGCGACGGACGAGCCTGGGATGCCGTCGCTCAATGCGAATCGGGTGGTAATTGGGCCATCAACACCGGCAACGGATATTTCGGTGGCGTCCAATTTGATCAGAACACATGGGAACGACAGGGGGGTCTGAGGTATGCTCAGCGGGCTGATCTGGCAACCCGTGAGGAGCAGATCGCGATTGCTGAAGTGACGAGGGCGCGTCAAGGATGGGGCGCCTGGCCGGTGTGTAGTGGGAGAGTAGGTAACTCCTGATGACGATCCGACTGCTCGGTCGTACCGAGATCAGGCATCTGGCGCGCGAGATCGACTTCCGACCACGCAAAGCCTTCGGACAGAACTTCGTCCATGACGCGAACACGGTGCGCCGCATCGTGTCGGCATCGGGCATCCACCGCCAGGACTGTGTCCTCGAAGTGGGGCCCGGCCTCGGCTCGCTGACCTTGGGTCTCCTCGATCGAGGTGCGCGGGTCACCGCGGTGGAGATCGACCCGGTGCTGGCACATCAACTGCCCAAGACCATCGCGAACCACTCACACAGCGAGATCAGCCGGCTGACCGTGCTGAACCGCGACATCCTCACGCTCAAGTCCGACGACCTGGACGAGCAGCCCACCGCCTTGGTGGCCAATCTGCCGTACAACATCGCGGTGCCCGCCCTCATCCACCTGCTGTGCGAGTTCCCGTCCATCAAGACGGTCATGGTGATGGTGCAGGCCGAGGTCGCCGAGCGGCTGGCCGCCGAGCCCGGTGGCAAGGATTACGGCGTGCCCAGCGCGAAGGTCCGGTTCTTCGGCAATGTGCGCCGCTACGGCATGGTGTCGCCGACGGTGTTCTGGCCGATCCCGCGGGTGTACTCCGGCCTGGTCCGGATCGACCGCTACGAGACGTCGCCGTGGCCCACCGACGAGAGTTTCCGCGAGCAGGTTTTCCAGCTCATCGACATCGGCTTCGCGCAGCGCCGCAAGACCTCGCGCAACGCCTTCGCCGAGTGGGCGGGCTCCGGTAACGAGTCTGCCGAGCGGCTGCTTGCGGCCAGCATCGATCCGGCCCGTCGCGGCGAGACCCTGTCGATCACCGATTTCGTCCGGCTGCTGCAGCGCTCCGGTGAGCTCGAGGTGCCGACCGCCCGTTCGGTGGAAGCCATCGAGGCCGTCGACTCCGTCGACAACACCGAGGCATCGCTCAGCTGAGCATCGCCACAGGAGCTGTTCTCGTCGTCTTCACCGGCGGCACGATTGGTTCACGGCGCTCCGGTGACGTGATCGGGCTGGCCCCCGGCCAGACCCGGCTGCTGTTCCAGGCCTACGACGACACGTCGGCCTTCGATGTGATCGAGCCGTTGTCGCTGCTCAGCGAGAACGCCCGGCCTTCGGACTGGACTGCGATGGCGGCCGCGGTCACCGCGGCGATCCGGCCACACCACACCGGGGTGGTCATCACCCATGGAACCGACACCCTGTCCTACGGGGCCACCGCGCTGGCCTTCGCACTGTGCCACCTGACTGTTCCGGTGGTCGTGGTCGCCAGCAACAGACCCCTCGATCATCCGGATGCCAACGGGCACAGCAATTTCCGCGATGCGCTCGAGGTGATAGGTGCGGTGCCGGGTGGTGGTGTCTTCGTCACGTTCCGCAATCCCGACGGTCGCCGGCTGGTACATGCCGGCGCGCGGTTACAGCCGTCCACGCCGATCCGGCATTTCGTGCACAGCGACGGTGAGGTCGATATCGCCGATCTGGACCAGTTGCCACGCAGGTCGCCCGCGCCGCCACCCTGGCCGGTGGGGCCCGTCCGATTCGGTGCGCGCGTGCTGTTCCTGCGCCCGTATCCCGGACTCGATTACCGGGCGGTCGATCCGACCGGCTTCGACGCTGTGGTGCATGAGACGTATCACTCCGGTACCGCGTGCACCGTCGACCCGTCCGGGCCCACCGACATCACGGAATTCGCGCGGCGTTGTCGCGCGGCTGGGGTGCCGATCTTCCTCGGCCCCGTCCCCTCGGATGTCGCCGCCTACGAGTCCGTGACCGGCTTCGCCGCCGCGGGGTTGATTCCCTTCCGCCGGATGCGCGCCGAAACCGCTTATGTGAAGGTCTCTTTGGGCACCGGAATGGGCCTGACCGGGGACGCGCTCACCGAGTTCGTCCACCGTGAGATCGCCGGGGAGTTCACCGGCTGAGCGCGCGAGCGATCAGGCCCATGAATTCGGTACAGGATCGATAGCGCGCGTCCGGGTCCTTGGCCATGGCCTTGGCGACGATGGAATCGAAAGCGTGCGGTATCCCGTCGACGCGTCCGTGGTAGCGCGGCACGGGTGCGTGCAGGTGCTGGTCGACCAGGTCCATGGCCGTGTCTGCGGCGAATGGTGGTGTGCCGATGACCAATTCGACGCACACGCAGGCCAGTGCGTACTCGTCGGTGGCGGCCGACGGTGGGTGGCCGGTGAGCAGCTCGGGCGCGGCATAGGGCAGCGACGCATCCGCGCGGCCCGGGTGGTGCCAGACGTCCTCGGCCAGGGCGTGCGCGCTGCCGAAATCGACAAGCAGGGCGGGGCTTTGCGGATCGTCGCGGGACAGCAGAATATTCGAGGGTTTGACATCGCAGTGCACGATGCCGCGGCGGTGGGCGTGGTCGAGGGCCCCGGCGATCTCCGTCAGCGCCCGCAACCGGTCCTCGCGGCCGGGCAGGTGTGTCACCGTCCCGCCGCGGGCGAGTTCCATCGTCAGCCAGCCGTCGCCGAGCCGGTGCATCCGCACGATATGGGGGTGGTCGAGCCGTGCGGCGAAGGCGAACTCACGAGCCAGCCGGTGGCGGTGCGCGCGGGCGACCTTGAGCGCGACGTCCGCACCGCCGTCGCGGTGGTGGGCGCGGTACACCGACGCGTAGCCGCCGTGCCCGAGGAGCTCGTCGGGCTCATAGCCGCCGAATCGCACGTTTCCACTATTCCCCGTATTCCCATTCCCCCGGTCGCTTCGCTCCCGCGGGTGGTGGGCGAATAATGTCGACCTGTGCCCTCCTCCGACGGAAACACCGCGTCCGAATGGGTGGCTACGGGTTCCGTCACCGTGCGCGTGCCCGGCAAGGTCAATCTCTATCTTGAGGTCGGCGACCTGCGGGACGACCGCTACCACGAGCTGACCACCCTCTTTCACGCCGTCTCCCTGTTCGACGAGGTGACGGTCCGCAATGCCGACATGCTGTCGATAGAGATGTCGGGCGAGGGTGTGGCCGGGCTGCCCACCGACAACCGCAACCTGGCCTGGCGGGCGGCCGAACTGATGGCCGAGCACGTCGGCCGCGCACCCGATGTCGCGATCTCGATCGCGAAGTCCATCCCGGTGGCGGGCGGTATGGCCGGCGGCAGTGCCGACGCGGCCGCGGTCCTGGTCGCCATGAACACCCTGTGGGAACTGGGGGTGGCCCGCCGCGATCTGCACACCCTGGCGGCCAAGCTGGGCAGCGACGTGCCCTTCGCCCTGCACGGCGGGACGGCGCTGGGGACCGGCCGCGGTGAGCAACTGGCCACGGTGCTGGCCCGCAGCACGTTCCACTGGATGCTGGCGTTCGCCGAGAAGGGCTTGTCCACGCCCGCGGTGTTCGGCGAGATCGACCGGCTGCGTGGTGCCCCCGACCGGGAGGCGCCGCCACGCCTGGACGATGTCGAGCCGGTGCTCGCGGCATTGTCGTCCGGCGATCCGCGCGAACTCGGGGCGCTGCTGGGCAATGATCTGCAGCCGGCCGCGCTGAGCCTGCGCCCGGATCTGCGCCGCACATTGCGTGCAGGTACGGAGGCCGGAGCCCTGGCGGGCCTCGTCTCGGGGTCCGGTCCCACCTGCGCTTTCCTCTGCGAATCGGAGGAGGGGGCGGTGCAGGTGGGCGCCGCGTTGTCCGGTGCCGGCGTGTGCCGCACGGTGCGGGTGGCCAGCGGTCCGGTGCCGGGGGCGCGGGTCATCGCGGAAGTGTGAGGCCCTGGGGCGAGCGAAGCGACGGGGTGTGACGCCTGGGGCGAGCGAAGCGACGGGGTGTGACGCCTGGGGCGAGCGAAGCGACGGGGTGTGACACGGGCCTCAATTCTCGCGACAGTTTGGCAGTTACTTAAGGGTCTCTTAAGATGGCTGACGGTGGAAAATAGCGCGATCCGGTCGTTCCTCACGCGACAGAGCCGTTCGGGGGAACTGGATCAGCTGGACCATCACCGTTTTGAGACACAACTGCTTCCCAATTGTGTGCGCGCGCCTCTCGAATAGTGCGTGCTAGCAGGCGGAATATAGGGAAACGTGCAATGACACTGGGGTCGACGTCGCCGGCGACGCGCCTCCAGACATTCAGGAGGTTGCCGTGAGCCGATTTACCGACAAGATGTACCGCAATGCCCGGGAGAGCGAGCGGGGCATGGTGACCGGTGAGCCTTACGAGCCCGTCCGCCACACCTGGGGTGAGGTCCACGAGCGCGCCCGCCGCATCGCCGGTGGCCTCGCCGCTGCCGGCATCGGTCCCGGCGACTCCGTCGGCGTCCTGGCCGGCTTCCCTGTCGAGATCGCTCCCACCGCCCAGGGCGTGTGGATGCGCGGCGCCAGCTTGACCATGCTGCACCAGCCCACCCCACGCACCGACCTCGCCGTCTGGGCCGAGGACACCATGACCGTCATCGGGATGATCGAGCTCAAGGCCGTCATCATCTCCGAGCCCTTCGTCGTCGCCATCCCGGTGCTGGAGGAAAAGGGCATCAAGGTGCTCAAGGTCGCGGACCTGCTGGCCGCCGACCCGATCGACCCCGTCGAGACCGACGAGGACGACCTGGCCCTGATGCAGCTGACCTCCGGGTCCACCGGTTCCCCCAAGGCCGTGCAGATCACGCACCGCAACATCTTCTCCAACGCCGAGGCCATGTTCATCGGCGCCCAGTACGACGTCGACAAGGACGTCATGGTCAGCTGGCTGCCCTGCTTCCACGACATGGGCATGGTCGGCTTCCTCACCATTCCGATGTACTTCGGCGCCGAGCTGGTCAAGGTCACGCCGATGGACTTCCTGCGCGACACCCTGCTGTGGGCGCGCCTGATCGACAAGTACAAGGGCACCATGACGGCGGCCCCGAACTTCGCGTACGCGCTGTTCGCCAAGCGGCTGCGCCGCCAGGCCAAGCCGGGCGAGTTCGATCTGTCCACGCTGCGTTTCGCGCTGTCCGGTGCCGAGCCCGTCGAACCGGCCGACGTCGAGGACCTGATCGACGCCGGTAAGCCGTTCGGGCTGCAGCCGTCGGCCATCCTGCCGGCCTACGGCATGGCCGAGACCTGCCTGGCGGTGTCGTTCTCCCCGTGCAACGCCGGTCTGGTGGTCGACGAGGTCGACGCCGATCTGCTGGCTGCGCTGCGCCGCGCCGTGCCGGCCAGCAAGGGCAACACCCGCCGGCTGGCCTCGCTCGGTCCGCTGCTCAAGGATCTGGAAGCCCGGGTGGTCGACGAGGACGGGGCGGTGCTGCCGACTCGCGGTGTCGGCGTGATCCAGCTGCGGGGTGAGTCGGTGACCCCCGGCTACATCACCATGGCCGGGTTCCTGCCCACTCAGGACGAGCACGGCTGGTACGACACCGGCGACCTCGGCTACATCACCGACGAGGGCAACGTCGTCGTGTGCGGCCGGGTCAAGGACGTCATCATCATGGCCGGGCGCAACATCTACCCGACGGATATCGAGCGGGCCGCCGGCCGCGTCGAGGGCGTGCGCCCCGGCTGCGCCGTTGCGGTGCGTCTCGATGCCGGTCATTCGCGAGAGACCTTCGCGGTGGCCGTCGAGTCCAACGCCTACCAGGACCCGGTCGCGGTGCGCCGGATCGAGCACCAGGTCGCGCACGAGGTGGTGACCGAGGTGGACGTCCGTCCGCGCAACGTGGTCGTGCTGGGCCCGGGCACCATCCCGAAGACCCCGTCGGGCAAGTTGCGCCGCGCAAACTCGGTCGCGCTGGTCACCGGATAGCTCGCCGGTCGACCTGACCGCCCGTCTGCGGCGGGTCTCTCCGGGAGGTCAACCGGCGGTGGTGGGCGACGTGCTCGCCGGTTCCCGCACCGGCGGATCGCCGGGCCCGTGCCAGATCACTGCCTGGGCGACGACCACGCCGGCGCCCGTCCACGTCAGGGCGGGCCCGCCGTGCAGCTGGTAGCCCAGATCGAGGGCTTCGCTCACCCGCGCGCAGAAAGCGGCGTCATCTGGCCCCGTCAGAACGCGGTACCGCGGAAACCGATCACTCATGCAACGTACTGTCGCACAGCCGGGCCGCGGCCCGTTGTGCATGCCCGCGCCCGGCACACAGTGTCGCCTATGAGGCGTCGCGCTTCAAGACGTAGGTGTGTGTCCCGGACAGGACCAGCTCGCCGCGCTGATTGTGCACTGTGGCATCGGCTTTCACGATGCCCTCCGGGCCGTCGGGGACCAGTTCGCTGATGGTCAGTTGGGGGTAGAGCGTGTCCCCGGCGTGCACCTCGCCGAGAAACTCGCAGGTGACGCTCTTGAATCGGATGAAGACCTCGCCGATCACATGCGGAAAGAGGGTGGCACCGGGTGCGGTGAACGCCAGGACCTGTAGGCCGTGCACGACCGGCGCCGAATGACCGTGCGCCCGTGCCCATTCGGCGTCGTAGTGCACCGGGTGGTTGTCGGCCGAGACGGTCTGGAACGCGGCGGCGTGCGCGTCGGTCAGCGTCCGGCTCGGTGCCCGGAACACCTCGCCGACCTGCAGTTCGTCGAAGGTCCGTGCGGGCACGATGGCATATTCGGTCGGGTCGAACGGTCCCACCTCGGTCATGGCTGTCTCTTGCTCCCTCGTCGTCGGCGAGCATCGAGTCTCGCACACGTGGACGATCCGATTGATGGATAGATCAGCGATGAGAAATCTGATCTGGATATGGACCTGGCAGCCCGGTCGCCAACTCGAAAGGGGTTGTTTACCAGGCGTTTTGCGCGCGCTGCTAGCCGCAATCGGTGACCGAAGCCGGCCGACGCCGGCCGACGCCGGCCGCCGCATTGCCGAGCTGAGTTTAGTAAACTATATTCAGCTGGGTGACGGACAAACTTCCAGCGCGCCTGGCCGAACATCCCACCGTGCGTGCGGTCCGCGCCCGGACCGCCGCGCCGGTGCCGCCGGTGATCGACGCGGGCTGGCTGCGCCGGCTGTGTCTGGAGGCCGGGGCCGACGACGTCGCGTTCGCCTCGTTCGACGACCCCGCGTTGGCCTCCGAACGCGAGTACGCCGAAACGGCGTTGCCGGGCGTGCGCAGCTACATCTCGCTGGTGGTGAAGATGAACCGGGACAATGTCCGCTCGGCGGAGCGCAGCGTGGCCAATCAGGAGTTCCACCGCACCGGCGAGATCATCAACGAGACCGCACACCGTGTCACCCGGGCGCTGGAGGACACCGGGTACCGGGTGATCAACCCGTCGGCGACGTTCCCGATGGAGATGGACAAGTTCCCCGGGCGGATCTGGGTGATCGCGCACAAGCCGGTGGCCGTGGCCTCCGGGCTGGGTGTGATGGGCATCCACCGCAACGTCATTCACCCGAAGTTCGGCAACTTCATCATCCTGGCCACCCTGCTGGTGGGTGCGCCGATATCCGAATACGGTGAGCCACTGGACTATTCGCCATGTCTGGAATGCAAGCTGTGCGTCGCGGCCTGCCCGGTGGGGGCCATCGGAAAGGATGGGGAGTTCGACTTCGTCGCGTGCTCGGTGCACAACTACCGCGAGTTCATGGGCGGGTTCACCGATTGGGCGCAGACCATCGCCGACAGCGCCGACGCCGCGGATTTCCGGTCCAGGGTCAGTGATTCGGAGAACGCCTCGATGTGGCAGAGCCTGTCGTTCAAGGCCAACTACAAGGCGGCCTACTGTCTGGCCGTGTGCCCCGCCGGCGAGGATGTGATCGCGCCCTACCTCGATGACCGTAAGGGCTTCATGGATCTGGTGCTCAAACCCCTGCAGGAGAAGAAGGAGACGCTCTACGTCCTGCCGAACTCCGCGGCCAAGGCCCATGCCGAGAAGCGCTACCCGCACAAGACGGTCAAGGTCGTCGACAGTGGAATCCGAGGGCGCTGAAGTCGCCGATCCGTAGGCTGGTTCGATGAACCGGCGTCTTCATGTGGTGTTCGGCTGGATCGCGGTGTTCGGGGCGGCATCATCCCTGTTGGCCGTGCTGGCGCTCGATGCCGTACTGGGTGGAGAACCCTTGCGCGGCAGGACATTGCGGCGGGCCACCATCTCCGAGTATGTGTTCACCACCGGTGGTTGGCTGTTCGTGATCGCGGTCCTGGCGCTGGCGGCCGGGTCGGCGCTGCTGTTGGCCGGTCTGATTCATGCCGGCCGGCTACCGCCGCTGTCGGTCGGATCGGTACTCATGGCGCTCTGGGTGGTCGGGCTGCTGGGTGTGGTGGCCTTTCCCAAGCACAACTGGGCGGTCGGCCCCAGTGCCAGCGGAACCGTGCACCGGGTGGCGACGTTGCTCGCGTTCGTGGCGCTTCCGGTGGCGGTACTGCTGATCGCCCGCGGCCGAGACGTCTGGGCGCGGGTGGCGCGCTGGCTGGCGTGGGGTTCGGTCGGCTGGCTCAGCGTGCTGTTCGGCGCGATCGCGGTGGGCATGGTGTCGGGGCAGGCGTGGTGGCGGATCATCCCGCTGGGGTTGGTGGAGCGGGGGATCGCCGGGTTCGAGGTCGCCGCGGTGATAGCCCTGGGGGTGTGGCTGATCCGCGGGGCGCCTCAGGCCATCGAGGTGCGGGCCATGCCCTCGTAGACCCGCCACACCACCGACTCGTGGTCGGCGGCGGATATCTCACCGGCGGCCAGTTCGCGATCGGCGCGGGCCAGCGCGGTGGCGTGCCCCTTCAGTTCGGCGAACAACTCGGCACTCTCGCGATCGTTGATCCCGGCCATCCGCAGCACGGCCAGCGTCTGGACCTCGCGGCGGAACTGGTCGACGAATGCCATCGAGACGGCTCCTGCCGACAGGGCGGCGAACGTGGATATCGTCAGCGCACCACCTGTTCCCGCGGTCGGTAACAGTGCCACCTCCAGCACCAGCCACAGCGCCGGACCCCATGTCGGCCAGGCTCGCCACACCCGCAGCTGCCGGCGCTGCTCGCAGGACAGGCCGGGCGGGAACACCACCAGCCGATAGCGGGTGATGCCGTGACGGGTCAGGGAGATGCTCAACGACCCCCACGTGCGGTCGCCGTCGAGGAGGCGATGCCAGCGAGTGGTCTGGGTGGTGGCGCTCATGTCCTCAGGTCTACGCCCGGTTCGGGGCCCCGGCGGCGTCGTGAACGGAATCTTTACGGACTGGGCGCGGATCTTGACGCCGTCAAAAGCATTGGTGAGATGTCGGGGCACCTCGCTACGGTTGAGGCCATGACCCCACCGGCGATCGAGGCGATCGAACTCGTCAAAGAGTTCGGCGACAATCGGGCCGTCGACGGGGTGAGCTTCACGGTGCCCCAAGGCGCCGTGCTCGGGCTGCTGGGGCCCAACGGCGCGGGCAAGACCACCACGGTGCGGATGATGACCACGTTGTCGGAACCCACCAGTGGTACCGCGCGGGTCGCCGGATACGACGTGCGGACCCAGCCCGATATGGTGCGGCGCAACATGGGGCTCACCGGACAGGCCGCCACCGTCGACGAACTGCTCACCGGCCGCGAGAACATCCGGATGATCGGCGGCCTGTACGGGATCGGTCGCAAGGACCTCAAGTCACTGGGGGATCGGCTGCTCGAGCAGTTCGATCTGGTGGCCGCCGGAGACCGGCCGGTGCGCTCGTATTCCGGCGGGATGCGGCGCCGCCTCGACCTGGCGGTCAGCCTGATCGCCGCGCCACCGGTGTTGTTCCTCGACGAACCGACCACCGGGCTGGATCCGCGCAGCCGCAGCGACCTGTGGGAGGTGCTGCGTGAGCTCGTGGCCGGCGGCACCACGCTGCTGCTCACCACGCAGTATCTGGAGGAGGCCGACCAACTCGCCGACGAGATCGTCGTCATCGATCATGGCCGGATCATCGCCGAAGGGACACCGCTGCAACTGAAGGAGCAGGCCGGTAACGCCAGCCTGGTGGTCACGGTGTCGCACGCCGCCGACCTGCCCACCGCGCGTGACCTGGTGGCCCGGTCCGGCACCGAGGTGCACGTCGACGTGGGTGCCCGTCAGCTCACCGCGGCGGCCGACGGTATCGACGACCTGACCCGGGTGGCCAACTGGCTGCGGGACAGCGGCATCAAGATCGACGACATCGGGTTGTCCCGGCCCAGCCTGGACGACGTCTTCCTGTCGCTGACCGGGCACCGCGCCGAGACCGCCGAGGAGGCGCAGGCATGACCGCCGTATCCGAGAAGGCCATCGCGCACCCGGCGGTGCGGCCGACGAATATCGCACAGCAGTCCTGGATCATGGTGAAGCGCAACATGATCCACACCAAACGGATGCCCGAGATGCTCAGTGACGTGACGGTGCAGCCGATCATGTTCGTGCTGCTGTTCGCGTTCGTGTTCGGGGCGTCCATCGCCACCAGGGGCGGGGCGTCCTACCGTGAGTTCCTGCTGCCCGGTATCCAGGCGCAGACCATCGTGTTCACCGCGTTCGTCGTCGCATCCGGCATCACCGCCGATGCCGAGAAGGGGGTGATCGACCGGTTCCGGTCGCTGCCCATCCGGCGGTCCTCGGTGCTGATCGGCCGCAGCGTCGCCAGCCTCATCCATTCGTCGATCGGCATCGTCGTCATGGCGATCACCGGCCTGTGTATCGGATGGCGGATCCGGGGCGGTGTCGGGGACGCGGTGTTGGCGTTCGCGCTGATCCTGGTGTTCGGGTTCGGGATGATCTGGTTCGGCATCCTGGTCGGCTCGTTGATGCGCTCGGTGGAGGCCGTCAACGGGGTGATGTTCACCGTGCTGTTCCCGATCACGTTCCTGGCCAACACCTTCGCGCCCACCGAGCCGATGCCGCGCTGGCTTCGGGTGGCCGCGGAATGGAACCCGGTGTCCTCGCTGGCGCAGGCCATGCGGGAGCTGTGGGGTAACGGCCCCGCGGCTCCGCCGGATGCACAGTTGCCCCTGCACCATCCGGTGCTGGCCACCATCCTGTGGTCACTGGCGATGACGGCCGTGCTGGCGCCGTTCGCCTTGCGGGCCTACGCGCGGCGTACCTCGGACTGAGCGTTGTAGGCCGTTCGGATGAAATTATCCCCAAAGTCAATTTTCTAGCAAACCGACTGGCAACTCCCTGATAGTTTCGCTGCGAACTTGCTGTTGAACTGCCATCAGACCGTGACATCCCGCGAACTGCCGCGCTGACCCGAGGTCCAGCGTGGGGTGAAACGTGTCCTCAGACAGGGGATGTCATGGGTTATGCGAAGCATGTCGGCCGGGTGGGCGCGCTGGCGGTAGCGCTGGGGATCGGTTCGGCCATCGCCGCGGTACCCGCGTGGGCGGACACGTCCGACCCGGAGCCTTCGTCGAGTGCGCCGTCGTCGAGCAACGAGAGCTCGAGCGGATCGGCCCCTGGTTCCGCAACCGAGACGTCGGGGTCGTCGACATCGCCCACCACTACCAGGCCGGAATCTTCGGTCCCCGACGGTACGTCCGGAGTGGTCGAGTCCGGCAGTACACCGAAACGTTCCCACCTGCCGAAACCGAAGAAAAAGTCGCCAAAGGCGACTACCTCCTCCGACGCTCCTACCACTACGACGAAACCTGGGAAAAAGACCGAACCCGACACGGACGCGACGCCCCCTAGCTCGCAGGCGACCACATCGGCCGCAACCACTGCGCCGGCGGTGTCGGTGAGTGCGCCTGCAACGACGACCGAGGCGCCGGAGCAGGTTTCAACGCCGGTCCAGCCCAAGGAACAGAGGGATCTGGCCGTAGCGGTACTGTCCGCCGTCACCGACCCGTTCAACAGCTCTGGCGGGCCCGGCGTTCCAGCGGAATCGCCGACCGTCTGGGTCGCTCTAGCCGCGGCTCGTCGTGAAGTGGAGACACTGTTGTCCGGTGCGAAACCGGAGGATAGCGGCACGCCGGTGAGCACCGCGCAGGCGGCTACCGCGGTGAATGCGCCACCGGTCGTCGGAGCGCCGACCTCTTCGGCTGCCGATCCGACGACGGGTGCGGTGACCGGCAAGGTCGTCGCGACTGATCCCGAGGGCAAGAAGCTGTCGTACGCCGTGGTGGCTCCGCCAGCTGAGGGGAAGCTGGTGCTCGACAACAAGACCGGTGCATTCACGTTCACTCCGACCGCGGCGCAGCGGTTGATCGCCGGTCTGGGTGGCGCCGGATTCGTCGAGTTCGGTGTGACGGTCTCCGATGGTGTCAAGGCCAACAATCAGGTCGCCACTTTGCATGTGACCATCGCGCCGACACCGATCACCGACTCGGGTGTATTGGCCACCGGCAAGAACGTGACCGGCGTGGTGGCCACCGATACTCGGGCTTACTTGACCAACTATGACGACAAGACGATCACTGTCGTCGACACGATTCATCGCGCTGTGTTGGGCACCATACAACTTGAAGCCGAGCCGATTTCGGCCGTGCTCGCACCCGACGGCAAGAAGCTCTACGTCAGCCTCGACTACACCGATCATGTCGCGGTCATCGACACCACGACCGGAGCGGTCGCCTCGACCTTCGATCTGAAGGAGCGCTACCCGGTCAGTGTCGCCGTCAGCCCGAATGGCAAGACGTTGTACGTCACCACGCTGACCTACGACAAGAACGGTAACCAGGTGGCCTCGGTCACCAAGGTCAGTACCGCCAGCGGCAAGGTCACGGGCACGGTGAAGCTGCCCGGCGCCATCCCCACGTTTTATGACATCGAAGTCGCGGCGGACGGCAAGAAGGTGTACGTCATCGCAGACATGCCGACCGACGATCCCGATGTCGTGCTCTCCGGTCTGTACGTCTTCTCGTCATCATCCAGCAGCGCCAAAGTCATTGCGGCAGGGACGTATTTCACTGATGTGGAGCTGAGCCCGGACGGCACCCGCGCCTATCTGAATGAGGTCGGCGAAGGCACCATCAGCGGAATCGACACCAAGACATACAAGGTTGTGGGCACCATCGACACCTATGCTGAAACCCTGGGTGGCTTGGCCATCAACGGTGACGGGTCCGTCCTGCTCGCGGTCGACACCGTGAACAACACGGTGGTGGCGATCGACACTCGGACGGCCGCCGTCTTGACCACGACACCTGTCACAGCCACCACGACCGATTTCTATCCCCGTGCGGTGCTTTCGCCGGACGGGATGGAGCTGTACTACTACGGCGACGATGATCAGCTGCAGATCATTTCGCTTGTACCGCACAACGATTTCCCGGTGGCGCATGCCCCCGTCGTCAATGCACCTAACGCCAACGGCGTAGTTACCGGGCATCTGACCGTCACCGACTCCAACGGCGATCCTTTGACGTTCTCGGCTGTGCCGGCCAAGGGGTCCATAGTCTTCAACGCCGACGGGAGCTTCACCTACACGCCGACCGCGGCTGCGCGCCACGCCGCGGCCACTGGCTTGGCGGGAACGACTACCGAGACATTCCTGGTCACCATTTCCGATGGGCGTCGGGGTGTTCTGACGCAGGATCTCACGGTTGACATCGCGCCGTTGAACATCGATCCGACTGCGAAATCCAAAGTGGGTAAGCCGAGTTCATCCGGCGTCGTGAAGGGTACGGTGACCGGGTCCGACAAGGACAAAGACGTACTGACCTACACGGCATCAGACCCGGCCAAGGGTGATGTGACGATCGATGCCAAGGGGCGGTTCGTCTTCACACCGACTGATGCGGCGCGGCATGCCGCCTCGGCGTTGGGGGCGACGGATTCGGACAAGAACGAAACCTTCACCGTGACAGTCAATGACGGTCATGGCGGCACCTATGACGTGCCGGTGACGGTGAAGATCAGCGCGAAGAACGCGAAGCCGACGAGCCCGGCAGCGATCGATGTCGTCACCAAGTCAGATACGGGGCGTATCACCGGGAAGCTGGGTGCTTCCGATCTCGATGGTGACGCGGTCACCATCGCCAAAGCTGTTGCAACAAAGAAGGCCACCGTTCGCGTCAACGCTGACGGCTCGTTTACCTATACCCCGACAGCGGCGGCCCGGCAAGCCGCGAGCGCACCGGGAGCTAGTAGTTCGGCAAAGACGGACACCATCACCTTCACGATCAGCGATGGTCACGGCGGAACGGCAACGCTGAAGTTGAAGGTGGACATTGCGCCGGCAAGCGTGGGAAACCATATCCCGGCGCCGGGGAAGTACACGACCACAACGGATTCGAGTAGCGGTGTCGTGACGGGGCAGGTGACTGCTACTGACTCCGATGGGGATGCGCTGACATACCGAATCGACGAAGTGGTGGACTCAGCACTCGGCACTGTAGTGCTTAACCCGGCTACTGGTGTCTTTGCCTTCACGCCGTCGGCGCAGGCTCGCTACGAGGCTGCGCTGGGAGTTGGACCTCGTGCGGCACAGTTTACGATTACGCCGTTCGACGGTAAGGATGGTGCGCCGGTAGACGTCAGCGTGGTTATCGTGCCACGACATCCGGATGACGACGGATCGGTCAGCCTCGTCGATCTCGAGGACCTCGTTGGCGCGGGACTTGTCCAGGTGGGGGAGAACGAGGATGGTTCCGTCCGCTACATCGACGGTGCATTCAGCGATGACGCTGTGCGCTCGATCGCAGATGCCGCAGCCGTTCTGAACAAGGTCGCTGAACTGCTTGGTGCACCTGCTGGATCCGTTCGCGCTGAGCAGATCATCAGGCAGGCAGTGATGGATACTCGTGGTGAGGTGGCTGAAACCTTCTATCGGGTGAGTCCAACCGTAAACGCCATCCCTGTGTTGGGTGCTCAATCGGTTCTCGTTGTCGATCGCGACGGGGCCGTCACAAGTCTGCTATCCGATTACGATCCGCGACTCAACAATGTTGACGTCACCCCGGCTGCTGGAATCAGTCAAGCATCCCAAGCAGTCTCGATCGCCAAGGCGGCCCTCCTCGAGGGTTTGCAGCTAACTGACCAAGCGGAGATCACGGCACTTTTGGCGACCCTTTCGTTCAGATCCAACCTCGCCGTGTACGCGCTTGACCGTGACTCGGCCCCGAGGCTGGTCTGGGACGTCGAAGTACTCTCCACGTTGGATCAAGCGAATCAAATTCCCGACGTCGACCAGGGGCTGCCGGTTATCGGCGCAAGGTACTACGTGTACGCCAACGGCGGAGGAGCGGGGACTGTGCTGGCCACTAGCGCGGGAATCCTTGATGCGTACGCGCCGGCTACTCAGAGTGCCAAGGACCTGAAAAACAAGACGCGGACCTTCACCGTTGACCGCGACGGAAGCGCGTACCGCTTGGTCGATGCCGACCGCAACATCTGGGTGTTCAACGCAACGGGGTACACCGTATCCGACGAGTTCCACCTCAACAGCTACCCCGGCAGTCTCATCTATAAGACATCCAACGGGTGGGATAGGTCTGGGGTTTCAGCGATAGCCAATATGGAGGCTGTCTACGGCTACTACAGCGACGTACTAGGCCGCGATTCCATCGACGGTCTGGGCGCGCCGATTCTGGTCAGTCTGGTGGGAAGCAACTATGCCAACGCATCGTGGTATCTGCAAGGTACGTATGGATCGTTTCGATTCGGCAGTGACTTTGAAGCTGCTCTGGACGTCGTCGCTCATGAGTACACCCACGCTGTAATAACCCACGTGATCGGACAGGGGCGAACCTATGGCCTCGACGGCGCCACGGAGTCGCTGGCGCTGAACGAGGCGTACGCTGACATCATCGCCAGCTTGATCGAGGCGAAGGTCCAACGGAAGACTGAGCCCGAACGCTGGTTGATCGGCGAAGATCTTAACTGCGGCTCGGGCGGAAGAAATGCCTGTGCCGGTAGGAGTTTGGCCGATCCCTCGTTGTACGGCGGCCGCACAAGAATGGCCGATGTCGCGCGTGACGATGATGCCCACGCTGTCGCAGGAGTATTCGACAAAGCTGCGTATCTAATGATGAATGATCCGACGACCCGCGCGGTGTCGGACGACACGTGGGCGAAGGTCTTCTATAACTCGCTGTATCGTCTTGGCCAGGGTGCCCGTTTCATCGATGCGCGGGCCGCAGTGCTGAGCTCCGCGAAGTCGCTGGGTCTAACGAATAGCGAGTTGATCGCGATCCAAGACGCCTTCGATGAGGTCGGAATTACGGAGAGTAGGAAAGTCCGTATTGTGCTCCGCTGGGGCTCCTCGCCCAACGACTTGGATTCCCATCTGACCGGTCCGACGACAACGGGTGGGCGATTCCATGTTTACTACGGCAACCAGTCCTACGTCGTAAACGGAAAGTCCTACGTCGACCTGGACTATGACGACACGAGCGCATACGGTCCCGAAGCTACGACCATTCGTGACTTCCTGCCAGGCGAGTACTACTTCTACGTATACAACTTTTCGAGCGGCGGATCGACGAACTCGACTGTCCTGTCGAAGTCTGGGGCGACGGTGATGGTCTACTCCAGCAGTGCGCGGATCAATATGATCTTCAATGTCGATCCAGCAATGCCGGGCACCTACTGGACCGTATTCAAGATGACAGTCGCCGAGAGCGGGAACATCACCATAATCCCGATCAACAATTACGGTTACTCGGTGGGAGCCGTCTAACCAAACCACCCCGCGAGCGTGCGCAAAATGCCAGGAATCACGGCGTGTCGCCGTGCAAACACGCACGCTCGCGGAATGGCGGGGGGAGAAAACTACCAGGCGTGCACGGTGTTCTGCGCGGCCTCGACACCAACCCGAAGCAGTAGCTCCGTCGCGTCGGCGGCGTTCTCGCAGAGCAGCGGAACCTCAGGACGCTCAACAGAATTGAAGGTCTCCAGCACGAAGGCCGCGGGATCCTTGCGGCCGGGCGGTCGGCCGATGCCGATGCGCACCCGCTGAAAGTCCTTGGTGCCCAGCGCGGCTGCCACCGAGCGCAGGCCGTTGTGGCCGCCTTCGCCGCCGCCGAGCTTGAGCCGGATCCGGCCGAAGTCGATATCGAGCTCGTCGTGCAGCACCACGATATCGGCGGGTGCCACCGAGTAGAACTTGACCAACGGCCCGACCTGACGGCCGGACTCGTTCATGTACACCCGTGGTTTGGCCAGCACCACGGACCGGTCGCCGAGGCGGCCGGTGGCCACCTCGGCGCCGGAGCGCTTGTGCACCTTGAAACCCGAGCCGATCCGGTCGGCCAGGATGTCGGCCACCATGAAGCCGACATTGTGCCGGGTTTTGGCGTAGTTGGGCCCGGGGTTACCGAGCCCAACCACCAGTAACGGCTCGGCCAAAACTATTCGGCGGACTCGGCTTCGGCGGCAGGCTCCGCGGCAGCCCCACCGGCAGCGGCGGTCTCGCCGGCGCCCTCGGCGTTCAGGTCCTCGGCGGTCGGCGCGGCGACGACGTTGACCACCAGGGTCTCCGGGTCGACGATCAGGCTGACACCCTTGGGCAGCTCGATCTGGCCGGCGGTGATCTGGGTACCCGCCTCGAGGCCCTCGACCGACACGGTCACCTGCTCGGGGATGGACATCGCCTCGGCCTCCACCTGAATGGTGTTGGCGTCCTGGGTGACCAGGGTGCCCGGCACAGCCTCGCCCTCGACGACGACCGCGATGTCGACGGTCACCTTCTCGCCGCGGCGCACGACCAACAGATCGGCGTGCACGATGTTGCGGCGGATCGGGTGGATGACGATCGCCTTGGTCAGCGCCAGCTGCTCCTTGCCCGCGATATCGAGGGTCAGGATGGCGTTGGTGCCCGAGTGACGCAGCACGGCGGCGAAGTCACGCGCGTTGAGTTCCAGGTGCTGCGGATCCTCGCCGTGGCCGTACAGCACGGTGGGGACCTTGCCGTCACGGCGGGCCTGGCGCGAGGCGCCCTTGCCCGTGCGGGTGCGCACGTCGGCGGTCAGCTTGTTGGGGGCCGAGTTCTTGGCCATGTGTTGGTCCTCCTGTAAACCGGTTCACACACGGCCAGGGTCCAACGAAGTGGGTTCCCGTCGATAACGGTGGTCTTCTGCATTGACAGATGTCGACCAACCCTCGCCGTGACGTCAGCAAGGGTAGCCGATGACGTGCTCAGATCCGAAATTCGGTACCCGTGAGCTGCGCCGACAGTTCCCACAGGCCCTCGGCGGTGCGCACCGAGCGAGCCAGTGGGCTACGCGGGCCGGGGCCGGTCGGGCCCCGCATCCCGAACTTCGGGCCGATGAAGCTGTCGCCGGGCACATCCTGGGACACGGCGAACAACGTCTGCCTGGCGCCGAAGTCCGCATCGGTGGCGATCTTGTTCGCCGCCAACCACACCTTGGTACCGACCGCGTTCCCGGTCTGGCCCTGCAGGTTCGTGGCGGAGTAGCCGGGGTGCGCGGCGATGGCCCGCACCGGGGAACCGGCGGCGGCCAGCCGGCGCTGCAGGGCGCTGGTGAACAGCAGATTGGCCAGCTTGGATTGGCCGTAGGCCGGCCAGGCCAGGTAGGGCCGGGACTTCCAGTTCAGGTCCTTGAGATCGACCCATCCGAGCAGGTGCATCAGCGAGGCCACCGTCACCACCCGGTCGGTGATCTTGGGCAGCAGCAGGTTGGTCAGTGCGAAATGGCCGAGGTGGTTGGTGCCGATCTGGCTCTCGAATCCGTCGGCGGTCAGCGCGAACGGCACCGCCATGATGCCGGCGTTGTTCACCAGCACATCGACCCCGTCGACCCCGGTCGCGAACTCCCGGATCGAGTCCAGGCTCTGCAGATCCAGTCTGGCGACGGTGACATCGCCGGTCATCTGTGCGGCGGCGGCATGGCCCTTGTCCAGGTTGCGCACCGCCAGCGTGACCGATGCCCCGACCCGGGCCAGCTCACGGGCGGTGACCAAGCCGAGCCCACTGTTGGCCCCGGTGACGATGACCCGGCGCCCGGCGAAGGAGGGCAGATCTGAGGCTGTCCAGTTCATGCCGGGAACAGTAGTCAATCCCCGGGTCGCTGCGCGCCGGCCCGGCCAAACCTACTTGGCGGCGACCTTGAACCCGGCGATGATGCCCTCGATGTCCTTGCCCTGCTTCTGCGCCTCTTCGGCGTAGCTGGTGATGGTCAGCTGGATCAGGTAACGCTGACCGGGAGCGCCCGGCGGCGTCTTCGGCGGGGTACCGGTCGCGATAATAATCCGGTTGTAGCTCTGCATCCGGCGCCCGTTGAGGTCATAGGTGCCCTCGATCATCGACGACGGGAAGCCGCGGAAGTTCTCGTTCGACCCGTTGAGCTTCGTGAAGTTCTGCGACAACTGCGCGTCGGCGTCGGCGTGCTTGAGGGCCTCGGCGATATCGAAGTTCCCGGTCAGTTTGAACACCATCAGCATCGCCGTCGGATAGGTGTCGCCCTTGGCGATCACCCGCGTGCCGGGCGAGAGGTTGACGTTGCTGTAGGCCTGCCAGCCGGCCGGCCGCGGCAGGTCGACGGTCAGGTCGGTGATCTTCTCCGGCGCGACGGGATCGCCGGTGACGCCGACGCTTTCCAGGTAGGCCGACAGCGGCACCGGCTTTGGTGCGGCGCTGGGATCGGCGCTGGAGGTGGTCGTCGTCGGGGTGGTCCAGATCGACTTGTAATCCGGGGTGTCGTCACCGCAGCCGGCCAGCAGGACGGCCAGCGCCGCCAGGGCTGCCGCGATCCTCACAGGATGTCGCGCACGCGATCGATCGGCCGTGCCAGCCGGGTGCCTTTGTCGGTCACCACCAGGGGCCGCTCGATGAGGATCGGGTGTTCGGCCATCGCGTCGAGCAGTTCGTCATCCGATGCGTCGGCCAGTCCCAGTTCGGTGTAGAGCGATTCGCGTGTGCGCACCGCCTCGCGGACCGGGATACCGGCATCGGCGATCAGCGTGGCCAGTTCGGCGCGCGACGGCGGGGTCTTCAGGTACAGCACGATCTCCGGCTCGATACCGTTCTCGCGCAACAGGTCCAGCGTCTTGCGCGAGGTCGAGCATTTCGGGTTGTGAAAAATCGTCGCCACCATGGCTGATTGCTCCTCGGGCAGGCGCTCGTCGCTATGCGGACCCGTCGAAGAGGCCGGTGACCGAGCCGTTGTCGAAGACCGCGCGGATGGTGTTGGCCAGCAACGGTGCGATGGACAGCACGGTGAGCTGCGGGAAGCGCTTCTCCTCGCCGATGGGCAGCGTGTTGGTGACGATCACCTCACGCGCACCGCAGTCGGCCAGGCGCTGCGCGGCCGGGTCGGAGAGCACACCGTGCGTCGCGGCGATGATGACGTCCTTGGCGCCGTCCTCGCGAAGGAGCTTGACCGCGCCCGCGATGGTGCCGCCGGTGTCGATCATGTCGTCGGTCAGGATGCAGGTCTTGCCCTTGACCTCACCGACGACCCGGTTGGACTTCACCTGGTTGGGCACCAGCGGGTCGCGGGTCTTGTGGATGAAGGCCAGGGGCACGCCACCGAGGGAGTCGGCCCATTTCTCGGCGACCCGGACGCGGCCCGAGTCGGGGGAGACGACGACCTTGTCGGCGTCGGCGTAGTTCTCGGCGATGTACCCGGTGAGCAGCTTCTGGGCGCGCATATGGTCCACCGGACCGTCGAAGAAGCCCTGGATCTGGTCGGTGTGCAGGTCCACGGTGACGATGCGGTCCGCACCGGCGGTCTTGTACAGGTCGGCGACCAGGCGGGCGGAGATGGGCTCGCGGCCGCGGTGCTTCTTGTCCTGGCGGGCGTACGGGTAGAACGGCAGGATCGCGGTGATGCGCTTGGCGCTACCGCGCTTGAGCGCATCGATCATGATGAGCTGTTCCATCAGCCACTGGTTCAGCGGCGCGGGGTGGCTCTGCAGGACGAACGCGTCGCAGCCGCGTACCGATTCGTCGAAGCGGACGAAGATCTCACCGTTGGCGAAGTCCCGCGCGGTCTGCGCGGTCACCGGTACGTCGAGTTCCTTCGCCACCTGCTCGGCCAGCTCTGGGTGAGCCCGACCCGAGAAGAGCATCAGGTTCTTGCGGTTGTCGGTCCAGTCGTGGCTCATCTGTCGCCTTCGCCAGTCGGGTCGATTACGCGCCAATCGTACGGGCCAGTAACCGTCCCGCGTCCCCGGGTTACCAGATTACGAACATCAGGCGTCGGGTTCGGCGGCCCCGGCCCGGCGCGCGGCATCGGCCGAGGCACTCGTCGGCCGCTTGCGC